>NZ_JMLG01000026.1:0-30311 GCF_000686645.1 Desulfofundulus thermocisternus DSM 10259
TAGCCTCTTATGGGGTTCTTGTTCATCGGGCCGTGGTTTTGCCGCCGGCGCACCGATCCGATTCCACCTCGCGATGGACACCCTTGCCTTTGGCTAGCAGACTCGTGCTGCCTCGCCTGCACCTGCCTTTCACCACCAAGTTAACGCCCATGCCGGGCGCACACAGAAACCCCGCCGGTAGCGGGGTTATTCCCTTCTCTCCTCCAGAATGAGCCCGGGCATGTCATTTCGGGGTGAGTTAACCAGCTTTGAAACGGGATAGATATGCAGCTTCCCCCTGTAGGGACGGAGGATTTCCTGCAGGGTGCGGGGATCCCCCGCCTGGAGCCATTCAATGTACTCCCGCTCTTCGGTAAGAATGACGGGCATCCTGCCGTGGATCTCCTTCATGGCTTCACTGGCCTCAGTGGTAATGATGGTAAAAGAAAATACACTTCCCGCCGGGGAATCCCACCTGTCCCAGAGGCCGGCCAGGGCAAACACTTCTTTCCCGGGGAGCACTATCCTGTACGGGGTGCTCCTTTTTCCTTCCCTTTTCCATTCGTAAAAGCCGTCGGCGGGGACCAGGCACCTCCTCCGGCAGCGGAAGGAATCCCGGAAAGAAGGTTTCGCCATCACCGTTTCCGCCCGCGCGTTGATGAGCCTGCTCCCCAGAGAGGCGTCTTTCGCCCAGCGGGGAATAAGGCCCCACCGCATAACCTTGAGAAGTCTCCTGGAGTTTTCTTCAACCACAACGGGAACTTCCTGTCCCGGGGCGATGTTGTAACGTGGAGAATACAGGATATCAAAGGGGACATTGAACGCTTCACTGATTTTCTCCGGAGCAGCAGTCAGGGTAAAACGCCCGCAGATGATGGACAACCCCCTTTTTCACCATTTAACTGCCCAATATCCGGGCGAAGAAATCGGCCACCTTCTCTCCCACCAGTTCTTCATATCCCCACCAGAAGTGATCGGCCCCGGGGACCAGCTCAACCACCTTCGGTTCGGCCATGCCGGCAGTTTCTTTCAAAATGGAGGAAGGAGTAATTATATTATCCTCCTCCCCGCTGACAATCAGCTTCGGCCTGGTGCAGTGTTCAAGCACGCCGGCGGGGATAACCGGGGAGACAGCCGCAACAGCCCGGACCAGCTCACCGGTACACCCCACGGCCAGGGCCACCATTCCCCCAAAGGAATAACCCATGATGCCGATGCGGGATGAGTCGATCTCCTCCCGCCCGGCAAGGGTCGAAAGGGCTGCCCGCGCGTCTTCCTGCTCACCCACCCCGCCGGCAAAGCTGCCCTGGCTGCGGCCCACACCGCGAAAGTTAAACCGCAGGCTGGCTATCCCCCGGCCGGTTAAAGCCCGGCTGACGGCGAGAATGACGTTATTATCCATATTGCCGCCGTAGAGAGGATGGGGGTGGCAGAGCACTACCCCGGGAAAGGGGCCGGTACCACCCGGCAGGTCCAGGCAGGCTTCCAGGACCGGGCCGGAACCGGGCAGCTCAACTGCTATTTCTCTCATCTGATCATTCCCCCTTAAATCCCTGAACTTAAATCCTTAAATGATAGCCGTACTCGCTGGAAAGGGCGGCCAGCTTGCCGGAAAGCGTTTTCAAATAGCCGCGGGGATCGGCAAGATACCGCTCCAGGGAAGCCAGCACCCGGGGAAGCCTGCCCCGGCAGGCAGCTTTTAAACGGGAGATGGAAGCAGGGTATGGATTTAACGAATCAAGATAGACCGCCTTAACGCCGGCTTCTTTCAGGCCGGAAATGAGGCCTTCCAGCACCCCGGGAGCATCACTTACTCCCGGGATAAAGGGCGCGATAAAAGCCCAGACATAAAGGCCCTCCCCGGCAAGCCTTCTTGCAGCCCGGAGGCGCACCGCGGGCGGTGAGGCCCCGGGTTCCAGCACAGCGGCCACCCTGTCCTCCAGGGTAGTTATTGTAAAGCCGATGGAACAATATTTCAGCTTCTTGAGCACATCCAGGTCCCGCACCACCAGGCCCGATTTGGTGAGCAGATCAATCTCCACGTCCGGCTGCTCCTCCGCCAGAACCTCCAGAGAAGCCCGGGTGAGGCGGAATTTTTCTTCCGCCGGCTGGTAGGCGTCGGTAACGGTACCGAGGAGAACCCTGCCCGTAAGGCTTCTTTTCCGCTTTAACTCCCGCCTTAAAACCTCCGGGAAATTGACCTTGGCGGCCACGAATTCTCCCCACCTGCCGAAACGGCTGGCAAAACGAAGCACTGTATCGGCATAACAATAGAGGCACCCGTGGGAGCAGCCGGTATACGGGTTCAGGCAGTAACGGTAACCGGGAATACCGGTTTTATTAAGAGCCGTTTTGCAACTGGTCGGGTTGATTATAACTTTTGACATTTTAATACTCCGTTCTAAAAAACCCGGCAGAAATATAGCGCTCCCCCGGGCCGGAATCCGGGATTGAACCCGGAGGAAGTTCATATGCCGGACCCTTCCACCATATATATTAACTAAATTCCAGCAAAGGGGAGGTTATTTTTTATGTGTATGTCTCCTGCTGTTTACAAATGCGCCTATCCGGCTCCCTACCCCGAACTAAGGGTAGTGAAACAAAACCCTTACTACGCCAGGCTGCTGCTGGAGGATTACGCCGGGGCAGTCAGTGAAACCAGCGCAATAATGCAATACACCTACCATCACTTGTTGCTGGAAAAACAATATAAAGAAGCTGCCGACCTGCTGGAGTGTATATCCCTTGTGGAGATGCATCACCTGGAAATGCTGGGATCAGTCATTCTCATGCTTGGAGTAGAACCCCGTTACCGCGTATTAACCGTTACCAACGAGGAAAAATACTGGGACGCATCATATATATATTACGGCAGCGATCTATGCGATCGCATATCTGCAGACATCGCCGGCGAGTGGGCAGCTATTACCAACTACCGCAAACACCAGCAAATAATAGATGATCCCTATATAAAAGAACTGCTGGAAAGAATTATTATGGACGAATTACATCATATTAACCTTTTCCACCAGCTAATGCAAAAATATTGCTGGCACCAACTGCCCCAGAGGGTAGCTTCCCTGTCGAACCAAACCTGAAATGAAGATCGAAAGTCATTTCACACACTTTTATCCTCTACTCAGCAGCTTGATGCACAGGGCCAGGAGTCCCGAAGTGATCAGGGGGCCCACCGGCACCCCGCCCAGGAAGGAAGCCGCGACAACAGTGCCCAGGATCAGCGCCGGCATCACATCCGCATGGCCCTGCACCGTCAGGAACTGCAGCCCCTGGCCCCCCAGGTAGGAGTACTTCCCTGCCCGCCCGCAGCGTTTTGGGAAAGCAAGCTGGAATTACCCGGACCATCCTCCCCGAATGATCACCGTGGTCAAAAAATTTCTCCTTTAAAGACCTGCCCAATATTTACCGGGCAAGGTAAAACCCCCCTCCGCACCACTTCACCAATTTTCCACGGATAAAACCCGGCCTTTTCGCTAATATAAGTTCAGGAGCGGGCAGGGGCGGGATGGCAATATTGTCATACCCGTTCCTTAATCCCGGCGGGGTGTTTTTCAGGAAGGAATTGCCGCTTTACCCATGATATGACTGTCCGGACGGGAGAGTTCATGATCAGCATTCTCAGCGCCGAACAGCAGGAAGTATCCAACTTCTGCGGCTCACGCTCGGGCAGGGATGTGGACAAAATCGCCCAATTACATCTCAAAACGGAGCCGGCAAAGGTAATCAGGGTACCCCGCATAAGCGGCTGTGTGGCCAACCTGGAATGCCGGCTCGTGTCCCGGCATACTGCCGGCGACCACACCCTTTTCATCGGTGAAGTGGTGGCCGCGGACACGGCCGGGGCGGAAAAACAGCCCCTGGTCATGTACCGGGGTAAAACGGTAAAATTCTGCTAGGCGGCTTCACGGGGACATTACCGTCCCCGGGCCCCGGGGCCAACCGGCGGCAGCAAAAGGAGGAGGGACCCCGTTGCGACAGGGGTCCCTCCTTTTTTCCTCCTAGCAGGCACCGGCCAGCTCCCGGCCCAGCCGGAAGGCTTCCTCGAGCAGAGCGGGGTTGTTTTTCACCGCGCCGGGGGCATTCATCCCGTTACCGCCGGTCACGCCTACCACCTGCATTCCCAGCATCCTGCCCACATGCCGGGCCAGCCCCTCGATCATCTCCCGGTCATTGCCGCCACCCTGGGAGTAAACCATGGCAAATTTCTTCCCCGGGGGAAGCGTGCTGCTCAGGTCGGGACCCAGGAAAGCAAAAAGGCGGTCCAGGAACAGCTTGGTCTGGGCCGTAACGTAGCTCATGTAAACCGGCGAGCCGAGAACAATCCCCCCCGCTTCATGCAGGGCCCGGTACAGGGAAGCCATATCATCATCCTGCCGGCAGCAGCCGTGTTCCTTGCAGTGGTTGCACGCCTGGCAGCCGCGGATGTTCATCTCGTTCAGGTAAAACATTTGCGTCTCCGCGCCGGCTGCCGCTGCCCCGGCCAGCACCCTTTCCACCAGCGTCTCGGTATTACCACCCCGCCTGGGGCTTCCCACAATACCCACTACCTTCATGCTTCCCTCTCCTCCTTATCAGGATTTTATCGCCAACACCGCCGGACCCGGGACCGGGCGGGCGGCAGGCGTCTTTTAAAAAGCAGCAGCGCGGGGAGCCGCGGTCAGGCCGGCATTCCATATGCCGGTTCATCTCCCGCCTGCCGGCACTCCCTGCTACGAACCTCCCGCCGGGATATACCGGCCGCGTGCTTGAGCAGCCGGCATAAAGCCAGGTTGATTTTCTCGTGATGAGCAATTAACTTCCGTTCCTCCACCGCCGGCCAGGGGCCGCGCGGGGTCAGCTCCCCGCAGACATCCATCCCAACCACCCGGCGGTGCTCCAGGCACCAGCGCAGGAAGGCAAAGACTTCATTCACGGTCATCTCGCCTGCTCCCCAGTCGGTGGCCGGTGCGCTGAAAACATCCTTATCTATGCTCACGTAGACGCCGGCCGGCCCCAAAAGCGCCTCCCAGCAGTTCTTGCGCCGGGCAAGCATGGACCGCCACATCCCGGGCGTTATGACCAGCACCCCGGCCGGCAGCGGCGGGAGCTTCCCGGCCACGCCGATAACCACCACCCGCTGAACCGCGGGAAGCTTCACCAGTTCCCGGATCCAGGAACCGCAGCTCACATACCCCTGCGCAGAGGGAAAACAGTCCAGGTGCCGGTCGAAAACCAGTACCTGCAACGGACCCCCGGCAGCCCGCCGGATGATTAAAGGCAGCGCCAGGTGATGATAATTACCGCTGCCCAAAAAAACAAGCTCCGCCGGAAAATTTTTTAAGCGCCCGGCCAGAAGGTCCAGCGTTTCCCGCGAACTCATGTACCGGAGGCCGCGCATATCCACCCGCAGCCGGCAGTCGGCCTCGCGGGCCAGAAGGGGCTGCCACGCAAACGTTTCATCCGTCTCCAGGATTCCCACGCGCATAATTCACCCACCTCCTACCATTAAAACTGGTATGACGTCAGGTGAACCAGCCTGTGTTCAAATCCTGCTGCCCGGCCCGGGCCTGGGCTCACTCACCGGCAGCCTGTCCTTCAGTACGGGGCTTGGGCGCCCGCAAGTACCTCACTCCGGTCCAGATGAGGACGGCAGAAAATATAACCCGCAGGGCCGCCTCGGGCAGGAAATGGGCCAGCGAGCCGCCCAGGTAAGTACCCGCCAGGATGCCGGCAATCAAACCGGGCAGGATATTCCCCGTAACATTGCCCAGCCGCCAGTGGGAATAAGCGCCGGCTATACCCACGGGAACCATGGCCAGCAGGGAGCAACCCTGGGCCATGTACTGGGTGTAACCGGCCAGCAGGACCATGGAAGGAACCATTATGGTCCCCCCGCCGACCCCCATCATCCCGGAAAGAAAACCGGTAAAAATCCCTGTGGCCAGGAGGATAACTGTCTCCACCCAGCCTGTAACCGGCCGGGCCACGTGGGGCAGGTAGGGTTTCAACAGCAGCAGCAGGGAGACCACGATTAAAAACCCGCCGAAGGCTCTTTTAAGCTTCCATTCCGGAAGGGCACTGGCAAAGTGAGCCCCCGCCCTGGCGGTGAACACGGCGGTAGAAGCCAGCAGGATGGAGGCCACCAGATCCACCGAACCGTTCAGGGCATAGGTTATAGCCCCCGAAATCCCGGTAAAGACCAGCGCCACCAGGCTTGTACCGTGGGCCGTGTGCTGGCTCAACTTCAGGATGCTCACCATCAGGGGGATCATAATTACCCCGCCGCCCAGGCCGACAAGCCCTCCAAAAAATCCCGCCGCCAGGCCGATCAGAACGCCAATCACTCTGCTACTCCCTTCCACCGGTTATTTCTACAGTTCACGTTTTCACTCTCCTTAATCATCCTATCAGTCCGCCGGTACCCGTTCAAGGCCACCACGGCAGCTTCTATTTTCTTCCACATAGCCCGGACCGGGAGGGCATATAAATAATTATACCTCCTGCAGGTAATTTCGGCCAGTCCCCCGGCACCTCAACTTGCCAAAAGCAGGGCCGCTGGTCTAAAATAGGGAAGGTAGCCAAGCTTATGCTTAAGGAGGTAAGAAAATGTACTGGTCCCAGAAAGGTCCTGTAAATACCGATGAAACCATAGCCCTGGCCGTAAAGAGGGCGCGGGAACTGGCCATCGACCACGTTGTTGTGGCCTCCTGCAGCGGGGAAACAGCCAGAAAGCTCATCGGCAAGGTGCCCAATGTGGTCTGCGTAACCCACCACGTGGGCTTTGCCGCTCCGGGAGAAGACGAAATGCCCCCCGCCGTGCGGGAAGAACTGGCGTCTAAAGGAGTGCGTCTGCTCACCACCACCCACCTCATGGGGGGGCTGGACCGGGGGGTGCGGAACAAGTTCGGCGGCGTCTACCCCGCGGAGATCATCGCCCAGACCCTGCGCATGCTGGGGCAGGGCTTGAAGGTATGCGTGGAGATTGCCGTCATGGCCCTGGACGCCGGGCTAATCCCGGCCGGCAAAGAGGTGGTGGCCATCGCCGGCACGGGAACCGGTGCCGATACCGCCGTGGTCATTCTCCCCGCCCACGCCAACCACTTCTTCGACACCAGGGTAAAGGAGATCATCTGCAAGCCCCGGGAATTTTAAGATTCCCGCCCGGGGTAATGCCTTACAGTAAATAAGATAACACAATAGACCTTTTGAGAAGAATTGTGTTACAACATTTTGCTTTTTAGATTAAAAAATTTTTTTGCTGCAGCAGGAAAAAGTCCAGACTTACAGAATAAATAAATGTAAGTGGATCATTTTTTTGTACGGGGAGGATTTTCATGGGCAAAAAAATTACCGTTACGGTCATCAAAGCGGATGTCGGAGGATGCGTCGGACACTCAAGCGTCCACTCCGCCCTGATCGAAAAGGCCCAGGGCATGTTGAAGGGCAGTTCCCTGCTGATTGACTCGTATGTAGCTCACGTAGGTGACGATATCAACCTGATTATGACCCACGAACTGGGCCGGAACAACGGTGAAATTCACCAGCTGGCCTGGGATACCTTTGTAGCCTGTACGGAAATAGCCAAAAAGTTGAAGCTTTACGGAGCGGGACAGGACTTGCTGGCCGATGCCTTTTCCGGCAACATTAAGGGCCTGGGCCCGGGAGTTGCGGAGATGGAGTTTGAAGAGCGCAAGAGCGAACCCATAGTGATCTTCATGGCCGACAAGACCGAACCGGGAGCCTGGAACCTGCCCCTGTACAAAATTTTCGCCGACCCCTTTAACACCGCCGGGCTGGTCATCGACCCCAGCATGCACGACGGGTTCATCTTCGAGGTCCGGGACCTGATCGAAAACACGCGGGTCAACTTCTCAGCCCCGGAAGATATATACGACATGCTGGTCTTTATCGGCGCCCCCGGCCGCTACTGCATCAAGCGCGTCTTCCACAAGAAAACGGGAGAAATCGCGGCTGTATCCAGCACCCAGCGGCTTAACCTGATGGCCGGCCGCTACGTGGGTAAGGACGACCCGGTGTGCATCGTGCGCTGCCAGAGCGGCATGCCGGCCGTGGGCGAGGTGCTGGAACCCTTCACCAAACCCCACCTGGTCAGCGGCTGGATGCGCGGCTCCCACAGCGGCCCGCTGATGCCGGTCAGCATGCAGCAGGCCACCCCATCCCGTTTTGACGGCCCGCCCCGGGTGGTCGCCCTGGGCTTCCAGCTTGCCGACGGCAAGCTCATCGGGCCGCAGGACTTCTTTGCCGACCCGGCCTTCGATCAGGCGCGGCAGATGGCCAACGAAATCGCCAGCTACATGCGCAGCCTGGGACCCTTCGAACCACACCGGCTGCACCTGGACGAAATGGAATACACCACCATGCCCCAGGTGCTGAAAAAGCTGAAAGACCGCTTCGAAAAACTGCGCTAGACAACCGGTCGACCTGCCAGTTGAATTTCCGCCCGCCAAACAGCAGCGGGCCGTACCGCGGTAAAAATTATACGGGCCCTGGAAAAGCCCGCCGGCTTTCCAGGGCCTGTTTATTTACTTCAATATCTTTTCCTCATCCAGCGCGGTCAGGCCCGCCTCGCTAAAGCTGGCCATCTCGTTGATCACCCGGCAGGCCGCTTCCACCAGGTGCATGGCCAGGGCTGCCCCGGTCCCCTCTCCCAGCCGCATGTTCAGGTGCAGCATGGGTACCAGCCCCAGGTGCTCCAGGATGAGACGGTGACCCCGCTCCCCCGAAAGGTGGGAAGGAATTAAAAACTCCCTGGCCCGGGGCTGCAGGGCCACCGCCACCATGGCGGCGGCAGTGGTGATAAAGCCGTCGATGACCACCGGCACCCGCCGGGCGGCCGCCCCCAGGATAACCCCGGCCAGGCCGCCGATTTCCAGCCCGCCCACTTTGGCCAGAACATCCAGGGGGTCGGTGGGATCGGGGCGGTTCACCTCCAGCGCCCTGGACACCACTTCTATTTTCCGCTGCAGCACTTCATCGTTGACCAGGGTCCCCCGCCCGGTGACCTCCCCGGGGTCAAAGCCTCCCAGCGCCGCGGCAATGGCGCTGCTGGGGGTGGTGTTGCCAATGCCCATATCGCCGAGGCCAATCAGGGTGGCCCCCCGGTCGATTTCCTCCTGGACCACCTCGATGCCCACCTCCACCGCCCGCACCGCTTCCTCGCGGGTCATGGCCGGGCCGCGGGCGATGTTTCCCGTACCCGGGCGTACCTTCCTGTTCAAAACCCCGGGGTAATCCACGGGCACGGCCACCCCCACATCCACCACCACCAGACGGGCACCGGCCAGCCGCCCCAGCACGCCGATCCCGGCCACCCCGTTGAGAAAAGCCGGGAGCTGCTGGTGGGTGATCTCCTGGGGCGCCACGCTGACCCCTTCGGCCACCACCCCGTGATCGCCGGCCATGACGATGATCACCCGGTCGCCAACCACGGGGCGGGGGTTACCGGTAATGCCCGCCAGCTGAATGGCCAGCTCCTCCAGCCGGCCCAGGCTGCCCGGCGGCTTGATCAGGCTGTCCAGCCGCTCCCGGGCCTCAGCCATGGGCTGCTCGTACAGCATCCCCACCTCGCCTATGGTTTTTTCCAGCAGCAATTTCACCAACCTCCCTGCAAATTAATGGATCTGGCTAAAAATAAAAGTCCACAGCCCCATCAAGGCCGTGGACTTTACCATCATCCAGCGGTGGCAAAACCGGCAGGCAGGTCTCCTGGCTCAGGATCCTCGCGGCCACCCGCCTTCCCGGCGACACCCATCAGCGGGTGCCCTGCCAGTGGCATCATCCCGGTGGCCGCTCCCCATTCACAGTGGCGGGACCGCTCAGGATTCGCACCTGATTCCCTATTCTCCCCCGCAAAAGCGGGGGCACCTGCCGGTGTTGATATATGCCATTTATTATAAAATAGTTTTTCGACGCACCCCTTTACTTTTCCTGCCGTCCGGAAAAATATTTCAACTTTTTACCGGCCGGTCAAAGTAAATATTCTTGCCCGTGGCCGAAATGGGAATACCCACCACAATGGGGCCCTGAAGCAGGCCCATCTGGCGGGCCACCGTCCCCACCCGGTACATGATCCGGTTGTCGGCATTGAAGAGGCTGGCCGTTTTCACCGCCGAGCCCAGGGCAATACCCACATCCAGCAGGCGCCACGCGCACAGGGGCCCGGGAAACTCCGGCCCCTCATGGCTCTGCAGGTCCTCGCAGCGGCTGAAACCGCAGGCTCCGCAGTTCAGGCCCAGGGGCTTGTTCTCCGTCAGGGAGATGAGGACCACCGCGTCGGAGCGGCGCACATTATCGGCATCCCGGTCGAAGTTCACCTTCCCCCGCTCCTTCCCGAACCGTTCCATTTCATCGGCCAGCCGGGATAATTCTTCCCCCGATAAAATCCTGACGCCCACGTAATCCTGGCCCAGCCCCTTGGGAGCGGTACGGGCTGCCAGGGCCATCAGTTGAGCCACCATGAGCAAAGCCTCGCGCAAAACCATCACCCTTCCCCGAAAACTATTATTTTCCCGGAATGATATCCAGCTCCCCCTCTTTATTGAGAAGGACCTTGATGGAGCCCGTTTCCTGCGCCAGGACCTGGCGGCGCTGCCCCACCTGCACCACGGACCCCGGGAAAGCCCGCTTCACCCTGATCACCCCGGATGCTCCCACCCGGACCACCGGGGGCGCCCCCAGGGCGCTGCCCAGCTCCTCCACCTCGGCGCTGCCGTCACAGAAAATCTCCCCGCCCTTGAAGGAACCCCTGATCACCACGTCCCGCCCGGCACTGATGGTGGTGTTGACGCACCCCTGCCGGGTCACAAAAACGCTCCCCGAACTCTGGATGGTGGAATTCATGGCCGAGGGGAGCACCACATCGGCCGGGTTTTCCGCGGCCTCCTGCAGCAGGGCGACGGCGGCTTCCACGTCCCTGACCACCTGATCGAAATTCTTCACCGTCAGGGGGTTCAGACCAACCAGGCAGTTCAGGGAGCGGCCGCACCTGGCCACTTCCTCCGGCACCATCGCCCTGACGGCGGCAATTTCCCGCAGGGTGTTTTTCACCAGGGGACGCAAATGCTTAAACCTGGTATCCATCAGGGCCATGAGAACCCGCCCGAAATCCAGCCGCGCCGGGCTTTTCCCCTGCCGCTGCTTCACCTGTTCCAGGGCCGCCCGCAGGAGGTCCAGGCCGGACCGTATATCCCGGAACATGAAGGAGAGTTTCAGGGCCCCCGGAAAGCCGGTGCCGGCCCGCAGCCTGCTGCCGATTACCCCCCGGTGAACGTGCATCTTCCGGCCGCTGACCACGGCCGCCCGGGTCACCAGGCCGGTGATCTCCACAGCACCCGTTGCCTCCACTTCCATGGCCTCACAAACATTGCCCAGTATTTTCAGATCCCCTTTGAATCTAATATTACCGCTTTTAATGTTCACATCCCCCTGATGAACCAGGAGGGGATCAACATAAAAAATATAAGTGTTCCCGGCTTTTCTGTACCAGGGCCGCCCGCTACCCGCGGCCACCACCCGGGTGCCCCCTTCCTTCAGCTCCACCCCTTTCCCCGCCTGCAGCTCCAGCAGTACCGGCGGCGGGGGTGGGAGAACCTCGCCGGTCACGGACCTGCCCGGCTGCCCCGGCTGCGGGGGATGCTTTACCGCCAGCAGGGTCCCGGACTCCACGGAAACAATGGTGCTGGTCTCCCGGAAGTCAACGCGTTCTTCCCCTTCCCCGGCCCTCCCGGGGGGAATCTCCTCCTCGAAAAAAATCTCCAGCCGCTCGTCCACACCGGGCTGCGGCGGCTCCCCTTCCGCCACCAGCAACGGCTCCGGCCGGGGACCGGCGGCAAAGGAGGCCACCACCTCCTCTTTAATGCCCCAAACCACCCCCGCCGCCTGCAGTGCTTCGCGGACCGCCTCCTGCTCCAGGACGGTAACGCCTTCCGGGGCGGAAATATAAGCCCTCAGCCCGTCCTCGCTTATGGTTACCTTTAAATTTTCGCCGGCCACCATTTCCTCCCCCAGTACAGCTTGCTTAAAATCACCCTTATAACTTTATTCGGAAGATCCCGGCCAAAAATAAGAAAGCGGCCCTTTTTCCCTGCAGCAACATTTACGTAAATCCTTCCACATCTGCACAGGGATCTCCTGCCAGGGGTGCCGCTTAATGCCGGAAAGCGGCGGCGAGCCGCGGCCACCTGCGGGCCCCGGAAGCGGCAAATTTTTGTCTGCCGGGGGAGGAATTTTTTCATTCCACGCGAAATAACCATGATAAAGGCCCATTTGCTTCTTCAAGGGGAGGGGAAGACAATGTATTACCCGGGGGAAATCAGGACGCCCGGACTGGAATTAATTCTTATTTTACTGCGCGTGGTTTATTTTGCCGGGATGCTCTTTTTAATTGCCGGGCTGGGCGTTGCCCTGCAGGCGCCCGCCGTAATTACCGGGGTGGTGGCGGGTATTGCCGCCTGGATGCTCCTTTCCAGCGGCCTCTTTGAGGTGACCACCTACCGCTGCCCCAACTGCGGACATCTCAAGCGAACCGTTAAAAATTTCGGCTCCTACCGCTGCTCCAGCTGCGGGCAGGAAAGCTACATCCAGGGCATGTAAAAAACATGGTCCCCCAGCGGGGACCACATTTATTTTCCGCTTCCCGGGCGGCTGCCCGGGGCTGCGCCGTCAGGCCAGCCCCGCCACATCCGGGGGGACGGTCAGGGCCTCCCCATCATCCCCGGCCTTCCCGGCAGCGGGGAAGCTTTCCTTTTCCTTATCTTCCGGCATGGAGCTTATATTCATGAGGTCGTACCACAGGCAGTAGCCCAGCACCCCTTCCAGGGCCCAAAAGATCCCCAGCGCCCTCAACAGCGGCGGCCTGGCCAGCGCGGCCAGCGCCGTACCTCCCAGGATGCGGGCCAGCCGGTCCACCGGCCCCACGTTCTGCTTCCTCCACATTCCATTTCACCCCGCTTTTTAGCTTGCACGCCCGGAAAACAAACTATGCGAAAGCGCATTAAAAACCCCCCCCGGTCAAACACTAAGGTCAGCCAGATTTAACGCAGCACAACTGCCAAGGAGGGGATACGTGTGGAAACGGCCCCGATTCCCGCCGGCCGGTGCCAGCCCGTCCCGCAGCCGGGGGAGAAAAAGGTCAAAATATGGATTAACGATCAGCCCGCGGAAGTACCTGAAGGCATGAATTTGCTGGAGATCTGCCGCTCCCGGGGCATTGAAATACCCAGCCTCTGCTACCTGCCCGGAATTCACGAGGCGGGAATCTGCCGGGTCTGCCTGGTGGAGGTGGAAGCCAACGGCCGGAGATCTCTCCAGGCGTCCTGCGTTTACCCGGCCAGTGAAGGCATCAAGGTGTACACCCACAGCCCCCGGGCCAGGCGGGCCCGGAAAAGGGTGGTCGAGCTGCTGCTCTCGGAACACGGGGGGGAGTGCCCCACCTGCGTGCGCAATCTCAACTGCGAGCTGCAGCGCCTAGCCGATGAGATGGGCATACGCAGGGTAAGGGTCACCGGGGAGAGGCGCCGGTACCCCGTAGCCAATAAAAATCCCTTCATCATCAGGGACTACAACAAATGCGTGCGCTGCCGCCGCTGCGAGGCGGTCTGCCGGGAGGTGCAGGGCGTCGGCGTCCTGGGGCCGCGCAACCGGGGCTTCGACCTGGTCATCGGCCCGCCCTTCGGCAAGGACCTGGGCGAGGTGGACTGCATCAGCTGCGGGCAGTGCGTGATGGTCTGCCCGACCGGCGCCCTCACCGAAAGGGAATACATCGATGAGGTCTGGCGGGCCATTGAGGACCCGGACAAATTTGTGGTGGTGCAGGTGGCCCCGGCCATCCAGGTCACCCTGGGGGAGGCCTTCGGCCTGGGCACGGGAACAATTGTCAGGGGAAAGCTGGCCGCCGCCCTGCGGCGCCTGGGTTTTGACCGGGTTTTCACCACCGAACTGGCCGCGGACCTGACCATTGTGGAAGAAGCCCACGAGTTGCTGGAGCGGCTGAAGGGACACGGCAAGCTGCCCCTTATTTCCTCCTGCAGCCCGGGGTGGGTGAAATTCTGCGAGCATTTCTACCCCGAATTCGTGGATAACCTGAGCACCTGCAAGTCCCCCATGGAAATGTTCGGCGCTCTGGCCAAAACCTACTACGCGGAAAAAGAAGGCCTGGATCCCAAAAAGATGGTGGTTGTGGGGGTCATGCCCTGCACGGCCAAGAAATTTGAAGCCGCCAGGCCCGAACTGGTCACCCGGGGCCTGCGGGATGTGGACTACGTTTTAACCACCCGGGAACTGGCCCGGATGATCCGCCAGGCGGGGATCCGGTTTGATGAGCTGCCCGACGAGGAATTCGACCAGCCCCTGGGGCTGTCCACCGGAGCCGGCGCCATTTTTGCCGCCACCGGGGGGGTCATGGAAGCGGCCATACGCACCGCCTACGCCCTGGTGGAGGGCAGGGATCTCCCCACCCGGCTGGAATTCAAGGAATTTCGCGGCCTGCGCGGCATCAAGGAAGCGCGGCTAAAACTAAAGAACCAGACCCTGCGCCTGGCCGTGGCCCACGGCACCAGAAACGCACGGCGCCTGCTGGAACGGCTGAAAAGAGGAGAAAAATTCCATTTCATTGAGATCATGGCCTGCCCGGGAGGATGTGTGGGAGGGGGCGGCCAGCCCATCCTGGGGCGGCTGAACCGGCGGGAAGCGGATATGGTGAAGCGCCGCATGCAGCGGGCCCAGGCCCTCTACAAAATCGACATCAATAAAAAATTCCGCCGCGCCCATGAAAACCCGGCGGTGCAGCAGATCTACCGGGAGTTCCTGGGCCATCCCCTGAGCGAGAAAGCCAGGGAAATCCTGCACACCCACTATACCCCCCGGAAAAGGGCCATGCGCCAGCTCCTACACTAAAAAACACAAAAAAACATTTTTCGTTGCCAGAGAAGGAATAAACCGGTAAACTATTAATATATCACCGGGCACCGGTGAAAAATTTTCTGCCGGAGGTTAACCCATGCGTCGCAAGTTGCTTCCCCTTCTCCCCGGCGCCGTTATCGGCAACGGCCGCATGCTGGCCACCCTTAAAAGCAGCGGGGAACTTTACCGCCTGTTCTGGCCCCATATCGACCAGGCCCAGCATCTCGGCCAGTTCTTCACGGGTATACGGCAGGTGGCCCCCACCCCGGAAGGGGTGTGGTGGCTGCACGATGCCCCCTGGTACGGCGAGCAGCGCTACCTGAACGAAACCCCCGTGGTTCTCACCACCAGGCGCAGGGACCACCCGGGCCTCCTGGTGGAGCAGGCGGACTTTATCCTGCCGGAAGAAGACGTGCTCGCCCGGCAGTACCGGGTGACCAACCTGTCGGACCGGGCACGCTTCTTTAACCTGGTGGTCTACTGCACCTTTCTCATTGACGAGTCAGCTTTATACGACACCATGTACCTGGAATTCTCCCACCGGGCACTGATCCAGTTCCGCCGCAACATCTTCCTGGCCCTGAAGCTCCCCGGCTACCCCCTGGTGGGCTACCACACCGGCCGGCGGGACACCCCCGGCGACCCCCTGGCGGCGGCCGGCCGGGGCGAGTTCTACGGCGAGTCCTATACCCTGCGGGCCGGAGCCGGGGCCCTGGCCTGGGAGCTGGGCGAAATCCAGCCCGGGGAAACCCGGGAGGCAACCCTTTACCTGGCCGCGGCCTCCACGGAAGCCGCCGTCCTCGAGCAGCTGGCCAGGGCGGCCGCCAGGCCGGGGCAGAAATGGCGGGAAGAAACGGAGGATTACTGGAAACGCTGGCTGGAACAGCGGCCCGCGGCCGGGAACGGGGGAGCGGAAGAAGCCGCCTTCCGGCGCTCCCTGATGGTTTTAAAGCTCCTCACCAGCAGGGAAACGGGAGCCAGCATCGCCGCCCCCGAATTCGACCCCTTCTACACCGGCTGCGGCGGGTACGGCTACTGCTGGCCCCGGGACGGTATGTACACGGCCCTGGCCCTGGACGAGGCCGGCTACCACCGGGAAGCCAGGGATTTTTATCTTTTTGCCGCCCGGGTGCAGAACGACGACGGGAGCTGGCAGCAGCGCTACTTTACCAACGGCTTCTGGGCCCCCACGTGGGGAAAGCAAATAGATCAGGTGGGCGCGGTTTTATGGGGCTACCACCACCACTTCAAGCTGACCGGGGACGGGGAGTTCCTGCGGGAAATCTGGCCTTCCGCTTCCCTGGGGGCCGGCTACCTGGTGGAGCACCTTTCCCCCAACGGCCTGCCCGAACCGGGGCTGGACCTGTGGGAAGACAACTTCCTCCAGAGCACCTATGCCGCGGCGGCAATTTACGGGGGGCTGAAGGGCGCGGCAGCCCTGGCCGGAATCATGGGGGCCACCGGAAAGGCGGAGGAGTGGGACAGGGCGGCACAAAACATACGGGAGTCCATCCTCAACCGCCTCTGGAACCCCGAACGGCAGTGCTTCCTGCGGGGCATAAACCGCCGGGTCGGCTGCTCCGACTACCACTGCGCCCTGGACCGGGGCGAGCAGGCCTGGAGGGACAGGGATCCCGAAGGGCTGTATGAAATTTTCTGGCTGGAAAAGGATACCCGCATCGACTCCGCCGTCCTGGGCCTGGCCTTCCCCTTCGGCGTACTGGAACCGGGCCACCCCTTGATGGACGGCGCCATAAAAACCATATCCCGGGTGCTGGGTAACAGCCGGGTGGGAGGGATCCACCGCTACGAGCGGGACTGCTACCAGGGTGGGAACCCCTGGATACTGACCACCCTCTGGCTGGGCATCGTCCACGCCCTGCGGGGAGAGGCGGAGCAGGCCCGGGCCCTCTACCGCTGGGCCCTGGACAACGCCGCCCCCACCGGCCTGCTGCCCGAGCAGGTGGACAGGGAAAGGGGCGGCCCGGCCTGGGTACTGCCCCTGGGCTGGTCCCACGCCATGTTCATCCTCCTGCACCTGGCCCTGGAGGGAAAATTATCGGGCCAGGAAAGGGGCTGAAAAGCCGCCGGAGACAGGCGTTCCGGAACACGAAAAATCGATGGGGTGATCTGTATTGCGGGGAGATATAGAGCCCTTGAGAAACATACCCATTTTTGCCGGGCTTTCCGATGAGCAACTGGCGGAGATAGCCCGCCTTGTCATGAACAGAAAATACCGCCGGGGGCACATCATTTTCATGGAGGGAGAGCCGGGGGAAGCGTTCTACATACTGAAATCCGGGCGGGTGAAGATTTACAAGCAGGATGAGGAAGGCCGGGAGCACATCCTGCACTACATCAACCCGGGCGAGGTTTTCGCCGAGGTGGTCCTCTTTGACGGCGGGGAATACCCGGCTTGCGCCGCCGTGGTGGAAGACGCCCACGTGGGGCTGATCCGCAACCGGGATATGGACGCCCTCATCCTGAAGAACCCTTCCATCGCCCTGGCCCTGCTCAAGGTCATGGCCCGACGCCTGCGGGTTTCCCAGCGGCAGATCATGGAGCTGGCTTTAAAAGATACCACCCGCCGCCTGGCCAGCGCGCTCCTGGAACTGGCCGCGGAACACGGCGAGCCGGAGGGCGGCGGCATCCGCATCACCGTGCCGCTCACCAACCAGGAGCTGGCCAACCTGGTGGGCACCTCCAGGGAAACGGCCAACCGCATCCTCGGTGAGCTGCGCCGGGACAGGGCCGTGGCCGTCAGCCGCCAGGGCATTGTGATCTACAGGGAGCGCCTGAAAACCTGGCTGTAAAGCCATCCAGAAAAAGAAAACCACGGCCTTGTGGCTGTGGTTCTTTTTCTCCAATTACCTATCCCGTTAATGTTGCTTGAGCCTTTCCAGCTCCTCCAGCAACCTGTCATTCAACACCCGGATGTAGGTGCCCTTCATACCCAGGGACTTGGACTCAATAACCCCGGCACTTTCAAACTTGCGCAGGGCGTTTACAATTACCGATCTGGTAATGCCCACCCGGTCGGCTATCTTGCTGGCCACCAGCAGACCTTCGTCCCCGTCCAGCTCTTCAAAAATATGCTGCACGGCGTCCAGCTCGGAATAGGACAGGGTGCCCAGGGCAATCTGCACGGCAGCCCGCTTGCGGGCCTCCTCTTCCATGCGGTCGGCCCGGGCCCTCAGGATCTCCATGCCCACTACGGTAGCCCCGTATTCGGCCAGGATTAAGTCCTCGTCGGTAAAGTTCACCCCAAACCTCGCCAGGATAAGGGTTCCCAGCCGGGAACCGGCGCCCACGATGGGAACCACCGTGGTCACCTTGTTATTGAACTTGCAACGCTGATTGTGACTGAAGACGCATGCATTTACAGTCTGACAGAAGTTGGCCTGCGTTTCATTAATGCGCAGGAGGTTTTCATTGTACTCCTCGGGGAAACCCTCGGGAGACTCCACCATTTCCCGCATGATATCGCAGGTAAAGTCCTTCATAAAAGCATAACCGAGGGCCTTCCCCCGCCGGTCAATAATATAGACATTACAGCCTATATTTTCACTCAAGGTGACGGCCATCTCTTTATAATCTACCGGGTAACCGGCGGACTTCTGCAGCAGCTTGTTCAAAGCTCGGGTTTTTTCCAGAAGGTTGCGCATGCCTGCACTCCTTTCTTATAAGATGTAGCGACTCAGGTCTTCGTTCTTTACTATGTCGCCTAGCTTCTGCTGGACGTAATCCCGGTCGATGGTAATTGTTTGTCCCTGCAATTCCGGTGCATCAAAGGACAGCTCTTCCAGTAGCTTTTCCATAATAGTATGCAACCGCCGGGCACCTATGTTCTCCGTCTGCTCATTTACAGTATAAGCTATTTTCGCGATTTCGACAAGAGAATCTTGTGAAAATTTTATGTTGACGCCCTCAGTGGCCAGTAACGCCGTATATTGCTTGATTAAGGCGTTTTCCGGCTCTGTAAGGATCTGGAGAAAATCCTCTTCCGTCAGGCTGGACAGCTCCACCCGAATGGGGAAGCGCCCCTGCAGCTCGGGGATGAGATCCGAGGGTTTGGACATGTGGAAGGCCCCGGCAGCAATGAAAAGGATGTGGTCGGTCTTCACCGGGCCGTACTTGGTCATCACCGTGGACCCTTCTACAATGGGCAGGATGTCCCGCTGCACCCCGCCCCGGGAAACATCGGGGCCGGCTCCCCCTTCCCGGCTGGCAATCTTATCGATCTCGTCCAGGAAGATGATGCCGTGCTCCTCCGCCCTTTTGATGGCGTCGGCAGTCACTTCGTCCATATCGATCAGCTTCTGGGCTTCCTGCTGGGTGAGTATCTTCCGGGCTTCGGCCACAGTTACCTTGCGCCTGCGCTTCTTTTTGGGGAAGATTCCCCCCAGGATATCCTGGATGTTGATGCCCAGCTCCTCCACCCCGGAGCCGGTAAACACCTCCAGGGTGGGGATGGTATTATCCTCCACCTCAATTTCCAGGTACTCGTTCTCCAGCTCGCCCCGGGCCAGCTTCTGGCGCAGGGTCTCCCGCTCAAACTGCACCCGCTTGATCCGGCTCTCCTGCATGGGATCCGCTTCCCCGCCCTGCCTGGCGCCGCCAAAGGCGGTGCCCCAGAGAGCCTCCAGGGGATTGCGGGGCGTTTCCTGGCGGGGCATGGGGGCAAGCAGTTCAATGATCCGCTCCTCAGCCATCCTGGTGGCCCTGTCCATCACCTTTTCCATCTTTTCCTGGCGCACCATGCGGATGGACGTTTCCACCAGGTCGCGCACCATGCTTTCCACATCGCGGCCCACATAGCCCACTTCCGTGAACTTGGTGGCCTCCACCTTGATAAAGGGAGCCTTCACCAGCCTGGCCAGACGGCGGGCAATCTCCGTCTTCCCCACCCCGGTGGGGCCGATCATCAGGATGTTCTTGGGCACCACTTCGTCCCGCAGCTCTTTGGGCAGGCGGCTGCGGCGGTAGCGGTTGCGCAGGGCGATGGCCACCGCCCTCTTGGCCTCCTTTTGCCCGACCACATATTTGTCCAGCTCGGCTACAATCTGGCGCGGAGTAAGGTCTTCCATCCCGTTTCTCTCCTTAAAAAAGAATAGGATTACAGCTCCTCCACAGTAATCCTGTCGTTGGTGTAAACGCAGATCCCCGCGGCAATCATCAGGGCCTCCCGGGCGATTTCCCCGGCCGGGAGGTCCGTGTGCCTGACCAGGGCCCTGGCCGCGGCCAGGGCGTAAGGGCCTCCCGACCCGATGGCGGCAATGCCGTCATCGGGCTCGATGACCTCCCCGCCTCCGGAAAGCACCAGCAGGTGCTGCCGGTCGGCAACCACCAGCAGGGCTTCCAGGCGGCGTAAGAACTTATCCATACGCCATTCTTTGGCCAGTTCCACGGCGGCACGCTGGAGCTGCCCGGAATGGGCTTCCAGCTTGCCTTCAAATTTCTCGAACAGGGTGAAAGCATCGGCCACGGAACCGGCAAAACCGGCAATGACCCGGTCTTTATATAACCGGCGGATCTTCTTCGCCTGGTGCTTCATGATGGTGTGCTGGCCGAAGGTCACCTGGCCGTCCCCGGCCATGGCCACCCGGCCGTCCCTGCGTACCGCGATAATGGTCGTACCATGAAACATAAGCTACCTTCCTTCCCCGGGCATCAACATAATATTGTATACTTCCCGCCTGCAAAATGCAACCGTCAGGCCCTGGGATGGGCGCGGCGGTAAACTTCCTTTAAACGCTCCCTGGTAACATGGGTGTAGATCTGGGTGGTGGACAGGCTCACGTGCCCCAGCAGTTCCTGCACGGCCCGCAGGTCGGCCCCGTTATCCAGGAGGTGGGTGGCAAAGGAATGGCGCAGCATGTGGGGGCTCACCCGCCGGTCCAGGGATACCTGGCGCACATATTTATCGATAATCTTCCTCACTCCCCGCGCCGAGAGCCTCCGGCCGCGGTAATTGAGGAAAAGGGCCTCCCCGGAACCCGCGGACACCAGGGCCGGGCGGCCCTTTTCAAGGTAATTTTCCAGGGCCTGTACGGCACAGGCGCCGATGGGCAGCAGCCGCTCCCGGGCCCCCTTGCCGGCCACCCTGATGAACGCACGCCCCAGATCCAGGTCGCCCAGGTTCAGGGCCACCAGCTCCCCCACCCGCATGCCGCTGGCATAAAGGGTCTCCAGCAGCGCCCGGTCCCGCAGGCCCAGGGGGGTGTCCACCGGCGGCGCCTCCACCAGGACCCGGCACTCGTCGGCAAAGAGAAAGCGGGGCAGCCTGCGCTCGATTTTCGGGGAGGACAGGCTGGCCGCCGGGCTGGCCGGCAGCACTTCCTCACGGGTTAGATAACGGAAGAAAGAGCGCCAGGTGGCCAGCTTGCGGGCAACGGTGGCCCGGGCAAACCCGCAGGACTGCAGGTGGGCCGCAAAGGCCCGCAGGTGCTGGCGGCTGATATCGCCGGGCAGGAGCCGGTGATCGGGCTTCCCCAGGAGGCGGGAGAAGAAATCCAGCCCCTGGAAGAGGTCCCGCTGGTAGTTGTCCAGGGTATGGGGAGAAACATTCTTCTCCAGCTGCAGGTAATAAAGGAAACCATCTATGTAGGGGTACAAAACATCTCCCTCCCGCCTTTAAATACCTTCTTCCCGCTTCCACCTTTCCAGTGTCTTAAGCGCCCGCCCGGCCAGGGCCAGGTTGCGCCGCCGCCGGTCCCGGATGTGTTCCTCCAGGGGAGGAAACAGGCCGAAGTTGACGTTCATGGGCTGAAAATGCTTCGGGTCCGCGCTGGTGATATAATGGGCCAGGGAACCGTGGGCCGTTTCCCGGGGGAAGACCACGGGCCGCAGGCCCCGGTAAAGCCGGGCGGCATTGACCCCGGCCATCAGGCCGGAAGCAGCCGACTCCACATAACCCTCCACCCCGGTCATCTGCCCGGCCAGGAACAGCCCGGCCCTCTTTTTGCACTCGAAGGTGGGCGCGAGCAAAACCGGCGAGTTGACGTAGGTGTTCCGGTGCATGACCCCGAAACGCACGAACTCCGCCTCTTCCAGACCCGGGATCATGCGGAAAACCCTTTTCTGCTCGTCCCACTTGAGGTGGGTCTGGAAACCCACCAGGTTGTACAGCGTGCCGGCGGCATTATCCTGGCGCAGCTGGACCACCGCGTAGGGCTGCTTTCCCGTGCGGGGGTCCACCAGACCCACGGGCTTGAGGGGCCCGTAACGCATGGCGTCCTTCCCCCGCCGGGCCAGGACTTCGATGGGCAGGCAGCCCTCAAAATTGACTTCCTTCTCAAATTCCTTGCGGGAGGCCCTTTCGGCGGTGGCCAGGGCCTCCTGGAAACGCTCGTATTCCTCTTTGTTCATGGGGCAGTTGATGTATTCCCCCTCCCCCTTGTTGTACCGGGAGGACAGGAACACCTTATCGAAATTGATCGATTCCCGGGTGACAATGGGCGCCACCGCATCGTAAAAGTAAAGGTAGTCCTCCCCCGTCAATTCCCGCAGGGACCTGGACATGGCCTCCGAGGTCAGGGGGCCGGTGGCCAGCACCACTATCCCCTCCCCGGGGAGGGCGGTGACCTCTTCCCGGCGGACCTCCACCAGGGGGTGGCCCTCCAGCGCCTCCGTAACCGCCCGGGCGAAACCCTCCCGGTCTACGGCCAGGGCACCGCCGGCCGGCACCCTGTGCCTGTCGGCGCAGGCCATGATCAGGGAACCCAGGAGGCGCATTTCTTCCTTCAGCAGGCCCACGGCGTTTTCCAGGGCGGCCGCCCTGAGGGAATTGCTGCACACCAGCTCGGCAAAAAAGCCCGTATGGTGGGCCGGCGTGAATTTATGGGGGCGCATCTCGTAGAGAATCACGGGCACGCCCCGCCGGGCCAGCTGCCAGGCTGCTTCCGCGCCGGCCAGCCCGGCGCCTATAACCGTAACTGCTTCGACCATCAGCTTCTTCCTCCAGTTTCTCCGGTTGCCGCGGGGCCGGACTCTTTTCCCGCCATAATTGATAACGTGTCGCCGTCCCAGGGCTTAAAGGAAGGCTCCTTTTCTTCCGCCGGCTCGCTCCCGACCGCCACATCCCGGGCAGCTTCACCGTTGGAGCCCGCCTTTTCCCTGGTGACCCGGTACCGGCACTGTTCATTGATGCATTCCAGTACCTCCCGCTCACCCCGGCCCCTCTTCACCACCAGCATATCCCCGCAGCGGGGGCAGTTTTCACCGGCGGGCTCATCCCAGACCATGAAATCGCACTCCGGGTAGCGGCTGCAGCCGAAAAACCGGCGGCCTTTCTTGCTACGCCGCACCACCAGCTCGCCCTTTTTGCACCGGGGGCAGGGTACCCCGGTGGTCTCTAAAAGGGGCCGGGTGTTCCGGCACTCGGGAAAACCGGGGCAGGCCAGGAACTTCCCGTAGCGGCCCGTCTTGATGACCATGTTCCGGCCGCACTGCTCGCACACTTCCTCGCTGACCTCGTCGGCCACGGCCACCCGGCCGATTTCCTCCTCGGCCCGGGCCAGGGTTTCCTGAAAAGGACCGTAAAAGTCCCGGACCACCTGCACCCAGTCCATCTCCCCCTCCTCTATCCGGTCCAGGCTCTCCTCCATCTGGGCGGTGAATTCCACATCGATGATGTCGGGGAAGTGCCTCTTCAAAAGGTCCACCACCACCATCCCCAGTTCGGTGGGAACCAGCTGTTTCTTCTCCCGCACCACGTACCCCCGCCTGATAATGGTCTCCAGGATGGGAGCGTAGGTGCTGGGGCGGCCAATCCCCTTTTCCTCCAGCGCCTTGACCAGGGTGGCATCGGTATAGCGGGGAGGGGGCTGGGTGAAGTGCTGTTTGGGCGTCAGGGACTCCGCCTCCAGAGCCTCCCCCTCGGAAAGGGCGGGCAGAACCCCTTCCTCTTCCCTGGCCTCATCATCCCGGGACTCCTCATATACCCGGGTGAACCCGGGGAACGTGACCACCGACCCGGAAGCCCGGAAAATATAGCGTCCCCCGCCAATATCAACGCTGGTGGTTTCAACGACGGCCGGGCTCATCTGGCTGGCCACGAAGCGGGACCAGATCAATTTGTAAAGCTTGTACTGGTCCGGCGTGAGGTACTCTTTAACGGCCTCGGGCTCCCGCTCCACGGAGGTGGGCCGGATGGCCTCGTGGGCATCCTGGATCCTCCCCCGGGCCGCCACCTGGCGGGGCTTCTCCGGGACATATTCCGGGCCGAACTTCCCCCGGATGTAATTCCGGGCATCCTCCACGGCCTGCGCGGCCACCCGGGTGGAGTCGGTACGGATATAGGTCACCAGGCCCACGGGGCCCTCCGGGCCCAGCTCCAGCCCTTCATACAGCTGCTGGGCCACCATCATGGTCTTGCGGGCCGTGAAATTGAGCTTGCGGTAGGCCTCCTGCTGCAGGCTGCTGGTGGTAAAGGGCAGGGGGGGCTGGCGTTTCTTCTCCCGGCGGGTAATCCTGACCACCCGGTAGGAAACCCCCCGCAGCTCCTTTAAAATTTCCTCCACCTGGTCCCGGGTCTTAATCTCAACCTTTTTATCCCCGGCCTTGTAGAGCCTGGCCTCAAAGGGATCCTTACCCCGGCGGGTGAAGACGGCCGTCAGGGTCCAGTATTCTTCCGGGACAAAGGCGGTAATCTCCTCTTCCCGGTCGCAGATCAGCCGCACCGCCACCGACTGCACCCGCCCGGCGGAAAGGCCTTTCTTCACCTTGCGCCACAGGAGGGGGCTGAGCATGTAGCCCACCAGCCTGTCCAGTACCCGGCGGGCCTGCTGGGCATGAACCCGGTTGTAGTCGATGGGTCGGGGTTCCTTGACGGCATTCTGCACGGCCTGCCTGGTGATCTCATTAAACTCAATGCGGCAGGGAGAATTTTCGTCGATTTCCAGCACGCTGGCCAGGTGCCAGGCAATGGCCTCCCCCTCCCGGTCGGGGTCGGAGGCCAGCAGCACCCGGTCGGCCTTCTTGACCGCGGCCCTGAGCTCCTTAATGATCTCCCCCTTGCCCCTGATGGTGATGTACTTGGGCGTAAAGCCGTGCTCCACGTCCACCCCGAACTGGCTCTTGGGCAGATCCCGCACGTGCCCCATGGAAGCTTTAATGGTATATTTTTTACCCAGTAATTTGCCAATGCTTTTGGCCTTGGCAGGTGATTCCACAATAACCAGCGTTTTGGACAAAGACGTCCACCTTCTTTTTTTTCGATTTAACCATATATATTAACCGCGCGCATCTTTTTTAAAAATGTATGAATTATTACCGGCTTTAGAACCGCAAGGACCTCCCGCTCCTGGCGTAAAGCCGCCCGGGAAACTGCCTTACCAGACCCTTGACTTCCAGAAACATGAGCGCGGAAAGCACCTGCTGCACAGCCAGCCCCGTTTTTTCCACCACCACATCCACCGGCAGGGGCTCCGTGGAGAGCGTCCCGTAAACGGCTTCCTCGTCGGCGGTAAGCCGGGGAAGGGCCGGCGACTGCCGCTCTCCGGCAGGGAAAAGGCAGGTCATCCCCAGCTCCTCCAGGATATCTTCCGCGCCCTCCACCAGCCGGGCACCCTGCTTGATTAACTGGTTGGGGCCGCGGCTCTGGGGGCTGGTTACCGGGCCGGGAACGGCCATAACCTCCCGCCCCTGCTCCAGGGCCAGGTCGGCGGTAATGAGGGCACCGCTTTTTTCCGCGGCTTCCACCACCACCGTGGCCCGGGACAGGCCGCTGATGATCCGGTTGCGCACGGGAAAATGCCAGGCCTCGGGAGGGGAACCGGGAGGGAACTCGCTGACCACCGCCCCGGAGCGGATAATCTCCTCCATCAACCGCCTGTTTTCCCGGGGGTAAACCACATCCACACCGCACCCCAGCACGGCCACCGTCATCCCCCCGGCCGCCAGGGCCCCCCGGTGGGCGGCGCTATCAATTCCCCGCGCCATGCCGCTTACCACGGCCAGCCCCGCCCGGGCCAGCTCCTCACCCAGTTTTTCGGCCACGGCCAGGCCGTAAGGGGTGGGCCGGCGGGACCCCACCACGGCCACCGCCTGTTCCCCCAGCCGGGACAGGCTGCCCCGGACAAAAAGGGCGGGCGGGGGATCAAAAATATTCCGCAGCAGGCGGGGATACTCCCCATCCTCGATGGTGACGTATTTTATATCCTGTTCCTGCAGCCGGGCCAGCTCTTCCCGCAGGTTCAGTTCCGCGCGGCGGTGCACCAGGCTGCCGGCCATCCCCGGCTCGAGACCGCCCCGGGTGACCAGTTCCTCCCCGGAGGCCGCCCAGGCCGCCCCGGGGGACCCGAATTTCTTCACCAGGCTCCAGACGTACCTGGCGCCGCCCGGCAGAAGGTACTGCCAGCCCAGCCAGTATATTTTCCTTTCCAACAGTTTCACCCCTGGTTGAAAAAGGCATTCGGGAAGCGGCGGGTAAATTCCTGCCCCAATGGGAAATTTTGTTCTACCCGTGAATATATACTACCAGGATCAACCGCCGCGATAGCAACAAAATACCACGCCTGCAAGGAGATGGCAAGATGGGCAACCTCATAAATAAGCTGACCGCCCTGTTCAGGAAAAGGTTCCGGGGCCGTGATTCCCGGGATGCCCTTCTGCTCCTCCGGCAGGACGTGGAGCAGTTGAAAAAAGAGGTCCTTCTGCTCAGGGAACTGCTGGAAGCCCGCTGCTGGCATATTGATAAATTCCACGTCGACCGCATGGAAGTTGAACAGTTCAACATCAACCTGGAAAGCATCAATGTGGACCAGCTGGGAGGGGCGCTGAACGTGGGGATAACCCACAGTTGCCCGGTGGGCAAGGAAGACCCGGCGGGCCCACCGGACCCGCCGGATCAACCCGGGGAAAAGGAGGGCTACAGCCTGACCTTCCGTCCCCGGCCTTAACCCGCCGCCCCGGCCGCCACCTTTAAAATACCGTCCAGGTCCTGCTCCAGCACCAGGAGATCCCGGAACAGGTCCCCCGTTTCCTTCAAACGCTCAAAGATGGTGTTCATGTTGAAATCCGCCGGGTCCACCTCCAGGCTGCGGACCTCATCCCAGCTCAGGGGGGTGGAAACGGGAGCCCCGGGCAGGGGGCGCAGGCTGTACGGGAAGGCCATGGTTTTGCCGCGCCCGTTCTGCAGGTAATCCAGGTAGACCCTGCCCTTTCTCCTGGGCACCGCCCGTTCCAGGGTGGTCCGGGCCGGGCAGGCCTCATGGACCAGCCGGGCGATATACTCCATGGCCCGGGTGACATGCGGGAAGGGGTAAACCGGCCGGAGGGGGATGAACAGGTGCAGGCCCCTGGCCCCGGAGGTCTTGACAAAAGCCTGCAGGCCGAACCCGGCCAGGGCCCGGTGCACCAGCAGGGCCACCTGCAGCACATCCCGGAAGGTCGCCCCTTCCGCCGGATCCAGGTCCATGACGGCAAGATCGGGGCACTCAATGTTATCCCGGGTGGAAAGCCAGGCGTGGACCTCGATGCAGGCCTGGTTGGCCAGCCAGAGCAGGGTGGCCAGATCATTGCAGATGATATAGTTGATCACCCTTTCCGCGTGGTGCACGGGGAAAGTTTCCACCCAGCCGGGGGCATAATCCGGGCACTCCTTCTGGTAAAAAGCCTCCCCCTCTATCCCGTCGGGGTAGCGCTTCAAAACCAGGGGCCGGTTGTGGATATACGGCAGCAAAAAGGGGGCGATATCGCTGTAATATTTGATCAAGTGGGCCTTGGTCAGCCCCTCCTGCGGCCAGAACAGCTTGTCCAGGTTGGTCAAAAAAAGGGACTTTCCGGAAATATCTTTTACCCACCGGTCCATTTTTTTACCCCCTCACCATATTATGCGCCGGGATACCCCGTCACCAAACAAAAATGTCCGCCAGGAAGTGACGTCCTCCCCTCAATTTATTGAGGGGAGGACGTCACCCGGCTTCCTGCCCAGATTAAACCACTGTCAGGGGAAGGAAAAATAAACCTGCCTGACGAATGGTCTTAAAAGGCAGTTAATGCTAATAAAAGGAGGCGGTCAATAAGACATGGGTGCCAAAAAAATTCTGATGCTTGTCGGCGATTACGTGGAGGACTACGAAGCAATGGTGCCGTTTCAGGCGCTACAGATGGTCGGACACACCGTTCACGCGGTCTGTCCCGGAAAGAAGGCCGGGGAGAAAGTACGCACAGCCGTACACGACTTCGAGGGGGACCAAACCTACAGCGAAAAGCCCGGTCATAACTTCACCCTTAATGCTTCTTTTGACGAAGTGAAGGCGGAAAATTACGACGCCCTGGTGATACCCGGCGGGCGTGCGCCGGAGTATATCCGACTGAATCCCGCGGTGCTGGAAATAGTACGGCACTTTGCCGGAGCAAACAAGCCCATCGCCGCCATTTGCCACGGTATACAGGTACTGGCGGCAGCAGGTGTACTCCACGGGAAAAGCTGCACGGCCTACCCGGCGGTAAAACCTGAAGTGGAAAATGCAGGAGGCAAATGGGTGGATGTAGAAGTAAACAGCGCTCACGTTGAAAATAACCTGGTTACCGCACCAGCCTGGCCTGCACACCCTGAGTGGCTTGCAAAATTCCTCAAACTCCTGGGTACAAGGATCGAACCGTAAGAAGTTAGTAAAGAGGAGTCCTGCTGACAAGGGGACTTCTCTTTTTGTATCAATTTAAAGAGGTTTTTTCAAATCCTTGCAGAAAATTTCCATATTGTTATTGAACAAATTGTTACTAAGCTGCCGAACCGGAGAAGAGAGGAGTCCTGTGCGCATGAAGGTGGGTGTGGGGTACAGTTTACATCCGGACTCCCGGGAAGCCGCAAGGAAGGCGGCACGGTTCGCCGTGGCCCGATCGGGACCGCCCGCCATCACATTTCTGTTTACCACCGAAGGGTACAATCAGGAAGAAATCCTCGAAACAGTGGTGGCCGAAACGGGAACCCCAAAACTGGTCGGCGCGTCCGGAGCAGGAATCATCACGGCAGAAGGGATCAAAAAACACGGTGTGGAAGTGGTGACGCTCGCCGGTGAAGGGATCACGGCCAGGACGGCCCTGGTGGAAATGCTAAACGAACGGGCTGACGAAACGGGCAGGGAACTGGCCGAGAGACTATTAAGCGGACAGACTCTGGAAGAAGGTACTGTATTTGTGTTTCCCGATGGCCTGGCGGGCAACATTGCGCGCATGCTGCGCGGTATTTACGACGTACTGGGCCCCCGGTTTACATATGCAGGCGGGGGAACCGGAGATAATATGCGCTTTTTCAGGACCTACCAGATGACCGAAACCGGCGTGGCCAGCGGCGCGGTAGCGGCAGCCCTGGTTGCCGGCTGTTCCTTTGCTACCGGCATCGGTCACGGCTGGGAACCTTTCGGCCCTCCGCTGCTCATCACCAGGACAAAGGGCAAGGTTGTCTTTGAAATTGACGAGCAGCCGGCCTTTCGGGTCTACTCGCGCCGGCTCGGGGGGATAACGGGCGAAGAGTTTCCCGACTGCGCCGTCCGCCACCCGCTGGGGGTACCGGATCTGAGCGGAAGATTCATTATCCGCGATCCCTTCAAACTGGGTGCAAACGGTTCGATTGAATTTGTCACAGAAGTCCCTTACCGTGCCGTGGCCTACCTCATGCGCTACACCAGTCCCGAAAGCCTTATCCGGGCGGCCCTCGAGGCAACAGTGCAGGCCAGGAATGCAGTGAAATTTCCCGGGTTCGCCCTGATCTTCAACTGCGTATCCCGCTCTCTGTTAATGGGAGAACATGCGGACCGGGAACTGGAAGCGATCCGGAATACACTGGGCGGGTTGCCGGTGGCGGGTTTTCTGACTTTTGGGGAAGTGGGCAGTTGCTCCAGCGGCCCCCCACTCTTTTACAACAAAACTTTCCTCATCGCCATGGGAGGGACGTCTTTGTGATGAACCCCGGCGCGCTGGAGCTGGCCTTTCTGTACGAGGTTTCCTCGCTTGCCTGGCCCGGTTCAGAAGCAGACCTTTTCGATGAAGTAATAGAAAAAGCGGTGCGGCTTTTCGGGGTCCAGCGGGCAGCCCTTGTCCTCCACGACGACACAGGGCAGTCCACCTGCTATACCTGGGGCTTCGGCCGGAACAAAGTAAACGTTCTCAAGGAACGGCCCGGGCAGAACCGGAATCCGGGGAGGGTTTATCTTAAGGAACTGGGGAGCCCTCCCCTGGGGAATCTTTACCTGGAAAGAAACGAAGATTTCCTGGAGAACGAACGCCGCCTGCTGGACGTGTTTTCCGGGCGGCTGGCAAATATTCTGCAGCTCCACATCTGGGAGAGGAAAACCAGAAAGCTGAAAGAGCGCTTCCGGCTGGTTTTCGAAAACATGCCCATGGTGGGTGCCCTATCCTTTGACCGGGAGGGAAGGATTTTACACTACAACCGGGAAGTGCAGAAAATCCTC
>NZ_JMLG01000027.1:0-27783 GCF_000686645.1 Desulfofundulus thermocisternus DSM 10259
CTTTTTGCAGGATGGGCGCCTGGAACTGGATAACAACCGGAGTGAGCGGTCGATCAAACCCTTTGTCATTGGCCGCAAGAACTGGTTGTTTGCCAATACTCCGCGGGGTGCACGGGCCAGCGCTATTACTTACAGCATCATAGAAACGGCAAAGGAGAATGGGTTGAATCCTTTCCAGTACCTCAGCTATCTTTTTGAAAAACTTCCCAACCTGAACCCTAAAGACAGTAACGCCCTGGATCAGTTACTCCCCTGGTCCGATTCGCTGCCCCCTGTCTGCAGGGCTAATAAATAAGCCAGATTATGTCCCCACCTGATTGCAAGGTGGGGTTTATTTTACGCTTACACCAAAAGACCCGAAACTACTACCTAAACTACACCCTTCATACCACAAAGACTGTTGATGCTGCGCAAACTGTCACTTTTAATTACGTAATTGAGGTATTTGATGCGAATGGTGTACAAATAGGTAACCTGGGTACTTTTGATGTTCCTGAAACGGCGTCCGGGGATGTTGGTTCCACCGATGCCACTGTGAAAAACAGTGAAATCACCATCAATGATCCAGGGCTCCCCGCCGCCTACCGAGTTGTAATTACAATCACTGAAACAGCAGTGGCTTAAGTTAAATAAGCAACACTGGATGGGGTTTTACCCTGTCCAGTATTTTTTTCTTGTTTTATGGTGGCATTAATTCCGGCAATATCATATTGTAATAAAGAATGCTTATGTCCCTTTTCCTTTAATGCCCTTGCCATATCGAACTTCTCGCGTCTCTCGTGCTCCTTTTCGGATACTTACTTTTAGAAAAAGGAGGTAGATAAATGTCGGATAACCACAATACAGAAAAAATTTCAGACAAGAAACTGAATAAGAAAAAGAAATTTCTTCTATTGGCAATTCTAGCTATAATTATTATCCTTATTATGATATTATGTCATTATTGTCCCAAACCATCTCCACCTGTGGAAGTATGGTTTGAAGAAAATTTTGAGCAAGGTTTAGGGGACTGGGAGTATTTAGACGCCAAATGGATTGACGACCAGGGGGTAGTTGATAACACCTCAGCCCGAGTGGGAAGGAACGTGTACCTGGCTCCATACCTGAGCTATAAATTAAATCCTCCAATTTACAGGGATCAGATTGTCGTTGAATTTTATACCAAAATAGAGGACATTACCGGTGCGGCCACTACCCTGGCTTCTCTGGATTTTCCCACCGGTGAGATAACCGTGGTAGTAAACAGGGATAGGTATCTCGGACTGGCATTCGGGCTTTTTGAACCCGCCCGGTACAGTACTCAGCGCCTGGCTCCGGGGGAGTGGACAAAAATTCAAATTTATGTTGACACCTCGGAAGGCAAAGTATCGTTATATCATAACGACTTGGAAATTTTGGTTACTCAATGGTCCAGAACACAACCCCTTATGAAAATCTGGTTGGGTTCGGTCTGGATTTACGGTGCGGAAAACTATGAATCCACTATTGGAAGCTATTACGACGCTATTCGAGTCGGGAACCCCGGCCTCCTTGCTTCACAAACCCTATTGGATAGAATAAAGGTAACCATTCCCGGCCTCTGGCGTAAGCCTGCGACCTCGTCCGGGATACCCCATTCCAAAGAGGAATACAATGAGCCCGAAAGCTTAAAAGTTGATCAACCAGCTGATACGGGAGATTAAACTAACTATGTGCTTACACCGGGCGGTGGTTATCTGATTACCAATTTAGCGGAGATGGGCTCCCCTTTCGTGGGGAGCCCACCTTTTCGAACCGGAACATCAGTGCAGGTTTATTATCTATCTTATAGATAATATTATCATGCTTTTTAGCCGTTCAAGGAAACGGAATGGCTTTCCCCTGACATGCTGCGCGGGTAGCACTTTTTCTGCTGCCCCCGCACCAGGCGCAGCTTTGGCCCGGGCTGCTCATTTTTCAGCATCTCGGCACGCGCCAATTCAACCTGACAGAATGGTTCTTCCAGGTATTTCGTCACCAGGTGCTGAATCCATTCCCGCATGCAAACCACCCCTTTCGGATCACCTGACGGGATTAATTTTATTTTATATAAGACCGGTAAGGTGGAAAATAAATTTCCCGCCAACGGCCCTTTTCGGCTGGCGAGTTTTTCACAAGCACCGGAAACCAACCAAATAGCTTGGCGAACTGTTCACAAGGCCCGCAAACACGAGCCGGGAGAAAAAGAAACGTGGACGGGACAGTCCACGGAAGGGCTGCAAAACAAAAGGCCCCTGTAACATAAAGCTTACAGAAGCCAGACAGGGGATATAACTCTGGTGTCGGAGGCGGGACTCGAACCCGCACGGTTTCCCACACGCCCCTCAAACGTGCGCGTCTGCCAGTTCCGCCACTCCGACATCGCATTTCTTATTATACGGCTTACAAAGCCCTCCTGTCAAGGGTATAATATTTTTTAAACTGGCAGCCATGAACGCGGGAGAGGTTGTTCGCAAATGCCCAATTCCATCTGGCTTTATCGTCTGTACGACGTGGCGGAAGAGATAAACCTGGAAATTGTGGAACAGTCACTGGCTCATACCAAGCCCACTTCCAGGCTGCGCATTTCCCGGGCGCGGTTGATGTCCGTGCATATCCCCAACCCCCCCGTAACCGTGGAACTGGGAGAAGAATGGATCAGGCTGGGCCAGCAGGATTTTCACGCCCGTTTTACGGGCAAGGTCTACGACCTGGGGGTAGTCAGCCTGTGCATGCAAATAATACTCCCGGAAGGGTACAGCTACCGGGAAATCAAGGAGCTCGCCCTATCTTTAGGTGAGGATGAAGTTATTGACAGAATTACCGAAGATATATTTAAGAAGAAACTGGCCGAGGTAACAGGCAGCCTGAGCAGGGCCATGGTTCGCCCGGAATTTAAAGGGGCGGAAGAGGATTACATCCTGTTTTTCTTTCAGGAATGGAACCGGGAATGGGATCCCGTGCCCCTGCTGCTGGCCGAATCTGAACCGGTAAGCCCGCAGGTACGCCGGGAAACCCTGCAGCATTCCTTTTCCTACGGCCCGGATGACCTCACCATCATTACCTGGGCCTCGGCCCTGGTATACGACGCGGCCGGCAGCCACGACATTCCCGACCTGCTGGAATTTGCCCTGACCCAGCTCCTGGAGCTCCGTTACTACGATAACCTGCTCAGCGAAGAAATGGGTAAAATGTACGGCGATATTGAAGAGGCGGAAAAGGTTACCGTCTTGAGGCGCATGGGGCATTACCGGCACATCATGAACCGCCTGATGGAACTGGTGGTGGATATTAACGAGATCCTGGAAAGAATTCAGAACTCTCTCAAGGTAACCGAAGACGTTTTCTATGCCCGGGTATACGGCGCCGCCCTGGCCGTATTCCGCACCAGAGCCTGGGTGGAAAGCATCCAGCGCAAGCTCTCGCTCATCATGCAGAATTATACCCTGCTCAGCAACCGGGTGGTCAACCAGCAATCCGTGCTGCTGGAACTGGCCATTGTCCTGCTCTTCCTGCTGGAAATATTTCTCAATCTCCCCTCCCTCCTTCACTAGCGCTCACTGCCAGGAGGTGTTTTCAGTGCAAGAAATAAACCCGGATGTCCACAAGCTGCTTGTTTTTTTACAGAACCTGCAGGGGAAAACGGTGCCGGAAATAAGCCAGGCCTGCATGCAAAAAATCCGCCACATGGAGCTGACGGGCAGTCCCGACCGGGCCCTGGTGGAACATCTGAAGTCCATTATCCTGCTCATCCGGCACCTGCGCCGCCCGCCCCTGGCCGGGGACGAGAGGGTGCGGCGCTTCCTGATTGAATTCTTCACCAGGATCCAGCAGCATGACCGCCGGGCAAAACACGTTCTTGAGGTCCTGCAGAAAACCGGCTCCAGCGCTTAAACCCTTCCCTTCCCCCGGCCGCCCTTACCCCGCCGTAAGTTTACAAATGCCGCGGGTCTCCCCATGTCATATTTATCCCCCGATGCTAATATATAGCAGATAGGCAGGTGGACGGTCCGGCCAGGACCGGCCAAAATATCCGGGGAGCGTGTTGAAATGAACGGGACATTTCCATCTGAAAACCCGCGGCAGCGACCCCACCCTTTAAAGCGCATTGGTGAGCTGCGGGAGAAGTATCTCCTGCCCCAACCTCCACCCCTCCTTGCCGTCGCCGGAGCCCGTAATGCAGGAAAATCCACCCTGATCAACGCCCTCCTGCAGGAAGATATCTCACCGGTGGACGTCCTGCCGGCCACTCCCTGCTCCATCTTTTTCTTCCACGGCCAGTCCTTTTCCGTATCCGCAGGCAGATTCAAGCCGGTCCACTCCCGGCAGGGGCTGGCCTCCCTGCTGCGCCGGGGGGATATCCATGCCGGCCGGGTAGATGTTACCCTGCCCAACCCGTGGTTAAGAATATGCACCCTGATCGACACCCCCGGGCTGGATGCCGCCAGCCAGAGCCACCTGGTTGAAAAAACCCTTGCCCCAGCGGATCATATCCTCTACCTCTTCCACCAGCGGGGCATGGACGAACAGGACCGGCTCTTCCTGCACCGCTTGAAAGGGAGTCTTTCCCGCCCCGGCTCCAAACGGATCTCTTTCTGGATCAACTGTAACTGCGGCCGCCCTGACGGCAGCGCCCTCACGGCCACCCGGGAGGCCCTGGGAGAAATCTTCGGCCGGGAAATCCCGGTCAACTACCTGAACACCAGGGATGCGGAGAGTATTGAAAACCTGCGCCTGTTCGTGGAAGTGGAGCTGGCCTTCATTACCCTGAAAGAACTGGAGAAGTTTTTCTCCGGGGAAGACAGGCACATACCCCGCCGGCTGGCCGGAACCCTGGCCATCGGGGAAGACGGGCCTTTCCTGAATGCCTTCTGGAGCATTTACGAACGCGCCCGTGACGCGCTGGAAACCAGCCAGCTGTTTGCATCCCTGCAGCAGGTACGGCTGGAGATCCGGGAAAAGCTGGCCGCATATAACCGGAAAGTTCCGGCCGTCGCGGCATCACCCGCCGGCATGGAGAATACGTGGCAGGCCGTCAGTTTTCCGGTGCTCAAAGAGCGCCTGCTCAATTTGCTGCAGCGCCTGCTGGAAGCCCCGTTCTTACGGTCGCCGGCTACCAGGGAGCGCCTTGCGGAGCTGGCCGGGAGCCTGGCCGGCGACCGCTTTTATGTTACCCTGTGGGGCCCCTTTTCTTCGGGAAAAAGCACCTTTCTCAACGCCCTGATGCAGGAAGAACTGCTGCCGGCCCAGGATAAATCCACCACATCCACCCTTGTCCGCCTGCATCACGGGGCGGACAAGGTAGCGGTAATCCATTATCCCCGGGAATTAACCCTCTTCCTGGTGGAAGAAAGGGAAGGGAACGCCTACCTCTGCCGGGAGGAACTGGTCACCCTGTACCGCTGGCTCAATAATCCCGGGTTGCTGAAAGACCTCCGGCAAATGGAGGCCTGCACCGGGGGCAGATATTCACGGGTTAACGCGGCCGAACTGGCGGCGCTGCTGATTCAAACTCAAAATCTTTTCCGCCCGCCGGCCCTTCCGGGGAACATTTATAACCACGTTCCGGCCATCACCCGCCCCATCTCGCTGAAGCGGGCCGCCCTGGCAGTAACAGCGGTACGCCTGCATTTTCACCACGTCCGGGAAAAGGTCTTCCACCTGGCAGATCCCGGTGAGCTGGCAGAATTCAGGCGGCTGATGATAACCCCCGAAGAAGCCATGTTTATAGAGGCAATAGACATCCACCACCCGGCGGAAATGCTCAAGCTGGCCACTTTTGTGGACTCTCCGGGAATAGATTCTGTACACACCCGCTACGCCAGGAAGGTGGCAGAATGGCTGCGTAACAGCGACCTGCACCTGATCTTTTTCAACGGCCGGCAAATGCTCTCCCCGGTCCACAGGGAATTCCTCCGCCAGGGAATCCCCCCGGAAAGAAGACGGGATAATTGTTTTTACGTGGTTAATTTTGCTGATACATTAAACCACAGTGAAAGGGAACGGGTGGCCACCTGGCTGCGCAGGGAACTGGCCCCGGCAGCATCCCGGGAAATCCACTTTATTTCCGCCCTGGATGCCCTCAAGGACGGGAAAAACCTCGCGTTTAACCGGCTTTTACGCCAGCTCGAGCAGGCCATTCTCATCCAGCGGGGCGAAAAAATACTCCTGCGCCGCATTGACCAGATTGAGGAGCTGCTGGCCGTGGAAGCACGGGAATCACCCCCGGTGGGACGGTTGCTGGAAAAATACAGCCGGGAACTGGAAGATATCCGCCTGATCCTGAAACGACCTGGAGGTTATCGCATATGGAGAACGCCCGCATCCTTGAGGAAAGGTTAAAGCGTATTATCCGGGAGATCAGCAGCCAGACCGGCAATGAGATCAGGCAAAACCTGCTGCAGGAACTGGAAAAAGAAGTCACAGACATTATCCACCGCCATTCCCAGCAGGAAGTCAACCGCTTCCTGAACCTGCTTAAAAAAGCCATTAACCAGATATAAAAATTTTAAGGAGGTATCCCCATGTCCGCCAGGCAAACGACCCGGGATGAAGCACTCCAGGCCCTGATGAAGGAAATCCTGCTGGCCATGCGCGAAAAATTGCTGCAACCTCTGGTTCAGGAAATGAACCGGCTGGCCCGCAACGTAAGCGAAATGCAGGAACAGCAGGCCGCCTTTTACCGGGAAATCAAAGAACAGCTCGGCCGGGTGGAAAACCGGGTAACGGAAGCCCCCCTGGTTACCCTTACCGCCCTGCGGGACGCCATTCACCAGGCAAAGGAGGGTTAACCCATGGCCACCGCACAGGGCAGGGAAAAAGAGGTGGTGGACTCTCTGGCCCGGGCCATCCGCCAGCGCCTGGTCGCCCCTGCAGAAGAACGTTTCCACCAGCTGGACGGCCAGGTAATCAGCCTGAACACCGCCCTCCACGATAGTTACCGGGAGTGGCGCTCGGCAATGGAGGAACTGGAAAAGCGCATCAGGCACCTGGAAAAAGGGGTTGCCCGGGCTGGAAAGCAGATCCGGGGGCTGGCCCTGACCCTGGCCCTGCTCCTGGCCGGCGCCGTCTTTTTATTCCTCAAAGGGTGGTAGGCTAAAATTTGTTTTTTGCGGGTAGGAAAATGCCGCCCGGGGGTAGAAAAAGATCCACCAACCATTCAGCCCGGTGGGGGTAATCAGGTTGTATCCGCAAACCCATGTTTATTTTGCTGAAAGAGTGTGCGGGATGCTTTCCGAAGCCCTGGCCCTGGGCAGCATTTTCCCCGATATGGTTGCTGCCCTGGTTCCCGGCCGTGACGACAGCCACGGGCGGGGAACGGAACTGCTGGCCGCCCTGGGCGATGACCCCCAGCTCAGGGAGTTTGCCCTGGGGGTGATGACCCACGGCATCAACCCGGAAGGCCTGGATTATTACGGGGACGAAAAATATCTTCACTTTGAGCGGGGTTACTGCTTTGAAAAGGGTCGCCCGCTGGTAGAGGAAACCATCAGGGCGTGCAACCTGCCCCCGGCCCTGGGCTGGTGGAAAAGCCACAACATCGTGGAGATGGGGATCGAACTCATTACCGGCAGGAACGGCTCTTACAGTAAAGCACTGGCCGCCGCCTTCGGCAATACCGCCCTGGTGGACAAAATCAGCCGGCGGGTGGCCCCGCTTTACGGGGTGGAGCCACGCCGGCTGTACCAGCGTATCCATAACTTCCCCTATTACATTGAAATCTCCCACCTGGATCCCCGCGCCCTGGCGGCCAAGTACGACGTGCAGATGTTTTTCAAGCACCGTATCCGCATCGACATCGAGCGGACAGCCCGGCTTATTGAAACCGCCCGGCATATTGTGGAAGCAGACCTGGAGGAATTTTTTAAATATGCGGAAGAGCAGGTGCGCCAGAACATGCACAGGGCGAAAGCCTGGGAGGCAACATGAAATCCCGGTTGCAAACCGGGATTTTTAACCGGAAACCTGCGTCAGGGAGGGTCCCAGAGCAACGGATTTTACCACCACTCCCTGGATCTGCTGCAGCTCCTGCTCCAGCATCCTGCGCTCATCATCGTCCGCTTCCATGGTCAGGGTAATGATCCCCCGCCTGCGGCTGGGGTCGGGAATCCCCGACCGGCTTAAAATCCTGGAACCGTGCCTGGTGAGCACCTGCTGCACTTCCGGTGCCTTCTCCGCCCGCCCATCCACCAGAATGCCCACCACACAAATATCCTTCGCCACTATCCCACCTCCCGGATTTTTTTACCCCTACAAAGTATGAGCCCCGCCGGCAGTTTTTATGATCACCCGGGGGAATACAAGGTAATGATACCACTGACTGGTTAATATGTTTTACTAAAACCCAAAGGGGTGATCCGGTGGGTGAGGTTCTTTTGCCTGTTATTTGCCTGGCCGTGGCCTTTGATTTTATAAACGGTTTCCACGATACGGCCAATGCTGTGGCCACCTCCCTGGCCACGGGCGCACTGGCCCCCCGCCCGGCCATTTTTCTGGCCACCACCATGAACTTCGCGGGGGCTCTTACTTTCACCGGGGTGGCCATGACCATCGCCGGGGACATTGTGGATACTGCCGTACTCTTCCAGTACCCCCGGGCCATCCAGGCCGCCCTGCTGGCGGCCATTCTCTGGAATCTTTTCACCTGGGCCGGGGGATTACCCAGCAGTTCTTCCCACGCCCTGGTGGGTGCCCTGACCGGTGCCACCCTGGCTGCAACAGGTGCCAGGGGGGTTAACCTTGCCGGCCTGACCACCATTTTGCAGGCCCTCATCCTCTCCCCGCCCCTGGCCCTGGTTGCCGGCTTTACGGTTATGCTGCTCGTTTCGTACCTGACGGGAAGCCGGGCCGGCCCCTGCCGGGACCACCGCTTCAGGCGCTGGCAGCGCCTGGCCGCTGCCTTCCAGGCCTTTTCCCACGGTACCAACGACGCCCAGAAAACCATGGGGGTGATCACCCTGGCCCTGGTTCTTACCGGGTACCAGGATAATTTTGTGGTCCCCCTGTGGGTTAAAGTCCTGTCGGCCGCAGCCCTGGCCCTGGGAACATCCTGCGGCGGCTGGCGGATCATCCGCACGCTGGGCCGGGGCATCACCCACCTCAACCCGCCCGCGGGCTTTGCTGCGGATATGGGTTCGGCCCTGGTTATCTTCACAGCCACCCTGTGGGGGCTGCCCGTCAGCACCACCCACGTCGTTTCTTCCTCCATCACCGGGGCAGGTCTGGCCCGGGGGGCGGGCAACGTCTCCTGGCCCACGGTGGCCAGGATTATCCTGGCCTGGACTTTTACCCTGCCGGCCACCATCGCCCTGGGAGCCCTGCTTTACGCAGTGTCAGCCAGGGGGTCCATAATTTAACGCTTGATTATCCCGCCAACTTACGTTATACTCGCCAGTAGCCTGGGAGAAACGACGAAAGGAGTGGAAACCATGGCTTTTTTTCTCTGGCTTAAAGAAAATAAATTGGCCCTGAAGGCCACTGCTGGAGTTATGATAATGCTTGCCCTGGCCCTGGCAGTCCTGCCGGTGGTGGGTGGCGCCGCCCTGGAAAGCAGGGAAAACCTGCAGGCGGACAAAAAAATGGCCCATAATGAGCAGGTAGCCAGCAGCCAGGTTTCCCGCGGGACCAGTATCAGCCGGGATGACCTGATCCTGATGGCCCGGGTGATTGAAGGTGAAGCGGCCGACGAACCTTACATTGGGAAAGTAGCGGTGGGAGCGGTAATCATAAACCGCACCCGGAGCGGGGAATTCCCCAGGACCATCCGGGGCGTGATTTACCAGCCTGACGCCTTTGAGGCCGTAACCAACGGCCAGTATATGCGGCCTCTTACCCGGGAATCCATTGCCGCAGCTCGGGAAGCCATCAGCGGCCACGATCCCACCGGCGGCGCCCTTTATTACTGGAACCCGGCCAGGGCACAGAGTACCTGGGTCTGGTCCCGGCCGATTATCACCCGGATAGGCAACCACGTTTTTGCCCGTTAAAAAAGCAGGGGATGAACCCCTGCTTCTCATATTATAGCGGCCGTACCGCGTTCCTGCCGGCGTATTCCTACCACCAGGGATAGTTGTTGCGCAGGCGGTTGCGGGGAGCCAGGAGCTTCATCAGGATCATCCCCGACACAAAACCGCCCACATGGGCCCACCAGGCCACGGGGTTGACCACCCCGCCGAGGGAAGCCGCACCGTTAAAGAGCTGGATGATAAACCACAGGGCCAGAAAAATTACCGCCGGTACCTCCATCAGGGTGAGGAAGAAGAACACCGGAACCAGGGCCAGGATCCTCGAGTGACGGAAGGTAACAAAATAGCCGCCCAGCACTCCGGCAATGGCCCCGCTGGCCCCGATCACCGGCACGGGGGAAGTGGGATTGGCCAGAATATGAAACAGGCTGCCCACCATACCGCAGAGCAGGTAAAAAATTAAAAAGCGCAAGTGCCCCAGGCGGTCCTCCACGTTATCACCAAAAATCCACAGGTACAGCATGTTGCCCCCCAGGTGCACCCAACCTCCGTGGAGAAACATGGAGGTAATAAAGGGCAGCAACAGGGGGTCCAGCGGCGCCCCGATCTGGAGGGCGTGAACAACCCGGGCAGGAATAACCCCCAGGTTGTAGAATAGTTCGTTTAACTGCGCCTGGGAAAGGCCCAGCTCTTTAAAGAAGAAAACCCAGATATTGGTTAGAATCAAAAGCCAGTTTACAAAGGGCCTCCGCCGCGGGCGGATGCTGTCGCGCAATGGTATCACCGGATCAACCTTCTTCCCCTGTTATTGTCAGGCCACGGCCTTCCTTCAATATAGCATATACTATAGCATATACTTTTCTGCTCATTTCTGACAAGGATATTAATGGATATGGAAAAAGTCGGGCTGAATTTCAATCGGCCAGCACCGCCCGCGCATCCAGAACCAGCGCCCCGCGCTCGTAAACCACCACCGGGTTGAGGTCCATTTCCTGTATCTGCGGAAATGCGGCGGCCAGCCCGGAAACCTTCACCAGTATATCCACCAGGGCCCCCTCATCAGCAGGGGGAACACCCCGGTAACCGGCCAGCAGGCGGTATCCCCGCAGGGAACGGACCATATCCCGGGCCATGTCGGGCTCTACGGGAACCAGTCGAAAGCTGACATCACCCAGAACTTCCGCGAAGACCCCCCCGAGACCGCACATGAGCACGGGCCCGAACTGCCGGTCGACGGTAAAACCGACAATCACCTCCCGGCCGGGGGAAGCCATGGGCTGCACCGTAACCGCAGCCTCGGGATCCACTCCCTTGACCCTGTCCATGATCTGCCGGTAGGCCCGGCGTACCTGGTAGCCGTTGGCCAGGTTCAGAGCCACTCCACCGCTGTCCGACTTATGGGCAATTAAGGGGGAGCGCACCTTTAATACCACGGGATAACCCACCTCTATGGCCCGCGCCACCGCTTCTTCCTCGCTGCGGGCCAAAAAGCAGGGGGTTACAGGTACACCAACCCGCTGCAGAATCTCCTTCACCTCATCCTCACATAAATACCGGCGCCCGGCAGAACGGACCGCAGCCAGCATCTCTGCCACATTCACCGCCTGATTCCCCCTCTCTGCAGGGCATAGTGCAGGAGAGCGGAAACCCCCCACGCCGCCTCCTCGGGAGTGGTATAGACGGGAATATCCCGGGAGTGCAGGAGCTCCCTCTCCTCTTTTACTTTTTCCCCGGTGGATATATAAAGGGCCACCACCGGCTTGCCGCTGCGCTCCCGGACATCTAAAATTTCCACCGTGGGGCAGCGCCAGTTCAAATGCAGGCAGTATACGGCCACCAGGATGTCGATGCACGGGTCGTCCAGCACCGCCTCCATCAGCGGTCCCAGATTTGCCGCCTGCATACCCTGCCCGGCCGCATCCAGGGGGTTTTTGAGCACTACCGGGGGGTTCTGACCCAGCACTTCTTTAATCCTGCCCATGGTACTTCCGGCCAGGGCAGGGAAAACCCCTCCCCGCAGGCTTATCTCATCCAGCAGCACGATACTGGGACCTGCCGTATGGGTAACCACGCCCACGCCGTTTCCCCGGGGAATGGGAGCCATGGCCAGGGCTTTACAGGCAGCCACCATCTCCAGGGTGCTGTCCACCACCAGGAGGCCGAACTGCTGCAATACCTGCCTGTACACCTGATAACTGCCGGCCATGCTCCCGGTATGGGTGAGGGCGGCGTGGCTCACCGCATCCGAACGCCCGACCTTATAAAAAACCACCGGCTTGTGGCGGGCCACCTCCCCGGCCACCTGAACCAGCCGCCGGGCATCATCGGTGCCCTCCACAAAAACACCGATGACTGCGGTGCTGTCATCCCGGGCCAGGTATTCCAGGTAATCGCTCATCTCCAGGGTGCTCCGGTTACCCACCCCCACCCACTTGTTGATCCCCAGGCCTTCATCCACGGCCTTATGCAGTATGGTCAGCCCCACGCCCCCGCTCTGGGTAACAAACGAAACCTTTCCCCGGGGTAGCTGCATGGGATAAAAAGTGGCATTTAAATTGGCCCGGGTATTGATCAAGCCCAGGGTATTGGGACCAACCACTTCCATCTCATACTGCCGCGCCACAGCCACCAGGCGCTCTTCCAGGGCTTTTCCCTCTTCCCCCATCTCCTTGTAGCCACCGGCAATGCAGACAACCCCCTTAACCCCTTTCCTGCCGCACTGCTCCACCACCTCCAGGGTGGCCAGCTGGTTTACCCCGATTACGGCCAGGTCCACGGGTTCAGGTATTTCTTCCAGGGAACGGTATACCGGCAGCCCCTGCAGGCTCTCCAGGCGGGGGTGCACCGGGTAGATCCGGCCCTGAAATCCCGCGTGGATAATGCTCTGCAGCAGGTTATAACCTACCCGGTCGCTGGAACCGGTAACCCCTATTACAGCCACACTATGGGGATAAAATATGCTGTCCAGCACATCCTGTTTTCTGACGGGCAATGATGATCCCTCCCCTCAAAAAAATACCCCGGTTATAAAATTCTAAAAACTTTCTGCTAAACCTGCCGGCCGATAAAATAAAAAACTTCCCCGCACCGGGGAAGTTCCACCGGGGTTCAGGCGGCCCGCTACCCATCCGGGCATTTCCCTCAGGGGATGACCTTGTTCAGCGGGTACTCAATAATGTCGTGGGCCCCGCTTCTTTTCAGGGCCGGGATCAGGTCCCGCACCTTCTTTTCATCCATAATTACCTCCACCGCACACCAGTCGCTGTTCACCAGCTGGGAGATGGTGGGGTGCTTCATGGCCGGTAACAGGGCCAGAATATCGTCCAGCTTTTCTTTAGGCACGTTCATTTTCAACCCCACCTTGGCATCGGCCCGGAGCGCCCCCTGCAGGAGTACGGCCAGGTTTTCCAGCTTCTCCCGCTTCCAGGGTTCCTCCCAGGCCTTTTTATTGGCGTGGAGGCGGGGAGTCGATTCCAGAATGGTGGCTATGACCCTCAGGTTATTGGCCTTAAGCGAGCTGCCGGTTTCCGTGAGATCGGCAATGGCATCCACCAGATGAGGCACCTTCACTTCCGTGGCTCCGTAGGAATATTCCACATAAGCTTCCACACCGTGGCGGGCAAGAAACTTCCTGGTCACCCGGACCAGCTCGGTGGCAATCCGCTTGTTCTGCAAATCCGCCACCGTCCGGATGTCGCTATCATTGGCCACAGCCAGAACCAGCCGGATGGGGTTGGTGGTCTGCTTGGAATAAACCAGCTCGGCCACTTCCACCACGTCGGCTTCATTTTCCATGATCCAGTCCAGGCCGCTGATACCGGCATCCAGCACGCCCTCATGCACATAGCGGGGAATCTCCTGGGCGCGCATCAGCACTACTTCCAGCTCGGGATCGTCAATGCTGGGAAAGTAGGAACGGCTCCTCACCATTATATTAAAGCCAGCCCGCTTGAACAATTGAAAGGTGGCTTCCTGCAGGCTTCCCTTGGGCAAGCCCAAACGCAGTTTCATTGCCAGCACCCCCGAATTCTTTTTTACTTTAATATGCTAATTTGCTACTAAAAGAAATCACCATCCAGTATAAATCACCTTTCCCCGCATGTCAATAGCAAGATCACCCGGAGTATAAAAGAGGGAAAGGAATGCCAGAATAAATTTGGCACGGCAAAGGAGGTTAAGGAACGTTGAGTTTCCGGAAATTGCTCCGGTACGCCCTTCTTGCAGTGTTGGCTCTATTCTGCTTTTCTTCTTCTTTTAAGGCCTGGGCGCAGCAGCAACCGGAAACCGAGAACGCCCTTATCTTCTGGACCGACGGACCCAAATTGAAAGCCGTAACCCTGGTCGCCATCACCCCGTGCAGAAAACCGGTGGGTATTGTTTCCATCCCCATCAACACCCGCGTTCATGAAATTTCGGGCGTGGCAACGCTGGAGGAACTGTATCACCTGGCGGGGCGGGAAGGAATCACAGACTACCTGGAAAAGCGGTTCGGCATACCCATTGAACACTATATGGATATCAGCCAGGCCACCCTGACCCGTACCAGCGAGGCCCTGGGGCCGGTGGTAATGGCCGGCAGGCAAACTTCCCTCCTGGAGGTGTTCGAAGGAACATATACTAATCAGCGCATGGACCTGCAGACGGAGATCCGGGCCCTGGCGGCAAGGTTGATCGAACCGGCCGTACTGCTCAAACTACCACGCCTGTTGTGGATTTTTACCAGCGGGGTGGAGACAAATCTGGGGCCGGGCCATATCCTCACCCTCTACCAGGCCCTGCAGGGAAACGGCCCGGAAATCCTGCGTAAGCAGGCCCTGCCCGGGCGGGACTACTTTGACGGCCCGGTCAGGTACCGGGAGGTATCCCCCGACGCCTGGAAAAGCGTTTTGCGGGAAGTAACCTGCTCCTGATAAATGGCCCCTGTGGTGAAGCGCTTTGGTGTACATTTTACCACCGATACCCGGGCAAGAACTCTTCCTTCCGGGGAAATATATAAACGGCGCAAAATTCACAAAACGGGGGTCCGTTATGCTGTGGCAAAAAGTTACTGTATCATTAATGATTGTTGGCCTGGTCTTTCTACTGGGAGCTTCCAACTGCACGGCCACTTCCCCTCCCCTTTCCCAAAAAGAACTGGAAAAGGCGGTGAAAGAAATTTTCAATGCCCGTGCCCGGGCCATTGTTACCGGCGCCGATCCCGCCCCGGTTCTGGCCTCCTACGATACCGCCACCAAACTGGGGCAGTGGGCCCGGGCCCATGAAGAACACAAGCTGAATTTTATCCAGTCCTGGGCCAGGAAAAGGGGGGTGCGGATAATCGAAGCAAAACCGGAAATTCGCATCCCCTGGTCGCAGATCAATGGGGAAAGGGCGGAACTGGTGGTTCACCACACCCTCCAGCTGGTTTACGTATATCCCGATACTCCCGTGGTCAACCGCTTTGGTATTGGCACCCGTCACTGGATGGAACTGGTTAAAAAGGACGGCCGGTGGCTGATCCAGAAGGACTTCTATACCGACGGCCTGGGTGACGATACCCTGGTACCCGTACCCACCCCCGCCGACGGCGCTGCCTGCCCGGGTCAGCCCGTAAAATCCAGTTCCAGCCGGAACCGCTCCAGAGGTATTTTTGACCGGGAGGGGGCAGTCCGGTACGCGGACAAGTATGCCGGCCTGGCCTGGGGAGCGGGCAACAACCACAAGTACAATCCCCGTTATCGGGATCTTAACGGCAACGGCGGGGACTGCACCAATTTTGTCTCCCAGTGTCTGGGAGACCGGGAAGGGGGCAAGCTCCCCATGGATGGAACCTGGTACTACCGGTACGAACAGGGCGGTGGTTCGGGCAGCCGGGCCTGGGTGCAGACCGAGGCCTTTGCCAGCTGGCTCCTGTACAGCGGCCGCGCCCGGCTGATCGCCCGGGGCACTTTCCCGGAGCTGAACCAGCCGACAAACAAATTTCCGCGGGGGGCCGTCAGGGAGTTGCAGAAAGGTGATGTCATCGGGTACGAAGAAAAGGGGAACATCGAGCACTTTGCCATTGTGGTCGGGACGGACTCCCACGGGTACCCTCTGGTTAACGCCCACACGGTGGATCGCTACCACTGCCCCTGGGATATGGGATGGGACAAAAAGACGGTTTTTCACCTCTTCCGGATTAATGAAGTTTAAAAAGGGGGATATGTCTCCGGACTTATCCCCCTTAAAATATTCTGGCCTCTCCCTCATCTTCCCGGTCGTTGTTCACCTGGTGGTGGAAAATTGCCTCCAGGCTCTCATCGTCATAACCTCCAGGGGAACGCAGCTTGAGCTGGCTGACTACCTCCTTCACTCCCCGCGCCCTGGCGGCAGCGGCCCTGGCCGCTTCAATTTCTTCCGGGCTGTCCACCCGCCCCTGGAGAAAAACCACTCCCTTAACGGATTTTACCCCCACATGGCGGCGGTTAATGCCGGCCGCATCCAGCTCCTCCCCCACCTCGAAGGCCACATCATCATCGGTAATGGCCCCGTCGGTACTTATGGCCACACCGTTCTCCACCGCCCGGATGCCCTCAATGGCCGAAACGATGCGGCTCACCTGCTCCCTCTCGGCCAGGGTATCCACAATGCCGGTAATGCGCGCCTTACCGTCCACCACATCAGCTTTTAAGCCATATTCCCTGGTACGCACATCGCTATCCAGAACTTCCTGAACCTTTCGGGTCAGGATCTCATCCCTTTCTGCCGACAAAAAAACCCCCCCTTGCAGCTTGACTTTGACAAAATTTTCGCCCTGCCTGCAGGTATTATTCCCTCACACACGGTAAATATAGAGGGGAATCATTTCATTTTTGCGGGGTGAAAAAATGTTTTACCAACCAAACCGGCGCCCCCTGTGGGAAATTACCGCCGACCTGTCCCTGGCTGCCCTGGGGAAAATACCGGCCGACGTGGTAATTAAAAACGGGCGGGTGGTGAACGTGCATACCGCCGAAATCCAGGAAGGCCTGGATGTGGCCATTAAACACGGCCGGGTGGTGCTGGTGGGCCGGGCCGACCATACCATCGGGAAGGATACCCGGGTAATCGACGCCGGGGGTCGTTATCTGGTGCCCGGCTTTCTGGACGGCCATATACACGTGGAAAGCAGCATGGTTACCGTCACCCAGTTCGCCCGGGCGGTAGTCCCCTGCGGCACCACCGCCATCTTCATGGACCCCCATGAAATTGCCAATGTACTGGGGATGGAAGGAATCCGCCAGATGATGGAGGAAGGGGCCGGGCTGCCCTTAAAAGTGTTTACCACCATGCCCTCCTGCGTTCCGGCTGCCCCGGGCTTTGAGGACGCCGGGGCCAGCATCGGCCCGGAAGAGGTCCGCGAGGCCATGACCTGGCCGGGAATCATTGGCCTGGGCGAAATGATGAATTTCCCCGGCGTGCTGGCGGGAGACCCCCTGGTGCACGGGGAGATACAGGCCACCCTTAAAGCCAACAAGGTCGTCACAGGACATTATTCCCTCCCGGAAACGGAAACCGGACTCCAGGCCTACATTGCCGCGGGCATTTCTTCCTGCCACGAGTCCACCCGGAAAGAAGACGCCCTGGCCCGCATGCGCCTGGGCATGTACGCCAAGATGCGGGAGGGCTCGGCCTGGCACGATGTCAGGGCAACCATAAAAAGTATCACCGAAAACCGCCTGGATTCCCGTTACGCCATCCTGGTTTCCGACGACACCCACCCGGAAACCCTGCTCACCCTGGGCCACCTGAACCACGTGGTGCGCAGGGCCATTCAGGAAGGGATCGACCCGGTACGGGCCATCCAGATGGCCACCATCAACACCGCCCAGTGCTTCGGGGTAAGCCGCGACCTGGGCAGCATTGCCCCCGGTCGCTGTGCCGATATCCTGTTCATCCCCGACCTGGCGGAAATGAAGGTGGAACGGGTAATGGTGGACGGGGTGATCGTGGCCGAAAATGGGCAGATGCTGTTCGACCTGAAACCCTACGCATACCCGGAAAAGACCCGCCATTCGGTGCACCTCCGGCGGCAGCTGACCGCCGGCGACTTTACCATTGCCGCCCGGGGGAACAGGGTCCTGGTAAGGGTGATGGAGGTAATTGAGGCCAAAGTGGGAACCCTGCACAGGCAGGTGGAAATGCCGGTGGAAAACGGAGAAATCAGGCCCTCCGTGGAGCTGGACGTGGCCAAAGTAGCCTGCATCGAGAGGCACGGCGGGCCGGGAAATATGGGCCTGGGCCTGGTCAGGGGCTTCCACCTGAAGGGCGGTGCGGTAGCCTCCACCGTGGCCCACGACAGCCACAACCTGCTGGTGGTAGGCATGGATGAATCCGACATGGCCCTGGCCGCCAACACCCTGGCCGAATGCGGCGGGGGCATGGTGGCCGTGCTGAACGGGCAGGTGCTGGCCCTCTTACCCCTCCCCATAGCCGGGTTGATGTCCGAACGACCGGTGGAGGAAGTGAGGGAAATGGTGGCCGCCCTGGAAAGGGCCTGGAAGGAACTGGGCTGCCCGCTGGTCTCCCCCTTCATGACCATGGCCCTCCTGTCCCTGCCGGTCTTACCCGAACTGCGGGTAACCAACCGGGGCCTGGTGGACACGGTGAACTTCCGTTTTGTGGACCTGGTGATCGAGGAATTGGTGTGATACTGCCCGACTTTTTCCTTGCCTGAAACGCCCTTACCTGCTATGCTGGAAGTGAAAGGCAGGTGGCAGCCGTGGAAGAGGTCAAAAGGGAAATAGCAGCCACTTTCGATGAACAGGAATACCGCCAGGCCGGACAAATGTTCTTTCTGGGAAGCTGGGTTCAGGGAGAAATACGGGACCTGCGGGCCGAAATGCGGGAATTGCGCAAAGAATTATCCTCGACAGAAGACGGGTTAAGGCAGGAAATCAAAACTGTTGAAGAAAGCCTGAGAAAAGAAATCAAAGCTGTTGAAGAAAGCCTGAGAAAAGAAATTAAAACCGTTGAAGAAGGTCTGAGGAAGGAAATTAAAACCGTCGAAGAAGGCCTGAGAAAAGAAATCAAAACCGTTGAAGAAGGCCTGAGGAAGGAAATCAAAACCGTTGAAGAAGACCTGAGGAAGGAAATGATAACTCTTGAATCAAATTTAAGGCAGGAGATAAACTCGCTAAGGCAAGAAATAAAAGGTTTTTTCTGGGCTACCGTCGGCATTGCGCTGGCCGCCCTGGCTGTTAGCATCAGTGTGGCCATCAAAATCTGGCAGTGATCATCCTTGTTCTAATGAAGCCTCCGGGGAAAATTACGGGGGCTTCATCGTTTTTTCAAACCCGGCCCACGCATAACCGGCGGGCAGGGCCGATCATAATACAGTTAAACACTTATCTAAAGGGTGAAGCCCGGTGCTCCGCATGCAAGAAATGATTGCCAGGCTGCTGCTGGCCTTTTTAGTGGGATTTTTCATCGGCCTGGAGAGGGAAATAAGCCATAAGCCGGCGGGTATACGCACGCACACCCTGGTTTGCCTGGGTTCGGCCCTGTTTACTTTAATCAGCAGCTACGGGTTTACTTCCTTAATCGGAGTAAACCCCTACCAGCCCGGAGACCCGGCGCGCATTGCCGCCCAGATCGTCACGGGAGTGGGCTTTATTGGCGGCGGCATTATCTTTAAGGACCGGGATCATATCCGCGGGCTCACCACCGCCGCCAGCATCTGGCTAACCGCCGGGCTGGGAACGGGCATAGGCGCCGGCCTGTACGTCCCCAGCCTGGTGGCGGCAGTCCTGGGTTACCTCACCTTGAAATTGAACCACCTTCTCCGGAGATGGGGCCTGGATGACCCGGGTGAAGAGTAAAAAAAAGCCCGCCGCAAAACCGGGCGGGAGAAATGCTTCCCGTCACCCTATATCGTCCCGACCCTTTCAAAGTCCCGCCTTATCCCCGGCTGGCCCGGCTGCCACTGCGCCGGTACACCTTCACCCGTGGCGGCAGCATACTGAATGGCCTGGAGAACGCGGATGATCTCATCCACGTTTCTACCCACTTCCCGGGGGTACACGCAGTAGTATTCTACGCGGCCCTGAGGGTTGATAATAAAGGTAGCCCGGTGGTTATACATAACATACTAACGCGGGTTACTTTCGGAAAGCATCTTTCTCACCATCCTGTTGAGCTGGCGATTAATACCGGCCACCCTCTCAACCTCCAGAACAAAGGCAATTCCCTTCCCGGGCCTGTTCAGGCCTGTTTCATTGACAATGGCTTCCAAAACCTTGCCGCTCTTTGGACGTTCAATCAAAGTTAAAATGATTTCCTTCTCAGGCTCAATAGGAATACCGAACAATCTGGCGTTCTCGTGAATTCCCGTGCCGCGGCCGAAAAGTATGGTTCCCCCTTCTGCACCGGCTCTTTTCGAGGCATCAACCACTTTTTCCGAATCACCCTTGTTGACGATGGTCACAATTAAATCGTATAAAACCTCTTCGCCATCCTTAACCATTTCCATTCCTCCCGGGTTCTGCTCAGGTATTTCAACGGGGGCACCCAGGTGGCAGATACCCGCCACCCGGCTCACGTCGAGAACAAAAGCTATCCCGCGGCCGGATTTATCCAACCTGGCAGCAGAAATTATGGCCTGCAGAACAACCTCCAGCTTGCTTTCATCTATTAATATAAGAATAATTTCCTTTTCCGGTTCAAGATCGATCCCCAGAACCTCCGATACTTTGTGGCCTCCCGTGCCTTCGCCCAAAAGAGTGGTCCCGCCTTCAGCCCCGGCCTTCTTTGCCGCCTTTACCGTCTTTCTGGCCACGCCATAGTTCACAACGGCTATCAACAGCTTATACTTGCGCATGATGGCGTTCATCCTGCTTCTCCTTTCTGCTGAAGAGCAGACCTAAAGATAAAACTGCCAGAATGGGAGAAAGCGCTACCATAGCAATCATCCCGAACCCTTCGGTTAAGGGATCACGGCCCTCTAAAGCCGAGGCAAAGCCCAGAACCATGGTTAATATAAAAGTCACGGTCATCGGCCCGGTGGCCACTCCCCCCGAATCAAAAGCTATGGCCACAAAGGAAGGGGAAGAATAACGCGCCAGTATGAAAGCGAGCACGTAGCCCGGAATTACCAGGTACCACAGAGGAATTCCCAGCCAGACTTTCCACAGCGACAGGGCAATGGAGGCGGCCACCCCCAGCGATACCGTATAAAGCATTACCTGCCGGGGAATATAACCCCCCGATGCCTTCTCCACCTCATAATTTAACACACGGACGGCAGGTTCGGCAAACGTAGCTACAAAACCCATTAAAAAACCAGCCGGTATGATTAACCAGCCGAACTCCAGGCTACCCATGGTTTTCCCGATTATTTCTCCCACGGGCAGGAAACCCACGTAAACGCCCTGCAGGAAAAAGGACAACCCCAGGAAGGTCAGCACGAAACCTTTTAAAACTCTAATAAATCTCCTTCTGCTGAACTTCAGCAACCAGACCTGCAGAATCAAAAATAACAGCAGGAGAGGAGCCAGCGCAACGGCCACCTCCAGCAGAACGTGGCCAAAACCGTCAAATATTTTAAGTTCATTCAACCATAAATCACTCCCAGCAGCAGCACGGATAAGATGGGCCCAACAGAGCCCAGAGCCACGTAGCCGAATCCATCGGCGGAAGTGCTTCTACCCCCCAGAACAGATGCAACCCCCACACCCAGGGCAAGAATAAACGGCACCGTCATCGGGCCTGTGGTAACGCCGCCGGCATCCAGAGAAACGGCCCTGAATTCGGCGGGGGCCAGCACGGCCAGGATGAAGACCAGGGCGTAACTGGCAAGCAAAAGATGCCGCAGGGGAACACCCAGAACCACCCGCAATATGGCCAGTCCCACAAATATGGCCACGCCCAGAGCGACAAAGATAATTAAAAGATCTTTGGAAATGGCTCCCCCGGATACTGCATCCACCTGGGTGGCCAGAACCCTGACATCCGGCTCGGCCACAGTCACCACAAAACTGAAAAGAAAACCGAAGAGGACCAGAATCCAGACCCTACCAATCCTGGGGAGCGCCGAGCCGGTGGCTTCACCAATTTGCAGCATTCCCAGATGAATGCCCACCAGGAAGAATATCAAGCCAATGGTGACCATGACCACCCCGATCAAAAACTGCGCCATAACCAGAGAAGGTAACCGGAGCACTGCCTGCAGGATGAGCACAAATACAGTAACCGGTAAAACAGCCAGAACAACTTCCAGCACAGTGCCCTTAATATCTTTCATGACCTCATCCTTTCTTTTATGTTTTTACCCTGAACATTCACCCTGCAAGCTCAACCAGGGAACCCATAAAAAAATTTAATACGTCACCAATGAAAATTATATCATTTGTATCTTTGATTTATCAATCCATTGGTCAAAAAGGGAATAATTAACACATGGCGGGTATGCACTCCGGGTACTGTGTAAGTTGCTGAAAGACGGGAAAATAAAAAGGGGAGGTAAACTCCCCTCCAGCGTACAGATAAAGTGTTTCCGGGATGTGCCCCGGCTTTACTCGCGGCGGCTCCAATTATACAAAACGTCTTTTCCGCATCAGGCAAACCCAGGCTCTGGGCGGGTTCGGGCGGTTGGAACCAAAATGGCTGGAAACGAGCGAAAGAATTTCGAAGTGAGGTTCCACAGAATTAACAATATCCCTGGCCGTCCTCTGTGGCGGACCCGGGCCTTCTCGCCGCTCATCGGCGTTGCCGATAATACTCAGCCACAGGCCATCCTCTTCTAAATGGGCGGCCACCTTTTCCGCAAAGCTCTCCCGTTCCTCACCGGAATTCAATGAATGAAAACAACCTCTATCAAATGCAAAACCAAACGGCGCCCCTGTAATTTTGTTTGTGAAGAAGTCAATTACCATAAAGGTACACCGGACATTGGCTTTTGAAGCTTTCTCTACTGCCTTTCCTATTGCAATTTCCGATGTATCAACGCCTGTCACATCGAAGCCGTTCCGGGCAAGCCAGATGGAATTATCACCAGTTCCGCAACCGATATCCAGTGCTTTACATGGTTTTATGGCCATTGCAGTCACAGTCTGAATAAGGTTAAAATCAGGTTTGCCAATATCCCAGGGAGTATCGCCCGTTTCATATCTTTTCTTATAACCTTCCTTTACCGTCATCCCCGTTCACCTGGCTCAAAAAGCTCACAATACCCAACAACGGTTAGTTATTGTGAACCCGACCCTCCTATTGACCAGGTTTTCCCCCCTTTCCGGATCAATCCCTCATAGGTAGGCTCGGAACAGGGCCGCCGCCCGGGGGCACAGGAACCTTACGGGTAGTTTCAATCCCTTTTAGAAAGTTTTTCCACGGCATAAAGGTACCTGATTTGTTCGTAAAGATTAATTTCAATCACTTCCCTTCTCCCCCCTGACCCGGATGAATGTACATCCAGTATAGGGGATTGTTGAAGGAAGTGGATCAGTTTTAGAGTAGCAATTTCGCCAAAGTGGATCAGTTTCACAGTATCATTTTGTCTACCACGGCTCCCAGGGTGGATCAGTTTGACAATGTCACAGGGGCTAAAAATGGATCAGTTTTATAGTAGCAAATACACTAAACGACAACCGTATCGAAATGGCGCAGGTGGAGGCCTGCAAGGAGTTGTTCCAACGCTGGTCTCTCCATTGAAGCGCCACTGTATCCATCATCGCGGTAAATCCGTAATAGTTCCCAACCTTGAATTTCGCAGTATTTCTTTATTGCTTCGGTTTGGGCTTCCAGGGAGTAACCGTGCTGAGTCTGTTCTTCTGTGCTTATCCTTACATATCCAATGGCTCTACTCACAATGGGACACCTTCCTCCGCAGCTTGCCTTCTAATTCTGGCTTTGTGCTGGAGCATATTGAAGATAGCCAACCCGGCGCAGTAGAGAGCAACGTCTTCCCGTCTGATGAACCAGCGGTCAATTCCATCCGGGCCTCGTCTCTTGATACCTGGTAGTTTCTTATCCCGGAGGAGATTAGCAACTGCTACGGGCGATATTCCGAGGATTTCAGCCGTTTCATTTGTAGTAAGTAGCTCGTTCACCAGATTTCACCTCCTATGTTATTATTATAGGATGTATGTTAGGAACTTAAAAGAGGGCTTCCAAAATTGTCTACAATATTCTACAGCCAATTTTGGTAAAGAAATCCCATATCTATTACCATCATATTCACGGGATGGACAAGTTATTTGCCTTTTCTATCATAAGGAATGTTGATAAACGACATTAGAAAAAGACGATGACTTCTTTCCAGTATATGGTACCATTTTGACCTACCATTCGTCTTAATAAATAGACGGATGTAAGGAGGTGAAGGTTCCGCGCTTCTCCAACGAAAACCGAATACCTACGTTAAGGGCAAACCCATTGAAAAATGGGGACGTAAAGCTACAGGGTCTAAGGTGCCCACAGGCACTATGACAGCCTGGCTGCCGCTGCTCTAGAAGTCTAAGACCTGCCCTCTGCCAAGGTGTGGTAGGTCTTTTTGTCTCTAGAAGAGGGTGATACCATTTGCAAAGAAAGCCAAAGCTCCGAGAACTGATTGACCTGGCGAAGAGTGGTAATGAGGAAGCTATGACCCAGGTCGTTAAACGTTTCATTCCCATCGTCAAGAAATACAGCCGTCAACTAGGTTACGAGGAAGCCTGCTCCGATTTGGTGACCTGGATAATAGAAGCCGTTTACCGATACCGACCAAATACCACGTGGGGTAGGGATGAGCTAAACCGGTACTTCTCCCGTAAAAGCGACTATCAGAAATAACTCAAGAATTTTTTTTGGTAGGGGGGTATTAAAACGCCCCCCTATTTTCTCTTTATGTAGTAGAGGGCAGGTTAGACAAGCTGGAAGGAGGTGGACAATGATGGCTCCCTACACCTGACATCTACGACGACGTTGAAGAAGCCCGGATTATGGCTGATAAAGACATTAATCCTATTTATTCAGAACTAATTGACTACCTCGTTTGGTGCCAAATAAAAGGTGTTACGCCTAGTGAATATACATGTGCCCGATTTATAGCAGATGCTGGATACGGTGGCCCGGACCACGACGCTTACTATAATAACTTAGTAGCTTGGATGGATACACTATGTAACTTAAGCGATTTTTGTTAACAGTAAGTGCCTGGTCTGCTACGCGACCAGGCACTTTTATAATCCCGTATGTAAGCGTAATAGAAGGTCGACCTCTTTTTTGAGCCATTGTCCATAACCGGGCAAATAGTAAAGATCCCATTTAGTTTGGTTATCTGGGTTTTGGATTCCGAAATAGGCATCATTCACATTATCCGGATTTATATAGATAATTAAGTCCTTGTGAGCAAGATCATTTATTCCCTGCTTCGGCCTATATGGCTCATAAATAAGGCGAACCGAGCAAAAGACATCCTTCATTTTATCCCCGTTTTTTAGGTCTTTATCAAGTTCTTTTGACTCCACTTGTTTAACTTCTGGTTGTATTCCGGCACCGCCCCGCAGGGCTACCCATAACAAATCCCGCACGTCTAAGATTATGCCTGATTCTTTCAACGTGAGCGGATTAAAAGGGAAAACGTCATTACCTCTTTTGACAATAATTTGAGTGAGTTTCTTTTCGGTAGGAGTCTGGGAATGAGGATTAGAAGCAGCCTGGATTTGTTGAGTAATTTGTGAATTTGTCGGCGGGGGAACATTCATGTTTTCAGCCTTGTTTTCCCTTTTTATTAGTGCGCAAGCAGGAATAGTAATAGTAAAAATAGTTATAATTACGTATAATAACCACTTCTTCACTGACAGAGCCTCCCTTAAGAATTTTTTCCAAAATTACAGACGCACAAACCGGCTATTCGTTCCGCTTTCCGCAGAAAGATTTTCAACAGCCCAAACAGAGTTACCACGGTATTACGTTAGCGCTTAACGCGTCCCATATTTCACTGGTCACCAGACCTAACCGCCAGATGGCGATACCGTCAAGGCCGTATCGCTTGGCGATGCCCACTTTGATTAGAATGCTCTCCGGTGTTTCCGAGGAGGCAGAAATTCCAAGCACTAGCTTTTCCGGCGGAACAAGAGCCCTGGCCATCTCGACAGCTTGCTTGACAAGGCTTACCGGCTCCGGCTTAGAACCGTAATTCGTAGGCCATAATGATAATCCGGTCGGCTAATTTTCCCAGCACCCTGTAATCGTAACCCCTATAGGCGCTGTTGGGAGTGTGGAGAGTGAGGGTCAGGGTGAGGTTAGCAGCCTTAACCTGTTCCGCTAAGAGTAGGACGAACCTGGTAAAAGCGCCCTGTACCACCTTTAACTGCTCGCCGTCATCCCGGTAGCCCAAACCCTCAAAGTCGAGGTTTAGTCCTTGGTATAGCCTCGCTTCTCCCATTATACCATTAATCGCCCTGGTCATGGCAGCCTCGTTCGTTATCAGGGAAGAAATCGTGCCGTCACCGTCAGTCAAGTGAACCACCATCTCGGTTTTCAGGTTGTACTCCTTGGCTGCTTCCAGCACCTTCTCCCAACCGTCCGGCCTTTGCCACCCTGTCTGGCTTTTGGTCAGGAGGTTGCCATCTTTGTCCAGACTGTACCAGCCCAGCGCCAGTTCAGCTACTACATCGGTGTTTCCGCTGGCAGTTTCCGGGTACGGCTTTCTAAAGAGTTTCGTATTTGATGAATGACGCATAATTGGATCTCTGTTTTGGGAAACACCGCATTAATGTAAGCGTAAAATAAACCCCACCTTGCAATCAGGTGGGGACATAATCTGGCTTATTTATTAGCACTGCAGACAGGGGGTAATGAATTGGACCAGGGGAGCAACTGATCCAGGGCATTACTGTCTTCAGGGTCCAGGTTGGGAAGTTTTTCAAAAAGATAGCTGAGGTACTGGAAAGGATTCAACCCATTCTCCTTTGCCGTTTCTATGATGTTGTAAGTAATAGCGCTGGCCCGGGCACCCCGCGGAGTATTGGCAAACAACCAGTTCTTGCGGCCAATGACAAAGGGTTTAATTGACCGCTCACTCCGGTTGTTACCCAGTTCCAGGCGTCCATCCTGCAAAAAGGCAATGAGTTTATCCCACTGGCCCAGGCAATAGTAAACCGCCTGCCCAAAGGAATTTTTGGGCAGTACCTGCTTTTTCTGTTTTTTTTTAGCCACGCCAAAAAGGCGTCCAGCACAGGCCGGCTGCGCACCTGGCGAATGCTATTCGGGTTTCCCATAGCGCTTCCCGTTCGGCTTTGGTCATAAGAAAAAATCCTCCTCATCGAGCTAATTTTCTGAGTAACGGTGCCCCACCCGCCCCCATTATGCTGAACGAAGGAATGTAAGGGCATTGACCCCGGGAGACATGATAGGGTAAGCAGGGGGCGAACAGGTGGGTTAGACCACCCAAGATAAATTTTAAAAATGGCAGATTGAGTGAGCTTTTTAAAGTATCAATGAAAAATATTGAGATAGGAAGATTATCCCTTAAACTTGGGTATTATGCCAAGGTGGGTTGTATTTGACGCTTACTGCCGAACTGCTCAAAAGTGAAGAGGCGGGTGAGAAGTGATGTTCACCCAGTTCTACGGGTTGAAGTTCAACCCTTTCAGCAAGGAAGTGCCTTTTGACCAGCTTTATTTAAGCCAGGACCTGATGGAACTCACCTCCCGCCTGAAGTACTTACAGCAGGTGCGGGGTATGGGTTTAGTTGCGGGGGAGCCGGGTTGCGGTAAAACTACCGCCCTGCGCAAGTATGTGGAGGAACTCAACCCGGCCCATTTCAAACCGTGCTATTTTACCCTCTCCACGGTGACGGTACTGGAATTTTACAAGGGCCTGGCCCTAACCCTGGGCGAACAGC
>NZ_JMLG01000028.1:0-27586 GCF_000686645.1 Desulfofundulus thermocisternus DSM 10259
CGGTCACCCTCTCAGGCCGGCTACCCATCGTCGCCATGGTAGGCCGTTACCCCACCATCTAGCTAATGGGACGCGGACCCATCCATTAGCGGGTTTCCCCTTTCCTCCTCACCCCATGCGGGGTAAGGAGCGTATCCGGTATTAGCGCCAGTTTCCCAGCGTTATCCCGGTCTAATGGGCAGGTTATCCACGCGTTACTCACCCGTCCGCCGCTATCCACCGCCCATCCGGTATAAACCAGACAAAACGGTGGACCGCTCGACTTGCATGTGTTAGGCACGCCGCCAGCGTTCGTCCTGAGCCAGGATCAAACTCTCCATCTAATCCTTTGTCCCAGAATCACTCCCGCACACGCTCTTCCTCACCAGATGCACAGCCTTGCCCGCTGCACATCCGCCTACCTCCCTGTTCAGTTTTCAAGGACCACTTTCCCCTCGCTGTCGCGCAAGCTTTATTGTATCATGACTTAATCATTCTGGTCAAGAGCCATTTTTTACATGCCGTTTGCCTACCGGCAAGTATATATACTAATGACTTTGTTCTCAAAAATCAACGGTTAATTTATGGAGATATGTCATTTAATTTACATTGTTCGTGCCAGTTCAGGCAACTATATTTATCTTGCGCCAGTTTTCGAGCTGTAAGACGCTCATCCGCAGTTAGCTCTGCCGGAATTAACTCGATCTCCAGGGCTGTAGCGAATCCCCTGGCCAGAGCGCGGCAGACCTGGTCGTAGGCAGGCACCCGGGACAATATCCGGTCCAGCGCAGTAGCCTTGGCCGCAAAGGCCTCCTTAACTCGCCGGCGCACCGATTCAGAGGGAAAGGCCAGAACGGCAAAGAGTTTATCTTCATCTATGCTCAGCAATAAGGAACCGTGCTGAAGAATGGTTCCCCTTTGCCGGACCTGGGCACTTCCCACCAGTTTTTTACCCTCTACCGCTACCTCATATCCCGAAGGGGTATCGAAACAGGCGGCCGATAGCTTTGACCGCAGCCCCCGCTGCGTTTTATCCGGATTAAAAAGACTGGCCTCCACTCCCAGCAACCGCAATCCCAGTACCAGGCCCTGGCTCAACAGGCGGTATGTCTCCAGTACACTGCCGGGCAGGAACTTCTGAGAAATGGTAACGCTATAGGTTACCTCCCGGTCGTGAAGAACGGCCCGGCCGCCGGTAGGACGGCGCACCAGGCCTATACCCAGGCGATGGCAGGCCTCGAAGTCCACTTCCCGCCGAGCGTTTTGAAAAAAACCCAGGGACAGGGTAGGCGGTTCCCAGCGGTAAAAACGCAGGGTTGGAGGAACTTCTCCACGACTGTGATGAATCAATATAGCTTCATCGATGGCCATATTGGTAGCCCCGTCAGATGCCCCCGTATCCAGCAGGCGCCATCGACGGGGCCAGGAATTTAAAGCTGCTTCTATTTTCTCCACGAACACATACAGCCTCCTCCCTGGCGACCCGGACGGTAAACCGCCCGGGCCGATTACGGGAAAACCTTAACCTTCATTTCCCGGCACGCCAGCGCAGCTCGGGCTTCCGGGCTGCGGCGACCTCATCCAGCCGGCCGATATAAGTGGTATAGGGAGCACCCTTTATCTTTTCGGGCTCTTCCTCTGCTTCCCGGGCAATCCTGATCATGGCATCGATAAAACGGTCCAGGGTTTCTTTGCTTTCCGTTTCTGTTGGCTCAATCATCATTGCCTCTTCCACGATCAGGGGAAAGTAAATGGTCGGCGGGTGAAACCCGTAGTCCAAAAGCCTCTTGGCCATATCCATGGTCTTCACCCCGTTACGTTCCTTTTGCCACTTGCCCGAAATTACAAATTCATGCTTGCAAAAACGATCATAAGGCAGGTAGAAATATTTTTTCAAGTGGGCCATAAGATAGTTGGCATTGAGCACAGCATCCCGGCTTACCTGTTTCAATCCCCCGGCTCCCAGGGAGCGGATATAAGCGTAAGCTTTAACCACCACACCAAAATTACCATAAAAAGAACGCACTTTGCCGATGGAATGAGGCAGGTCATAGTTAAAATAATAACGCTTACCATCGAAGTCCACGAGAGGTACGGGCAGGAAAGGTACCAGATCCTTTTTCACCCCTACCGGCCCGGCTCCCGGCCCGCCACCACCATGTGGCGTGGCAAATGTTTTGTGCAGGTTAAAATGCACTACATCAAAACCCATGTCTCCAGGACGGGTGTAACCCATAATGGCATTGGTATTGGCCCCATCGTAATATAACAGCCCGCCCACCTTATGAACCATATCGGCAATGATGTGAATGTTTTCGTCAAATAACCCCAGCGTGTTGGGATTGGTAAGCATGAGCCCCGCTACCCGCTCATCCAGCAATTTTTCCAGGGCAGCCACATCCACCCCGCCCCGCTGATCCGAGGGCACGCTGACAACCTGATAACCGGCCATGGCCGCCGTAGCCGGGTTGGTTCCGTGTGCCGAATCCGGAACAAGGATCCTGGTGCGATTCTCTCCCCGGCACCGGTGGTAGGCCCGAACCAGCAGTATGCCCGTAAGTTCCCCATGGGCTCCCGCCGCAGGCTGCATGGTCACCCGGTCCATGCCACTGATCTCTGCCAGGTAAGCTTCCATTTCGTAAATTAATTGTAAAGCTCCCTGGACCAGCTCTTCCGGCAAGTAGGGGTGAATACCTGCAAATCCGGGCAGGGCAGCCAGGGCTTCATCCACCTTGGGGTTATATTTCATGGTACAGGAACCCAGAGGGTAGAAATCATTGTCCACCCCGTGGTTTAAACGGGAGAGAGCGGTATAATGTCTTACCAGTTCCGGCTCACTTACTTCCGGGAGGCCGGGAGCTTTTTCCCGGAACATATTTTCTGGCCAGTCCAGTTCCATTTCCGGCACATCACTGGCCGGGAGGGAGAAGGCCCGGCGACCCGGAGCTCCCAGCTCAAAAATGAGCTTTTCGTTCCATATGCTATTCATCCTACCACCTCCTCCAGGGCTTCAGCCAGCCGGTCAATTTCTTCCCTGGTACGCTTTTCGGTGACGGCTACCAGCAGGTGACCGGCGAGTTCAGGATAATAACGTCCAAGATCCGGGCCGGCAACAAGGCCGTGACGTAATAGCGACTCCTGGATCAGGTTCAGGGGATATTCACTTTTGATAACAAACTCTTTAAAGGAAGGAGCATCGAATGCCACCGAAATTCCCTTAACGGCACGCAAACGTTTTTTAGCGTAGGCAGCCTTTTGAGCACAAAGGCTGGCAACCCGGCGCAAGCCCTCTGGACCCATGGTTGAAAGAAAAATAGTAGCCGCCAGGGCACACAGGGCCTGGTTGGAACAAATGTTGGAGGTAGCTTTTTCCCGTCGAATATGCTGCTCCCGGGCCTGGAGGGTTAAAACAAATCCCCTGCGACCGCGGGCATCGCTGGTAGCCCCTACCACCCTTCCCGGAATGCGCCGCAGGAACTCTTCCCTGGCAGCGAAATACCCGAAACCGGGACCACCGAAGCTCAGGGGCAGGCCCAGGGATTGCCCCTCTCCTACCACAATGCTGGCCCCGTATTCCCCCGGGGGCTTCAACAGGCCCAGGGATATGGGATCAGCGCTGACAATAAACAGCGCCCCCACCCCGCTCGCAGCCCGCTCCAGGGAATACACATCTTCCAGACAACCGAAGAAATTCGGCTGCTGCACCAGTACCGCTGCCGTTTGCCGGTTTATATAACGATCCAGGTTATCTCCTGTGGTTACCCCATTGGTACAGGGCAGCTCCACCAGCTCCACACCACGGGGCTCCAGGTATGTTTTTAAAACCTGCCGGTATTCCGGATGAACCGTCCTGGACACCACAACCCGTTGCCGGCGGGTTGCCCCCGTCGCCACCGCTGCAGCTTCAGCCAGCGCCGTAGCCCCATCATACATGGAGGCATTGGCCACGTCCATGCCGGTTAATTCACAGATCATGGTTTGAAACTCATAAATAGCGGCCAGGGTACCCTGGCTGATTTCAGCCTGGTAGGGAGTATAGGCGGTATAAAACTCGGAACGGGACAGCAGGGCAGGGATTACTGCCGGAATATAATGGTCGTAATAACCCCCACCCAAAAAACAGGTGTAACGGCTCGTATCACCATTTTTCCCGGCCAGGTTTTCCAGATGGCGAATCAGATCTGGCTCGGCCAGGGCCTCAGGCAGGTTCAGTTCCCTTTTTAACCGCACCTGTTCCGGTATATCGGCGAAGAGTTCCTCCACTGAACTTATGCCTATGTCCGCCATCATTTTTTGCCGGTCAGCTGTTGTATTGGGGAGGTACCGCATTTATGGCTCAACCCTCTTTCACCATTTCCTCATAGGCGCGGGCATCCATCAGGTTATCCAGTTCACCGGGATCGCTCATCTCAATGACAATCAACCAGCCACTACCATAGGGATCCTTATTTATCAGATCAGGATGATCCATCACTTCCCGGTTAACTTCCACCACTTCACCGCTTACCGGCGCATAGAGATCGGAAACCGATTTCACCGATTCCACTGTACCGAAAGATTCCCCGGCTTTTACCTTATCACCGGCCTGGGGCAAATCTACATAAACCACGTCCCCCAGGGTTTCCTGGGCGTAATGGGTGACACCGACTGTCCCGCGATTACCTTCCACGCGGATCCATTCGTGATCTTTGGAATATTTCAGATCAGCAGGATACATGAACAAAACCTCCTTAAAAACCTTGAATTAATATAATCTCGAACAATCGTCCCGGCATGCCTAACCTTTTACACCGTGCGTTTTCTCCGGTAAAAAGGCACGGGTACTACTCTGGCCGGGTAGTTCCGTCCCCGTATTTCCACTTCTATTACGGTATCTACGGCCGCGGACTCCACGGATACATACCCCAACCCCAGTGCTTTCCCCAGTGTGGGGCTCTGGGTACCGGAAGTTATTTCACCAATAACCTGCCCGTTGCTGGTCAGGGTATACCCCTTCCGGGGGATGCCCCGGTCCACCATTTCAAGACCAACCAGGCGGCGCCGAACTCCCATTTCCTTCTTCTGCAGGAGCACCTCCTTTCCAGTAAAATCCTTTTGCCAGCAAATAAAGCGCTCCAGCCCTGCTTCCAGGGGGGTAATATCTTCATCGAGTTCATGGCCATAAAGGGGCAGTGCTGCTTCCAGGCGCAGTGTATCCCGGGCACCCAGGCCGCACGGCATTAAACCATCTTTTTCTCCGGCAGTCATAATCTCATCCCACAGCCGGCACGCTTCCTCTGCTGCGCAATAAAGTTCAAAACCATCTTCGCCCGTATAGCCGGTGCGGGAAAGCATACATTTTACGCCGCCCACCTCCACACCCAAACTGGCCCGGTAATAGGGCAGGGAACCCGGATCGGCTGAAGTTAACCTGGCCAGAATCTGTACGGAGAGGGGACCCTGCAGGGCAAGCTGGGCCATCTGGCTGGAAATATCTGCAATGCAGACCCCTGGAAATTCCACGGCCAGTTGCTTGAACCAGGAGAAATCCTTCTCCCTGTTGGCGGCATTAACCACCAGTAAAAATTCATTATCTCCCAGCCGGTACACCAGGATATCGTCAACCACGCCCCCACCGGGATTACATACGGGACTATAAAGAACATGGCCCGGCAGAAGTCTGGAAACATCATTGGTAACGGCTTTCTGCAGCAGCTCCAGGGCACCGGAGCCGCTGATCCGTATCTCCCCCATATGGGAAACATCAAAAAGGCCTGCCCTCTCCCGCACAGCCTGGTGCTCCTCAATAATACTCCTGTACTGGACCGGCAATGCCCAGCCACTGAAGTTAATCATTTTTCCCCCCATCTCAAGGTGCCTGGCGTAAAGGGGGGTTTTACGTAGGTTCTCCACAGCAGATACCTCCTGACATCAACCTGACATTATTATGACCAGCTGCCCCAAAAAACAAAGGACAGAGAAGGAAGCTTATCACAACCTCCTCTGTCCTGGAACCTGAGAGTTTCGTTTCCCTACGGAAACTTGCCCCGTCGGTGTTCCCTTCCCACGGGAAGGGAATCTCTCCAGAGGTCCGTCCAGCTACTTAAAAAGGACGTCATTCATCATACCAGAGCAATCATTGCCCGCCCTTCAAGCAGCTGTCATCCGGTATCTCAAGCTATTAAACTGTACACAGATAGATGTGCTCAAATTTGCCTCCCGGGGGAACCCGGGACAAATAATTACCTTCTACATAAAATTTTATTTTCCTGCCTCAAAATGCATTTTTTATATGTTCCAGAAACTCCACCCGTCCATCGCGTTTATATTTAATAGCCAGGACATCAAAGCGCACCGGCCCCCTGTGTCCTCCGCTGGCCGCCAGGTAATAACGGGCCGTCCGGCGCAGCCGGCCACGCTTTTCTTCGGTTATACTCTCCTGGGGTAAACCGTAGTTCTCCGTTGACCTGCTGCGTACCTCCACAAAAACCAGCACCGGACCGTCCAGGGCAATGATATCCACTTCACCGTACGGACAACGAAAATTACGCTTCAGCAATTGGTAGCCTCTTTCAGTCAGGTAACGGGCCGCTTCATCTTCGCCTTTACGCCCCTGTATTTTTCTCTGCAGAGCCACCAGTTCCTCCTTATTTTACCGGCACCAGTTTTTTCTCCAGCAGAAACTCTGCCAGCAGCCTGGCCGTGTTTCCGGTAATTTTCAGACAATGGCGCAGGTGTTCCGGTGTATCAAAGGGGTGGGGGTTTAAAGCCCGGCAGCAGGTAACCCCGAACTTTTCCTCAAACCTGTCGTGAAAATCTTTAGCCAGACCATAAGTGCGGAAGCGATCCTGCTGGTGATCGGTGCGGCCACTGAGCAGGCCGATAACTATGGTGGAAGCAGTCAGCGCCCCGCACATGCACCCCGCATGCCCCAACCCGCCCCCAAAACCGGTGGCCAGGCGGACGAGATCCCGGTCCACCTCCGGAATCACCAGTTCCCGGAAAGTCAAAAAAATGGACTCGGCACAGTTATAGCCCTCCCGGAAGTAGTTCCCCGCCCTGTTCCTCGCTTCAAGGGCCAGTTCCTCAGCCATTTTGCATCACTCCGTTCCGAATTATTCACGTTGTTGGTTTATTTCTCCAAACACTCCCTTATTCCTTTCCAAGCTAACTAAGAAGTTATTGACAATATTGGCAAGGAAACATATGGAAAGAGAAGCTCATATAATAACAAGAAATTTACGGGAGGGGATTTCCATATGGATGGTCAGATTACCGGGCGCTACGCCAGTGGAGCGTTCACCCCGGTGAGAGCCAAGCCACTGCCGCCGGAGTTACTGCGCTTAAGGGGCATTTCCCCCCGGACCATTCAGGAGCACTACAAACTTTATGAGGGTTATGTCAACAAAACCAACGAAATACGTAACCGCCTGCGTACGGTAGACCGTGCGTCGGCCAACTCCACCTACAGCCCCCTGCGGGAACTGAAGGTGGAAGAGAGTTATGCCACAAATGGTGTAAAGCTGCATGAGCTATATTTCGGCAACCTGGGAGGACCGGGAGGCCGGCCCGCAGGCGCCCTTTATGAAGCTATTGTTTTCAGTTATGGTTCTTATGAGTTTTGGGAAAACGATTTTAAAGCTTCGGGGCTGGCCTCACGGGGGTGGGTGATCCTGTCCTACGACCAGGACGACGGCTTTTTGCACAACTACTCGGCCGACGCCCATAATGCAGGCATTTTTGTTCGCACGCAGCCCATCCTCGTCCTGGATGTATATGAACATGCGTACTACATTGATTACGGCACCGACCGCCGGAGCTATATTGAAGCTTTCTTCCAGAACATAAACTGGGCCGCGGCCAGCGCCCGCTTTCATGCCCTGATCCGTTAAAGCGCTCAGGTACGGCGTGGTCTACGCTTACTCCAGTGCTCCACGCCGGCACAAAGTTAGGCGGCAGTATCTATAATTTAAAAAGCGGGGTTTTGAAACCCCGCTTCCAGTTTGCTGTGTACGTGCGGTCTATTCCTAAGGGAGGAAGAAGGAATGAGCCGCTGTGTTGACCACTTCCGACAGCGGTCCGGGATAAATGCCCAGCACCAGGGTACCCACCATGGCGATGATCAGGGTCAGGGCCACAGGGCCGCTCAGCGAAATGGGTGAGCTATCGGCCGGCTCATCCCGGTACATTACCAGGGCCACCCGCAAGTAGTAGTAAACTGAAACCATACTCATAATCAGGCCTATGAAGGCCAGCCACAGGTAATTATCTACAATGGTTTTGAAGAGATAGAACTTGCCCACAAAGCCCGCCAGGGGTGGGATACCGGCCATGGAGAGCATGGAGATGACCATAACCGCAGCCATTAAGGGCGAACGCTGGCTCAAACCCGCATAGTCCTTGATCTCATCACTGCCGGTAACATTATAGAAATACGTGACCACAGTAAAGGCACCGATGGTGGCAAAGACGTACAGGAACGCATAGAACATAACGCCCTTAATCCCCGCTTCACTGGCCGTTACCAGCCCGACCAGGATATAACCGGCCTGGGCAATACTGGAGTACGCCAGCAGGCGCTTGATATTGGTCTGGGGAATGGCCACCAGGTTACCCACAATGATGGTAACTGCGGCCAGGATGGCCACCAGCATGGTCCAGTGCGCCCACAGTCCAGGCAGGGCCGCTACAAACACCCGCAACAGGATGGCAAAAGAGGCTGCCTTGGAGCCTACGGCCAGGAAGGAGGTCACCGGTGTGGGTGCCCCTTCGTACACATCCGGCGTCCACATATGGAAGGGCACGGCGGAAATCTTGAAACCCAGGCCCGCCACCAGCATGGCCACGCCCAGGATCAGGGCGGGCACGGGCTCTGTGGTTACCGCCCGACCCACTTCGGAGATGACCACCGACCCGGTCACACCGTAAACCAGGCTCAGGCCGTACAACAGCACCGCCGAGGACATTCCCGCCAGAAGCACGTATTTAATCCCGGCCTCCACCGACCTGGTTTCGGTACGGCGGAAGCACACCAGCACGACAAAGGCAATGGTCATGAGCTCCAACCCCAGGTAGAGGGTCATGAAGTCTCCGGCCGAAGCCAGCACCATCATCCCCAGGGTGGCAAACAGCATCATGCTGTAATACTCGCTTTGATTGCCCATCTCGTCAACGTAGCGCATACAGCCCAGGGTGACCAGAAAGGCCGCCGTGAGGAAGGTTATCTTGAAGAAGATGGCATACCGGTCAACGATAAAGATGCCTTCATAAAGGGAACCCTGATTGTTCCACCCGGCGATGGTCAACCCCAGCACTCCCAGCAGCCCCAGGGCCGTAACCCAGCCCAGGCCGTGACGGGAGCCTTTGGGAACGAGCAACCCCAGGATCAGTACACCAAGGCCCAGGATGGCCGTGGCAATCTCAGGCGCCAACAACGAGAGATCCACATTCATCTAAAAACTCCCCCCTAACTGAAGCGCACCGCTAATCTCGGCCATCAGGGGCACGATGCCGCTATTGACCATGTCGAAGAGCAGGAAGGGGAGAAGACCGCCCACCACCAGAACGGTACCCAGTACAACCAGGGGCACCAGCTCGGGACCCCGGATGTCCTTCAGAGAGTCATACTCAGGACGGGGCGGCCCAAAAAGGGTGTTGGCACCGGCCCGCAGGGCATAAAGGGCGGTGATGATAATCCCGGCAATGGCCACCACGGCCAGGCCACCGTATACCTTAAAAGAGGCCACGAATATGGTAAATTCAGGCACAAAGCTCACCAGACCGGGGAGGCCCAGCGAGGCCATAGCTGCCAGCATGAAGGCCACGGCCAGGCGGGGTGTCTGCCGGGCCAATCCGCCCAGATCGGGAATCCAGCGGGTGTGGGTCTTTTCGTAAATGAAGCCGATGGTGGAGAAGAACAGTGCCGCCATGATCCCGTGGGCGAACATGTTGGCCACGGCGCCGTTTAAGCCGATGACGTTCAGGGAAGCCACGGCCAGGAGCACATAACCCATGTGGCTCACGCTGGAGTAACCGACGATATACTTGAGGTCTTTCTGGGCCAGGGCCGCCATAGCCGCATAGGCCACGCCACATACACCGAGCACGGCAATCACCGGTGCCCAGAATTTAGCGCCCACCGGCAGGACGTAAAGGGCGATACGAATTAAACCGTAACCCCCGATTTTTTTCAGCACTCCGGCGTGAATCATGCTCACCGCCGTGGGAGCACCGGCATAACCGTCAGGCGACCAGGAGTGGAAAGGCCACATGGAAAGCAGGGAGCCAAAGCCAAAAAGCATCAGGGCAAAAAGCCAAATCTGGTCGAAGTCGCTCAAGCCCCGGGCAGCCCTGGCCAGGCCGGCGAAACTCATGTCGGGCGCCCCGGTTGCCGCAACAGTCTTCATGAACAGGGCAATGACGCCTACCAGAAGGAAGGCCGAACCAATCAGCAGGTAGATGGTCAGCTTCATACCGGCGTATTCCTTGGTCACCCGCTTGGTGCTGCCCCAGATAATGACCAGAATGTAAATCGGGATAACCACTACTTCGTAGAAGAGGAGGAAGATGAACAGGTCCTGGGCCACAAAGGTGCCCATTACACCGGTAATCAGCAGGCATAACAGGATGAAAAAGTCACGCGGCCGGTGATTGACATTCCAGGAAGCAAAAACAGCTGAAAACCCGATCAGGTTGGTCAGCAACAGCATGGGCAGGCTGATGCCGTCCACACCCAGGTAGAAGGTAACGCCCAGGTCCTTAATCCAGGGTATCTGCTGCACAAACTGCAGGCCCCCCAGGGACTGGTCATATGCAAAGTAAACGTAAAGGGATAGAGCCATGGACACGAAGGTTCCCGCTGCCGCAACACACTTGATGAGCATGTGCTCCTCCCGGGGGATAAAAGCCATAATCACGGCCGCGACCACGGGAGCCAGCAGGATGGTTAACAAAACGGGGAAGCTTTCCATTTACTTCACACCCCCCACAATCAGGCTGGCGGCCGAAGGACCGGTGAAGGCCAGGAGAACCACCACGGCCAGCACACCCAGGAAAAATACCAGGGCGTAGTTCTGGAGCCGTCCGGTATTGCTAACCCTTATACCCTCACCAAGCAAGCACGTCAGCTTACCCAGGCCGTTAACAATAATACCGTCCACCACATAGATGTCGAACAGGTAGAACAGCTTGGCCGCACCGTCAACAATGGTGTGGTTGAACCAGAGGTAAATTTCGTCAATATAGTACTTGTTGTACAGGATGGTGTAAATGTGGTTATAGCGTTGTGCCAGAGCTTTGGCCCTGGACTTGGCCTTATCCACATAATAAAGCTGGTAGGCCAGATAAATACCGGCCGCAGCCAGTACAACGGAGCCAATCATGACCCAGTAGTTGGGTTCCACGTGATGGGGATGCCCGAAGAAAATCCACTCGCTCCAGTAAGGCGCCCAGGGAGTCCCCACCAGGCCGCCAATGGTTGATAGAATTGCCAGGCCGACCAAAGGCAGGGTCATTACCGCAGGAGACTCGTGGGGATGATTCTCCGGATTTTCCTCCCCGAAAAAGGTCAGGAAAATCAAACGCCACATGTAAAAAGCGGTGAGGAACGCGGTAAAGGCAGCCATCACAAACAGGACGTAATGCCCGCTTTCCAGGGTTACGGCCAGGATTTCATCCTTGCTCCAGAAGCCGGCAAAGGGAGGTATACCGGCAATGGCCAGGCCACCAATGACAAAAGTCCATCCGGTAAGCGGCATTTTCCTGATCAGGCCGCCCATCTCCCATACATCTGCCTTATGATGCAGGGCATGCAGAACGCTGCCGGCACCGAGAAACATCAGGGCCTTGAAGAAAGCATGCGTCCACATGTGGAAAAGGCTCGCCGTCATGCTGCCCACGCCCAGGGCCAGCATCATGTAACCTATCTGGCTGACGGTGGAATAAGCCAGGATGCGCTTGATTTCTCTCTGGGTAATGGCAATGGTCGCAGCAAACAGGGCTGTGAAACCACCCGTAATGGCCACCAGTTCCATAGCACCGGGCACTTCATGGAAGAGGAACATGGTCCGGGCCACCAGGTAGACACCGGCCACCACCATGGTAGCGGCGTGGATCAGGGCGCTGACCGGAGTGGGGCCTTCCATGGCATCCGGCAACCACACGTGCAGGGGGAACTGGCCCGACTTACCGATGGGCCCGATAAACACCAGCACGGCAATGAGGCTTAACACGCCGAAAGTGGTATATTGCTCGAAGTGAGCGATTTTTTCGGAAAGCTCCACCAGGTTCAAAGTGCCAAAGACAATTTGCAGCGATAAAAGCCCGAGCAATAAACCGAAGTCGGCAACACGGCAGGTGATAAAAGCCTTTTTGGCCGCCTCCCGGGCGGAAATCTTGTGGCTGTAAAACCCGATCAAGAGGTAGGAACACAGACCGACCAGCTCCCAGGCCACAAACATTTCCAGCAGGTTGCTGGAAATGGCCAGCAGGAGCATGGAGGCAGCAAACAGGGAAACATAGGAGAAGAACACCGAAAAGCCGGGATCGCCTTTCATGTAACCGATGGCGTAAATAAAGATCAGGGACGCCACCATGGAGACCATGAAAATCATCATGGCCGACACGGGGTCCAGCTGCACACCCACATCTATTTGCAGGCCGGGCATGGAAAACCACCGTACGGCGTAAACCAGGGGTTCCTCTTTAAAAGCTGGATTGGTAAACACGCCATATGCCACCAGAGCTGAAACGATAAAGGAACCCACTATCCCGGCCACGGCCACCAGGGCACTGAGCATGGGCCACGGCCTGGTGAAAAAGATGATGGCTACAAAAGCCAGAGCAGGCAGCAGGGGTACCAGCCAGGCGTGGTGCAATGCAAATTCAACCATCTCGATGGACACCCACCTTTCCTACCACTTAAGCCAGTCAAAGTCATCCAGGTTAACCGACAACCTGTTACGGTAGATGGCAATGATGATGGCCAGACCAACCCCAACTTCTGCGGCAGCCACTGTTATCACGAAGATGGCGAAAAGCTGACCTGTAAAGAGGGCAGGAGTGAGGTACTTGCTGATGGCCACCAGGTTTATGTTAACGGCATTGAGCATTAACTCAATACAGATAAGCACCGCAATGGCATTCTTTTTGGCCAGGACACCAAAGAGACCGATACCAAAAAGCAACGCCGAGAGCACCATGTAGTGGGCGAGGCTAATCGTTGTGAGCATCGGCTTTTTTAACCTCCTTGGCCAGGAATATGGCTCCCACCAGGGCCACCAGCAGGAGAATGGCAGCAACTTCAAAAGGTATTACGTACTTGGTCAGCATAATTTCAGCTATGCTTTCCACGGTTTTTTCCGGTACGGCAACCGCGGGACTGGCCCACGGGGTAGTTGCAACCAGATAGCCACAGACGACCAGTACCAGGGCCACCACACCTGCCGCAGCCTTGGTCTGGTTATTAAACAGGTTGGTGCTTCCCATATTACCACGTTGAATGAGCATGATACCGAAAACCACCATGATACATACCGCACCGGCATACACCAGTACCTGCACTGCGGCCAGGAAATCGGCATCCAGGGTCAAAAACAGACCACCCATGGACACAAAACATACCGCCAGCCAGAGCACTGAATGTACGATATTTTTCAGCATGACCACCAGCAGGGCTGATACCACAATGGTCGCAGCCAGCAGGTAGAATGCAACAGCCGTCCATATACCTTCCATAGATTTTCAACCCTCCTTGCCGGGAGCCTTGCCGGCAGCCACTTCCGCCCTGGCGGTCTTGGCCCGGACCCCCGCCGGACGTTCGGCAGCGGCTTCCGCCGACTCCTCCTCGGGTAAAGCTTCGGGAGCAGGACGATCCACCAGCACCAGGTGCACCTTGTCCCGGAAGTACTGGTTCATGTTTATTACATGGCTGAATCTCAGAGCGCCCTTGTTGCATGACTCCACACACAAACCGCAGAACATGCAGTATTCAATGCGCATGACATACCTGGTCAGGTACTGCTTTTTACCCACCTTTTCTCTGGTAATCTGAATTACCTTATTGGGGCAGGCATTTACACAGAGCCCGCAGGCAATGCATTTATCCACGTCCAGTTCAAAGCGGCCGTGATAGCGCTCCGGAAGGGGAATTTTTTCTTCTGGATATTGTACAGTAACTTTCCTGGTAAAAAGCTCTTTCCAGGTGATGGCCAGGCCTTTTAATAGACCTTGTCCGAACATTCAATCACCACCCTATCGCCCGGTAAATGTACATACCTACACCGGTCACAAATATGTTGGCCAGGGAAAGCGGTACCAGCACTTTCCATCCAAAGCCCATTAACTGGTCAACCCGGATACGGGGGTAAGTCCAGCGGATCCACATAAAGATGAAGATCATGAGGTAAACCTTGATAAAGAACCAGAACCAGGAAGGCAGGAAGGTCCACCCGAAGGGTGCCAGCCAGCCACCCAGGAACATGATGGTACACATGCAGGATATGACCATCATGCTGCTATATTCCGCCAGCATGAACATGGCGTAGGCCATGCCGCTGTACTCGGTATAGGGACCGGCAATGATCTCCGACTCACCTTCCACCAGGTCAAAGGGAACACGGTTGACCTCGGAAACCCCGGCAATGAAATAAATCAGGAAAGCCAGGGGCTGTGCAAAAATGAACCACGTGCCGCGCTGGGCATTGACAATTTCGGTGATGCTCAGGGTTCCGGTCAGCATGATCACTCCCAGCAGGGAAAGCACCAGGGGCAGCTCGTAACTGACCATCTGGGCCACCACCCGCATACCGCCCACCAGGGAGTATTTGTTGTTGGAGGACCAGCCGCCCATCCAGAAAATGATGGTGGATAGAGAACCAACAGCCAGTATATAGAAGACACCTATATTCAGGTCGATGGGGGCCATACCATCTCCCCACGGTATGACGGCAAAAGCCAGCATCGGGGGTACAAAAACAAGAATGGGAGCAGCCAGGTAAACGACCTTATCCACCCGCCGCGGAATAATAATTTCCTTGGCCAGGAGTTTCACCCCGTCCGCCACCAGCTGCAGCAAGCCTTTGGGCCCTACCCGGTTTGGTCCAATCCGGCACTGAATATATGCGGCGATCTTCCGTTCCATGTACACCATCCACATGACGTTGAGGGAAACAAATATAATTACTGCCAGCAGCTTGACAATCAGAACAATTAATTCGCTGGCCAAGGGAGGCACACCGGCACCATACAGGAAGGCCCGCAGGCTCTCGGCAATACCGGTAAAAATATTTTCACCCATGCCTCTTCTCCCCTAACTCCATTTTTTAACAATCAACTTCGCCCAGGACTATATCTAAACTGCCCAGGATGGCTATAACATCGGCAATCTTCCAGCCTACCAGCAGTTCATCCAGGTAACCCAGGTTGATGAAGGAGGGCCGGCGGAAATGCACCCGGTAGGGCTTGGGGCTACCGTCGCTAACTACATAACAACCCAGGATACCCTTGGAGCTTTCAATTTCAGCATAGGCCTCCCCGGCGGGGGGTTTGATCACTTTGGGTATTTTAGCCATAATGGGGCCTTCGGGCAGGCCCTCCACCGCCTGCTGGATAATGCGGGCCGACTGGCGGATTTCCTTGATCCGGCAGACAAAGCGGTCAAAGCAGTCCCCGTTTTTCCCCACCGGCACTTCAAAATCAAAGCGGTCGTATACGCCGTAAGGCCGGACCTTGCGCAGGTCATAGGGAATACCGCTGCCCCTTAAAACAGGACCGCTCAGGCTGTAATTGATACCCATCTCGGGAGTGATGATCCCCACGTATTTCGTCCGGGCCTGGAAGATCTCGTTGCCCGTGATCAGGCCGTCGTATTCGTCGCACAGGGACGGCAGATCCTTTAAGAATTTCTGCAGGGGTGGGAAAAACTCGGGGGGTAAATCATCGGCTACTCCCCCAATACGGAAATAGCTGAAAGTCATGCGGGAACCGGAAACCATTTCCAGGAGATCCAGCACCCGCTCCCGGTCCCGGAAGGTGTAGAGGAAGCCGGTAACCCCACCTATATCCATACTGTAGGTACCCACGGCCACCATATGACTGGCGATCCGCGAGAGCTCGCCCACAATTACCCGAATGTACTCGGCCCGCTCAGGAACTTCTATACCCATTAATTTTTCCACCGCCGCCACATAACCCCAGTTCATGAGCATCGAGGCCAGGTAGTCCATGCGGTCGGTGTAGGGAATGACCTGGGTGTAGGTCCGGGCTTCCGCCAGCTTTTCAATACCCCGGTGCAGGTAGCCGGGAACGGAAGTGGCCTTCACCACCACCTCGCCGTCCAGTTCCAGGATGATCCGGAACACACCGTGGGTACTGGGATGCTGGGGACCCATGTTGAGCACGTAAGTTTGTGTTTTCATTGACACACCTCCCGAAAATCGTGGAAGGCTACTCCCTGCCACCTTCCCACTGGAAATCCTTGCGCAGGGGGTGGCCCTTGAAGCTATCGTCCAGGAGGATGCGGGTGGGATGGCCGGGATAACCCGTAAAGTTGATCCCCATCAAATCGTATACCTCCCGTTCCTGCCATTTGGCCCCACCCCAGAGAGGACAAAGGGAAGGTACGGCAGGGTTTTCCTTATCCTCCAGCTTAACCTTGACCATCAGCGTGTAATTGTGCTTTAAGGATACCAGGTTATAAATAACTTCAAAACGATCGGGATAATCGGCAGCTGTAAGATTGGTCAGGTAATCAAAGGCATAACTGGGGTTTTCCATTAATTCCGTCATCAGGGGAATCAGATCCCCCGCAGGAACCAGAAGAACCCCTTCCCCTGCAATTTCAATAGCGGGAAATTTCTCCTTCAAAGCTTCCAGCAGTTCTACAGGCGGTTCATAACTAGCCACGGGGCAGTGTCACCACCTTTGGATTCTTGATTTTGTCCCGCAGCATCAGAAAGCCTTCGATAATCGCCTCGGGCCGGGGCGGGCAGCCGGGTACGTAAACATCCACCGGCAAAAGCTTATCCACCCCGGGAACAACATAATAGGAATCTACAAAGGGCCCCCCGGAAATGGCACAGCTCCCCACGGCAATGACCCATTTGGGCTCACTCATCTGTTCATACAGGCGGAACACAAAAGGTGCCGACTTTTTAGTTACCGTACCGGCTACCACCATAACATCCGCCTGTCGTGGGGACCCCCGGGCTACTTCATAGCCAAAACGGGAAATGTCAAAACGCGGGCCGTTGGCGGCCATCAAAGCCTCAATGGCACAGCAGGCCAGGCCGAAGCTCAGCGGCCACAGGGAATGGGCCCGGGCAATATTCAGGAGCTTTTCCAAAGGGGCGATATGAACCAATCGCTTGACCTCATCGACAACTGCCGGGTCCTTCGTCAGTTTTTCCACCGGGTGGTTATCCTTGGTCACTTCCATTCCAACGCTCCTTCCTTCCAGGCATACCAGAGGCCCACAATTAAAATGAAGAGGAAGATGATCATCTCAATAAAAGCAAACAACCCCAGGCTCTGAAACTTTACGGCCCATGGATACAGATAAATTGTTTCCACGTCGAAAATGACAAAAAGCAAAGCGTAGAGGAAATAGCTGGTCTTGAACTGCACCCAGGTGGGGCCAATGGTGTCCACGCCGCACTCATAGGGCTCATACTTCTGCCCCTGGTAACGACGCGGGTGAATCAAATAACTGATTACTATAGCTCCGCCACCAACAAGCAACCCACCGATGAGAAATAACAGTACCCCCGCCCATTCCGAAAGCACCTTTATCTCCCCCCTTTCCCAGGCAAATTCACACTACATCAATCATCCGGGTTATCAGCCCGGCAAAACACTTGTGAATTTTGTAACTCCTCAGACCAGAAAACCTATTTCACCCCGCGGAAGGTAAGCCGGTGCAGGGGGCATGGCCCCCAGCGGGCCAGAGCCTGCCGGTGTTCCACGGTAGGGTAACCTTTATGATGGTCAAAACCATACTGGGGGTAAAGGTGGTGGCAAATCCGCATGAGCTGATCCCTGGCAACCTTGGCCAGTATTGATGCCGCCGCAATGGAGGCACAGGAGGCATCCCCTCCCACCAGGGCCCGTTGAGGTAAAGATAATTTAAGGGGGAAACGGCCATCCACCAGCAGGAACTCAGGAACCACCTTTAACCCCAGCACTGCCCGGCGCATAGCCAGCAAAGAGGCATAATGAATATTTAAAAGCTCTATTTCTTTTACGGTAGATAACCCGATAGCCCAGTCCAGAGCCACCTGCTTGATCTGGTGAGCCAGTTCTTCCCTCCGCACGGGGGAAATTTTCTTGGAGTCATTAAGACCGGAGAGAAAAACCCGGCCCGGAAGGATTACTGCTGCGGCTACCACGGGACCGGCCAGGGGACCGCGCCCGGCTTCATCCACTCCGGCCACCAGGGAATAACCCCGCGCATAAAGTTCTTCTTCGTATCGAAACCAGTCTTCCAGGCAACCCAATGATTGTCATGCCCCTTATTGCTATGTTACTGTCGTGAGCACAACAATATTACTAAAGTAAAATTTTCGCGGTTTAGGCACAAATCCCTCCCCGGGGAAAAGATTTTTTCCTCCCTTTTTTTCATTATCCAGGAGGAGCATCCAGTGTAAACCGTCCCAGACACCCATCACGAAACTCCTTCAACAGGTGAATAGAGGCCCGGTAGAGATCAACCCTGCCTCCCCGCCCTACCAGGCCCCGCCTGGCACCAATCAGTTCCAGCACCTCGTATCCCCGGGATGGAAGTTCTTCCAGACCGTAACGTTTTTTTAAAGATGCGGGAGAAGATTGCCGCAACCACTCCACCAGCCAGGCAGCCACCTCTTCCACATCAAAAACCTCTTCTTTTATAGCACCGGTGGCAGCAAGCTTCAGACCCACCCGGGGATCTTCAAACTTGGGCCAGAGCACACCGGGGGTATCCAGAAGCTCCACCTCTCCGGCAAGACGAATCCACTGCGGCCCCCTGGTAACCCCTGGGCGATTACCCGTACGGGTAACGCGGGAACCAGCTAAAGCATTAATAAAGGAAGACTTGCCCACGTTGGGTATACCCACGACCATGCAGCGGGGAGGGGGAGGACGCCTGCCGCGGGCAACCAGGGAAGCTATTTTATTTTCCGCCAGGCGCTTCACCTGCACCGGAACTTCCACCAGATCTTTTTTCCGGGCGGAATCTACCGCCAGGGCCGGCAGACCGCGAGCAGAAAACCACTGCAGCCACATCCGGGTAAGGTGCGGGTCGGCAAGATCTTCCTTGTTCAGCACCACCAGATGGGGCTTCCTGGCCGCAATTTCTTCGATTATCGGGTTACGGCTGCTGGCTGGAATCCGGGCATCCAGCAGCTCAATAACCACATCTACCAGTTTGAGATTCTCCTGAACCAGCCGCCTGGCTCTGGCCATATGGCCGGGAAACCACTGAACGGGCATCTCAAATCACCTTTTAATGCAGCAAACCGATGCGCTCAAGGGGCCAGTAAATTAAAATAGCCTTTCCTATTATGTTCTCCCGGGGAAGGGGACCCCAAACACGGCTGTCATCGCTGTTATTGCGGTTATCGCCCAGCATTAAATAATACCCCGGGGGAACCTTTACCGGGCCAAAATCGGCAAAATGAATATCCGGGGGTAAGTAGTTCTCTTCCACCAGTTGCCCGTTAATGTAAAGGCGATTATCCCGTAATGCCACCGTCTCACCCGGCAGGCCAATCAGCCGCTTGACGAAATCCCGGCTGGGATCCAGGGGATATTTAAAGACCACAATATCACCCCGCCGGGGCTCACCAAAACGATAGGCCAGCTTGCTGACAATAATGCGGTCTCCAATTTGCAGGGTCGGCTCCATGGAACCCGATGGTATATAAAAAGGAGCCAGAATAAAAAGTCTTATAACGACCGCCAGGAGAACGGCTATAACCACCGATTCAAGAATTTCTCCCAGCGTAGACTTCTTGTTTCCAGGCTGCCGGGTTGTTTCAGCAAGATTCGTTTCGCGGTCCACATCCTCCACGCTCGCTTCCCTCCCACCAGGCATAAAAGCCAAAAAGGGACTGCCGCGACAGTCCCCAGGGTAAAGATATTATGACTATCTTCTGTCCCGAATCCGGGCAGCTTTGCCCCGCAGCTGACGCAGGTAATAGAGCCTGGCCCGCCGCACATGGCCCCGCCGGACTACCTCGATCCGTTCAATCCTGGGAGAATGCAGGGGGAAGGTTCTTTCCACTCCCACGCCATAGGATACCCGGCGCACGGTAAAAGTCTCGCTCAGGCCGCCACCGCGGCGGCGGATAACTACTCCCTCAAACACCTGAACCCGCTCCCGGTTTCCTTCCACCACCTTGACATGCACCCTTACCGTGTCCCCGGGACGGAAGTCGGGAATATCTGTTTTCATCTGTTCCTGCTCCAGGGATTGAATCAGGTTCATCTTAAGCCCCCCTTTCCTGCTGGACGACGGTCATATGATAAGTCCAACACCGGACCGTCCGTAAATCAACAGAATAAATTATAGCACAGCGATTACCAGCAAAGCAAGGCATTACTGGAAGACCCGCCTGCCGTTTTGCACACGCTCGCTCCGGTGAGCCTCGCAGGCCAAACTAGCGCTCGACCTCGGGCTCCGGCGGGGTTCCCGGCCCATTCGGCATCCATGCCTCAGGGGCCGGCCTCGGGCATCCGTGCCCTCGGCCCCGCCTCCGCCCTCGTTCTCGCCAAGTTTGGCATCTGCTCGGCTCAAGGTCGCTCGCTTCGTGCAAAACGGCGGTCATTTGTGACGTTGAATGCGTTATGTACGCCTACACAAATTTCACGGTCCTAAATCAGGCTTTTTATTTCTTCCAGAACCGAGGCCAGGATTTTTCTGTCTTCGTCGGTCAGGGAAGCCCTGGCCAGCAGCTCCGGGCGGCTGGCCAGGGTGCGCAGCAAAGATTGCCGCCGCCGCCAGAGGCGGATCTTTTCGTGATGGCCGCTTAAGAGCACCTCCGGTACACAGTAGCCCCGGTACTCCCTGGGCCTGGTATAATGGGGATATTCCAGCAGGCCATCGCTAAAGGATTCCTCAACTGTCGACGCCCTTTCTCCCAGCACCCCGGGAATCAAGCGGCATACGGCATCCACCACCACCATGGCCGGCAACTCACCGCCGGTGAGCACGTAATCACCTATGGTAATTTCATCCGTAACCAGGTGCTCGGCCACCCTTTCGTCAATACCTTCATAATGCCCGCAGATGAAGACCAGATGCCTCTCCCGGGCCAGTTCTGCCGCCATCTCCTGGTTGAAGGGGCGTCCGGCCGGGCACAGTAAGATAACCCTCCCGGGCCGGCCACGGTGGGCATGAATCCAGTCCATGGCTTCAAATAAAGGTTCGGGAGCCATCACCATACCGGCCCCGCCGCCATAGGGAGTATCATCCACGGTGCGGTGCTTATTACGGGAAAAATCCCTGATGTTGATCAGGTTGATTTCCACCAGGCCTTTTTCCCTCGCCCTTTTAATAATACTGGCGTCAAAAGGGCCAGCAAACATCTCCGGAAACAGGGTTAATATATCCACTATCATGGCAGATCACCCGTTAATCCTTCAAACCCGGAGGCAGTTCTACCACCATGCGTTTTTTATCCAGATCAACTTTCTTTACCACGCTCTTCAATGCCGGTATCAGCAGGGGCCGGCCGTCTTCTCCCTCCACCACGTAAACGTCATTGGCACCTGTGGCCAGGACATCGGTAACCTTTCCCAGCCAGCCCTCTTCCGGGGTATATACATCCAGGCCGATAATCTCAAAAACATAATATGTGTCCTCGGGAAGGTCAACCAGCTGATCCGGTGTCACCTGCAGGAATGCCCCCCTTAAAGCCAGAGCCGCATTCATATCCTGCACTTCCCTGAACTTGAGAATGACAAAGCTTTTATGGTACCATGTTTTCTCAATATGATAGGTTTTCCTTTCCCCATTGTGATAAATTAATACCTCGTCCATTTGCTCAAAACGTTCGGGAAAATCGGTAAGGGGCATCACCCGCACTTCCCCGCGGTGACCCTGGGTGGTAACAATTTTACCAATGTTAATGAAATCAACCACCGGAAACATTCCCTCCAGTTGACCGGATTTCGACGACCATCCCATCTTCCAGAATGATCTCCCTGCTTACAATTTCCTGGAAATTATCCCCCACTTTTAATTCCACCAGGCACTGAAGCTGGCCCTGAACAACCTCCTCCCCCGGGTTCAGCCGGGCTACTTCCTTTAGCTTATCTACTAATTTTTCCCTGGCCTCCAACCTGCGGCTGCGCTCCTGTTCGATCTGCTGCCGTGCTGCAGGAATACCCTGAGGATTTTTCTTTTCCAGCTCGGCAACTACGCGCCGGGCCTGAAATTCCAGGTGCTGCATCTGCATATCAAGCTGGTGAATGGCCTGCTGAATATCGGCGCTCAAGGCCTGTTTGTACTTATCGGTAACCTTAACTTTAACCAGCACAGGAACCATAAGGGTCATTTTTTCCATAGACCATCGCCTGCCGCCTCACCCCTGCGGGCCCAGATATTCACGGGGGAGGTAAGTATCCCCTCCCCCATTTCTTTTTATACTATACTATACTATCTCCACGGTTACCTTTTTACGCTGTCTGGCGGCCGCAGCCTTGGCTACCGTGCGAATAGCCCTGGCAATGCGACCCTGCTTGCCAATTACCTTACCCATATCTTCTGGAGCTACTTTGAGCTCTATCAGCCAGGATTTATCTTTTTCAATCATATTAACACTTACTTTATCGGGTTGATCCACCAGGGCCTTGGCCAGGATCTCCACCACTTCTTTCATTACCCTTTAGACCTCCCCAAACTACTGGCTCTCCCCGGCGGGTTTATTCAATAACCCGGCTTTCTGGAATAACGCCCGGGCAGTATCGGTTAGCTGGGCACCGTTTTTAAGCCACTTGAGCGCCTTGGCTTCATCAATCTTTATTTCTGCCGGTTCTTTCAGGGGATCATAATACCCCAATTCCTCCACAAACCGGCCATCCCGGGGGGAACGGGAATCGGCCACCACTATACGGTAAAAAGGGTTTTTCTTGGCCCCCATCCTCCTCAGCCTGATTTTAACAGCCAAAGTAATTTCACCTCCTCCTCTAAAATATGAAATATATTCTTCGGAGAAACTGGCTGGACGCAAGGTATGAATGGCCGCATCCAGCCTGCCTTAACAGCTCATTCTAAATCAGAACTAGAACAGGGGATTGTCCTTACCCGGAAACAGGTTTCTGGGTAGCCTGGCCCCTTTCTTGCCCCCCCTGCCCATTTCAGCCAGCTGGCGCATCATTTTGCGCGTCTGCTCAAATTGCTTTAAAACGCTATTAACCTTCTGTACCGAAGTCCCGCTGCCCCGGGCTATTCGCCGGCGGCGGCTACCGTTAATCTCATGGGGATGGGCTCGCTCCCAGGGAGTCATGGACCTGATGATGGCTTCTACATAAACCAGTTCCCTGTCATCAATGTCTCCCAGTTCCTTAAGCTTTTTCATATTCCCCAGCCCCGGAAGCATGCTGATGATTTGCTGGATCGGCCCCAGTTTCTTTACCTCCTGAAGCTGCTCCAGGAAATCATCCAGGGTAAAATCGGCACTGCGGATTTTTTTATTCAAACGGGCCACCTGTTCGGCATCAAAACTGGCCTGTGCCTTTTCGATCAGGGTAAGCACATCCCCCATCCCCAGGATCCGGTCGGCCATGCGGTCCGGGTGGAATGGCTCAAGGGCATCCAGTTTTTCCCCGACCCCAACAAACTTGATGGGACAACCGGTAACGGCTTTTATGGATAAAGCTGCACCACCCCGGGTATCACCGTCCAGCTTGGTCAGCACCACACCGTCCAGCCCCAGCCGCTTGTTGAAGGTTTCGGCTATATTAACCGCCACCTGGCCGGTCATGGCATCAACCACCAGCAAAATTTCGTGGGGGCGTAAAGCAGCCTTGAGCTCCTCCAGCTCGGCCATCATCTCTTCGTTTATTTCCAGGCGCCCGGCCGTGTCAATGATTACCAGGTCCCGTCCCTGCCTGGCGGCATGTTCCACAGCCGCCCGGGCGATATCCACCGGGGTATGCCGGTCGCCCATGGAAAATACAGGTATATCCAGTTGCTCGCCGAGTACCTGTAACTGCTTGATGGCTGCCGGCCGGTAAACATCACATGCTACCAGCAGCGGGCGCCGGCCCTGCTTACGCATCAGGTTGGCCAGCTTGGCTGCCGTGGTGGTTTTCCCCGCCCCGTGTAAACCCACCATCATAACCACAGTGGGAGGCTTGGGAGCCATATTAAGCTTGCTCTGGGTCCCACCCATCAAGCCGGCCAGTTCTTCCCGCACTATTTTTATTACCTGCTGTGCCGGCGTTAAACTGGATAAAACGTCCTGTCCCACTGCCCGCTCCTTGACCCGGGCCACAAAAGATTTTACCACCTGGAAATTTACATCAGCAGCCAGGAGGGCACGGCGTACTTCCTTCATGGCCTCGTCCACATCTGCTTCCGTAAGCCGGCCCTTGCTTTTCAACCTGCGGAAGGTTTCCTGTAATTTTTCGGCCAGGCCTGCAAAAATCATTATCTCACCCCATTATAGAACGTAAAATTTCCCGCACCCGCATTAAAGTTTTCTCATCCAGTGAATTATTACTATTATCCAGCAACGCGAGGGCTTCGCCTACCTGACGCCGCTGATCCATAAATTTGGCTACCAGACCCAATTTTTCCTCGTACCGGGTGAGAATATGTTCTGCCCTTTTCAGTACATCGTGAACCGCCTGGCGGCTAACACCAAATTGCTCGGCAATTTCGCCCAGGGAAAAATCGTGGGCATAATAAAGTTCCACAAATTTTTGCTGGCGCTGGGTTAACAGCTGCCCGTAAAAATCATATAGGAGGTTCATCCAGGCCAGTTTCTCCATGCCCCGTCCTCCCGCTGATCCCGGCTGTAATCCTCTTGTAAACTATAAAGGGCAGATACTTTACACTAAATTTTAATGAATCGACCGGTTCCTGTCAAGGGGAACGTATTTGACAACCCATCTACAGCAGTGTTAATATGGCTGTATAATCCTGTAACAATTTTCCGCTGTACTCGCCGTTAACATGCAATGGCCACATCAACGAATCCGGCCTGCTGTTACAGTATCCATGATATTTTTGCCCTGTCTTTTTTATAAAAAATACCGGCAGCAGCCATCTGGTTAACGGACAAGAGGTGAAAACAATGGCCAATAAAACCGGACAGGTTCAGGGGGAGCCCGGTTCACTTCTGGATCTCCAGGAAGCCCTTTCCCTGACCAGGGCACAGGTTAAGAATCTGCACAAGAAATACTTAAATGCCAGCCTGGCTACCATGATGGAGCTTTTAAACTTTGACCGGCAGTACGTAAGGGCCCGGGGCATTTCGGTATGGGACAGCCAGGGTCGCGAGTACCTTGATTTTTTGGGCGGCTATGGTGCCCTCAATCTGGGGCACAACCATCCCAAAATACTGGCCGCCCTGCAGCGTGTCCAGGAGATGCCCAATATTCTCCAGGCTTCCCTGGGAACGGTTGCAGCTGCCCTGGCCCACAACCTGGCCCGGATAACTCCCGGCAGGTTGCAGCGTTCCTTTTTCTGCAACAGTGGGGCGGAAGCGGTGGAAGGAGCAATTAAACTGGCCCGGGCGGCCACGGGCCGCAGTACCATAATCTACTGCCAGGGTTCCTTCCACGGGAAAACCATGGGTGCCCTTTCGGTTACCGGGCGGGAAAAATATCAAAAACCCTTTACCCCCCTGGTACCACACTGCCAGGCCGTGCCCTACGGTGATCTCCATTCCCTGGAAAAGGCACTGCAAGCCCGGGAAGCAGCAGCCTTTATTGTAGAACCAATTCAGGGCGAGGGAGGGATTATACTTCCACCTCCCGGCTACCTGAAAAAAGCCCGCGAGCTTTGCCGCCGCTACGGCACCCTCTTTATTGCCGATGAAGTGCAAACCGGTTTCGGCCGTACGGGATATATGTTTGCCTGTGAAGCAGAAGAGGTGGAACCGGATATCATGTGCCTGGCCAAATCCCTGGGTGGCGGGGTTATGCCCATGGGAGCTTACATCACCACGGACGAGATATGGCAAAGGGCCTACGGGGGGATGGAAAAAGCGCTATTACACACCTCAACCTTTGGAGGTAATACCATGGCCTGCACGGCAGCACTGGCTGCCATTCAGGTAATTTATGAGGAAAACCTGGTGGAACAGGCCCGGGAGATAGGTGACTACTTCCTCACCCGTCTCAAAGAGCTACAAACACGCTTCCCCCTTTTAAAAGAAGTACGGGGACGGGGCCTGATGATTGGACTGGAATTCAACCAGCCCGGCAGGCTGGCTTCAAAAGTCACTTTCGGGCTGGCCGGCAAGCTGGCTGAAGAATACACAGGGAGCCTGGTTGCCGGGGAGCTTTTAAACAACCACGGCATAATTACTGCCTATACCCTGAACAATCCCAATGTCATCCGGCTGGAGCCACCCCTCTGCGTTACCAGGGAACACGTCGACCGGGTGGTCGCAGCCCTGGAGGATATTTTCCAGCGGCACCGGGGTTTCATAAGCATGGCCACCGCCGGGGCAAAAACGATACTGAAATCACTAACCCAGCGGGAGTAAATCCAAATTTAATTATTTGGTAATTATTTGGTCATGCTGACCTGAGCCGGGTTAAACCCCGGCTTTAATCATGCCAGACATTCCTTGCGAAAAAAAGTGCCCGGCGCCATGAACGCCGGGCCGACAACATTTTGTAGTGGGATGAACAGCCCTCGAAGGGAGGTACCCGGTACAGAGAAGGGCCCGTCTCTATACCGGAAAGCCAAGGAGTTTATATCCCTGCCGCCACCCAACTGCCAGTGAGCGGCCAGGGAAGAAGGTTAAAGCTCTGCCAAAGGAGCTTAACCTTGCCAAAGAAAAGGGGGAATAACAATTTATTACTGAACTACCCCTGAGCCCGTTTTCATCTCCACCTTCTACAGCAGCGGAGGCATGCTCAGGGCCGGGTGTCCCTTTTCCTCCAGGAAGGGCAGGATCTCCTCGCCGCTGGTGCCCACGGTTTCATCGGCAATCTTATCCACAAAGTCCCTGCCCAGGCCGGCTGCCTCGGCGGCTTCCTCCAGCTGCGGCCGCAGCTGTTCTTTCAGGGCCTTGGGCATCCACACCAGCCGGGCCAGGCCGCCGTCGGCCGGGACGAACTTGCGGGAAGCCAGGTAGGATTTACTGATCCCCATGAAGCCGGGCATCTGGGCACCGCCGCCAATGGTGCCGGCCATGGTGGAGAAGGTCATCCCCGAGGGGGTCATGCCGCCGTGTTCCCGGTTGACCACCATGAAGCCGTTGCATTCCGGCACCATGGCCAGGATGCACTCGAAGCAGCCGCAGGAAGTCATGGGATATTCCATGATGGTGTAGAAGTTGACTGCCTCGATGGTACGCTGGGAGTTGTTGTAGACAAATTCGTTGACCGACTTCCACTGCCCCTTGACCGGATCGATCAGCCCCTCCAGCTTGATGGGCTGGTTCGGCCCGTGGGGGTTGATTTCATAGGA
>NZ_JMLG01000029.1:0-26863 GCF_000686645.1 Desulfofundulus thermocisternus DSM 10259
CGGCTTCAGCTTGAACCCACCTCTTTTTGGAGAATTTAGCCAGGCTTTCAATTAAACGGTCGAGGCTACCCGACTGGACATCTTCAATGCGGCCCAGGTTAGCAACAACTTTCTGGCGTACTTTACCGTTTTCACGAACACCTTCAACTATTTGTAAGTACGTCCTTTTGGTGCCATCTTTATTGGCGAAGGTTTTAGTCCTGACAAACATAGCATAATCATTATAACATGGCAATATTGGATATTCAAAGACAGTAAATGGTATACGTGGCACAACATTTTTTGATATTCCCAATATACATCCTTGATTTTACTGGGTTTTCAAGAGTTGATGGAGCCTAAAACCGGCTTTTACTGTCAAAGTTGAGATTAACATCAGTACTCTAATTACATCTAAGGACATATCTAATACCCGGGCAAAAAAAATAAATAGGTAGCAACCCAATAGCGGCAGCCATGTTTCCACCAATTTTCCCTCCAGGAAGCAGACTTTTTTATGTCTATATTTTATGTCTATATATTGAATTGTTTATATTGAATTGCTTATATTGATTTGCTTAAAAATTGATCATGTTTTTCATTTAATAAAGCATGATACTCAGCGATTAAATTTAATGCTGAGCGATGAGATGAAAGTTGTTGTGCGTTAATTTTGGCCCGTCGGGATAATTTTTGTCTGAGCTCCTTATTTAAAATGAGCTCTTTAATTTTTTCAACATAAATTTCCTTACTTTCAGGAAGTAAAAAGCCATCTTCACCATCCTTAATCATTTCGCTTGACCCATATGCTTTAATGGCAACTACAGGTAATCCGGCTGCTTTTGCTTCGGCCAAAACTAATCCTTGAGTTTCAGTTTTAGAAGCAAAAACAAAAATATCAGCCCCGAGATAACAATTAATAACTTCTTTTCGATTTAAAGTGCCGGTGAAAATAACCTGTTCTTCTATACCAAGCTGGTGTGTTAATTTTTTTAAATTGTTATATTCTGGTCCCCCACCTACCATAACAAGTTTAATATTAGGGTTAGTAATATAAAGTTCTGCAAAGGCATATAACAGAAATACAATATTCTTTTCTTGTCCCAGCCGTCCGACAAAGAGTAATATAGTTTCCTCTGGTTTAATATTATATTTCTTTCTTAACCAGTAGATGTCGCCATTATTAAAATCATCCAGGTTGATGCCTGTAGGTATAACTTTTATTTTTGTATATACCCCAAGGTTTCTTAAATGATCTTTAATAATTGAAGTTGGTGTAATTACTAAATCGCATTTATTGCAAAAATCACGACAAAAGCGCCTGGTTAATTCCCTGGTTACGCTTCGGGCAAAAGGTACGTAATGAACGTATTGATCATATAAAGTATGAAAAGTAAATACCAGTGGAATTTTGAGTTTACGAGCATAGCGGGCACCTACCCGTCCTACAAGAAATGGTGAATGAACATGAATGATATCCGGTTTCCACTGGGTTAATGTTGGTTTTAAACGAAATGAAAATGGTAATGCCAGCGTAAAATCCCGGTTTGTAGGAGCGGGAAAAGATGGAAATCGAAAGACCCCTTCTTCTTTCGAACAGTTAGGATAATTGGGGGCAAAAATATATATTTCATGTCCCAGTTTGGTTAATTCAGCTGTAAAGGTATCTATCGAACGTACCACTCCACTGGTATAGGGACGGTAACTATCGGTAAAAATACCGATTCTCAAAAATATTCCACCCCTCTATATAATAATAATTTATCTCTGATTTTACCTTTTAATTATATGATATTGGGCTTTTTATTCCAAGGGTATTCGATTCTTTTTCCCAGCGATAGTCAGCGGATATAATACGCCAGCCTGATGAGGTTTTATGTAAACTAAAATATCCGGTTCCCTCTTGTATTTGACCGCTAATAAGATCCTTGTTGACCATGTCTATTTTAAGAGTTACCTTTTCCGTTGAAATAGATGTTATATAAATGGCGCTTACAAAAGTTTGAACGTACCAGTCCGTGGGCTGCGATATAAAATTCCACGCCCTTTTACTAATAGCGGATAAAATAGGCTCTGCATAATATTTCCCCAGTTTCTCTCTAACTTCATATATATTTCGAGCCTGCCACCAGGTTTTATCTTCCACTGCCCCTTTTACAACTGCATATATATCGTCGTATTGCATTTTTATTGGGTTGCTGACAGCGAGGTGATTTTCCCCTCTGATTAATAAAAAAATTACGGCTAAAGTAACAATGGGCCAGAATCTCATAAATACTCCCCCTTTTCTTTTTAGTGGATATAGATATAGTTTATATACGCCAACAGGTAAAAATATCCTGTTATAATCTGGAAAAGGGGGAGAAAATTTTTTCTTATTTTATTTTTTATAAACCTCTTATATAATCTGGACGTAATGGTATACTACCAGGCTCATTTAAGGCCTTATCCAGCACGTAGATAAGTTTATCCTTATCTCTTTTTAAATAACCCCTTAAAGGGAGGTAATTGGAGGCGTGATTGCAACGAAAAAGACAGTTATCTATTTCCAAACTTTCAATTAACCATTTTAATTCCTGTAAAGATTCCTGTGGGGTTAGTAGCGTAAACTTACCTTCCTGTACTTCTTTAAAAAGTGGGGTTCCGGGTACAACGATAAGAGTTAGGGCAGCCAGGTAAGTGGGATTAATGGCATTTATAACCCTGGCGGTAGCCTGGGCGTGTTTACGGGAATATTCCTTCCCTCCGAGGCCCGTAATTACAGTTACTGAAAGCTCAAATCCAGCATCCAGGGCGCGCCGGCAGGCTTGAATCATTTCATTAGCATTAACCCCTTTATGCATTTTTTTTAATATCACATCGCTACCGCTTTCAACTCCCAGATAAAGTAATTTCAGACCTGCCATTCTCAATTCACTCAATTCATCAAGTTCCTTATATAAAAGATCCCGCGGGCCGGCATAACAGGACACCCGTTCTAATTCGGGAAAATAATTGTAAAGGTGCTTTAATAAATTTAAGAGACTTTGTGTTTCCATGGTTAAAGCATTACCATCCGCCAGAAAAATACGTTTAACTCCCTGGCCAAAACGTGACGCTATCTCTATGTCTGCCATGATTTCAGCCTGGGATCGTACACGAAATTTTTTGCCCTTGTACATACCACAAAAAGCACAGGCATTATGAGAACACCCCAGAGTGACCTGCAAAATTAAACTGCTGGCTTCGCTGGGCGGACGGAAAAGAGGAGGTTCGTACAGCATTTTTCTCCCCCCATTTATCATGGCCTGGATTTATCGTGCCTGGGGTTGGCTGCAACTTGCTTGATAGCACTGGTAATAGCAGCAATTATTTGTGCCTTACCGCCTATTTGTTCAAAGCTGACTCTGGTCAATATGGTGCCTTCATCTGATACCACATAATGCGGGGGTAATTGATTTAAAGCCAGGGCCATAATATCTTCCTGGCAGTAGATGCAGGTGCAGGTATGCGGATTATTTTTGGTATATTCTTTTAGTATCTCTGGCAGAAGACGTTTTACTGCTTCTTCTGTATAATTATGGATCATAATCTTCCCCCTTTTCACAGGCGTAGGGTTGCAATCAGTCTTACAGGATGCAACAATAAATCCAGGCCTTCGCAGATATCTTTCACTACTACATCGGCTGCCAGGAGAGCTTGAACCGAAGCTCCTTCAGGTCCCAATACAGCAATGCCCAGGGCGGCATTTTTTAGCATCAGTGTATCATTGGTTCCATTACCAACAGCAACCGTATTTTGAAGACCTAATCTTTCAATGAATTTTAATTTTTGGTTGACTCCTTTCCCCTGCTTTAAGACTTGTACATGTCCTTTGATGTTCCGGCAGGCCTTTTCACCTGTACCAAAGGTATCGGCTGTAAGAATATGAATCTCTAGTTTTTCGGAAAGTGCGTTTAACCTTTCCTCTACTCCCGAAAGTAGATTGCCATCCTTGGCCAGTGTGCCGTTAAAATCCAGTACCAGATATTTTAATTTGAGCGTTTCCCGTTCCGGTATATCTATGGTAAGCAATTTTCCACGTTACCTCCTATCCTTCAATATTAGGAAAACTGTCAATCACCCAGACAAATCCCCAGTTGCCTTGCCGATAAAAGCAAATCGCTATCCAGGGGTACGGAGCGTACCTGACCGGTAGCTTCCGCTAAAGGTACGGCATCAATTGCTGCTCCCCTTAGACATACCATATGTCCAAAGCGACCTTCCATAACCAGCCGGACTGCTCCTGTTCCGTAACGTGTGGCCAGTATGCGGTCAAAAGCTGTAGGTGATCCTCCTCTCTGCAGGTGCCCCAGGATGGTAACCCTTGTTTCTTTCCCGGTGGCTTCTTCAACTTGCTGGGCTACCACATGGCCTATGCCGCCCAGGCGAATGGGATCGAAGCTGTCCTCTACCCTTTTTTGAACCACTAATTCCCCGTCTACTGGTTTAGCGCCTTCGGCTACCACAATTATACTGAATTTTTTGCCCTGTATTTCCCTTTGGTTGATCATATCGATAACCTTTTCAATGCGATAGGGGATTTCAGGAATTAATATTACATCAGCACCACCGGCAATGCCGGCAGCCAGTGCTATCCAGCCAGCATAACGTCCCATTACTTCCAGAACCATAACCCGGTGGTGAGATTCGGCCGTGGTATGTAATTTATCCAGGGCTTCGGTAGCTGTTGTTAAAGCCGTATCAAAACCAAAGGTTTGGTCTGTTGCCAGCAAGTCGTTATCAATGGTTTTGGGAACTCCCACCACGGGCAGCCCCTTATCAAAAAGCTCTCTGGCAATAGCCAGGCTACCATCTCCGCCAATGACAATAAGAGCATCAACACCATGTATGCTGATATTTTCAAATATACGATCGCTTACGTCTACGTAAACCTTTTTCCCTCCTTTGATGACGGGATAGTGAAATGGATTGTCGCGGTTGGTAGTGCCAAGAATAGTTCCCCCACGTGGCAGTATGCCAATAACATCTTTTTCTGTAAGCTCTCTTGCCTGGTTTTTTATTAACCCTCCGAAGCCATTTAAGAAGCCTACCACTGAAAGGCCATATTCCCTAATGGCAGCTTTTACCACGGCTCTGATAACGGCATTTAATCCCGGGGCATCGCCTCCTCCGGTTAATAATCCAATTCGCTTGACTTTAACTGGAGTATTCATATTTAAACCTCCTCGTATCATAGTATTAGAACCACCGGACAACCCCAGATTCCAGTTTAGGAATAATATGGGTTGACCGGATGGTTGGGAACCGGTTCCCATATTACGGGTACCGAGGCCAACAAAATCAATGTCTGATTCCACAGCGGGTACAGTACCGGTACCGGTAAATTGCGCGATTACTGTATCGTGGAATGGGTATTGATAGCAGTTGGCCAACAGTACCTCGAATATGGTGGTGATGCCCAAGCAGTTTGTAAACGCTCGAAATGTACACACAATCTAATCCCTGATCGTTATCAAGCGAATGGACAGGTAAAAGTCCGCTGAGATATTTCTGGGTAATAGATAGTGATGGTTGTGGTCCTGTTCCAGCCGGCCCCGGAACGTGCTGTCAGGCAGTTGTCCCGGCCGGGCCGGCTTTCTGTTGCCTTTTTACACCAAGCTGGGTCTGGACATGGATGCCTCCTTTGCGGGACAATGGGACTAACAAGCCTGGTATGGGGATATTTCTTCCACCTCCAGTGGAGCCCGAAGGGCTACCATTTCGTAAAGCGTGTTACCCCTGGTCCGCCGTCCATTTCTAACCGCTGGATGTACCCCGGCTGCCTGGTGATGGGACCCGCAGCTACCCATTCATGCACCCCCAGGGCCGGATGAGTACTGATTACGAGGGTGAGTAAGGCGGTTCCCCGGGGGCATCCAGGTCCTGTACCCGGCTTGATTTTTTTGAAAAGGGAGGTGAACCCCGTTGAGCAAACTTTTTGTCGGTATCGACGTGAGCCTTAAGGGTAACAGTGTTCGTTGCCTGGACGCCAACGGCGATACTGTACGGAAATTTAGTGTGCCCAATACGGTGGACGGAGCAAGTGTCCTGGTGGATAACCTCGTTGAGCTCGCAGCCCAGTATTCTATGCAACAGGTAGTGCTGGGCCTGGAGGCTACTTCTAATTACGGTTACCACCTGACCGCTTTTTGCCAAAACTCGGAGAAACTGGCCCCGTTTTCACCGCAAATCCATGTTTTAAATCCCAGGACGGTCAATAACTTCAAGAAATCTTACAATGACCTGCCGAAAAATGATGATATCGATGCCTGGGTTATTGCTGATAAATTGCGCTTCGGTCGCCTCCCGGAGGAGGTTTTTATGGACGAACGTTTCCTTGCCCTCCAACGGTTGACCCGCACCAGGTTTCACTTAGCCCAGACGATTGCCCGGGAAAAGACGTATTTCTTGAACAATCTTTTCCTGAAATTCAGTTCCCTGCGCCAGGAGAAGATCTTTTCCGATCCCTTCGGCGCTACGGCCATGGCAGTGGTAGAGGAATTCTATTCCCCGGACGAGATTGCTGCCATGCCTTTAGAGGAACTGGTTTCTTTTCTACAGGAGAAGAGCAAAAACCGCCTGGTGGATGCTGAAGGGGTGGCTAAAGCCCTGCAGAAAGCGGCACGCTCTTCCTATCGCCTGAGCAAGTCCCTGGCTGACCCTGTTAACGCCTGCCTGGCTACCAGTATCAGCGTCATCCGGGCCCTGCAGTCAGAGTTGAAAAGGCTGGATAAGCTGATTGCCCAGCATCTGGAGGCCTTCCCTCAGACTTTAACTTCCATCAAAGGTGTTGGCCCGGTTTATGCGGCTGGCATTCTGGCCGAGATCGGCGACATCAGCCGGTTTAAAAACCAGAAAGCTCTGGCTAAATACGCCGGCCTGGTATGGAACGAACACCAATCCGGCCAGTGGAAGGCCCAGGATACCCCGCGGGTTCGCTCCGGCAACAAGTACTTGCGCTATTACCTGGTGGAGGCAGCTAACCTGGTTAGGGTGCATGATCAGGAATACCGTGAATTCTACCAGGCCAAGTACAATGAAGCCCGTACGCATAAACATAAAAGAGCACTCGTCCTTACCGCCAGAAAACTGGTCCGGCTGGTTTTTGCTTTGCTGCGCTCAAACCAGCTTTATACGCCCAGGAAAAGGGGTGATTGATCGCCTCCTTTAAGTGTGAGCACTGCAGATAATGCCCAGATATTGTCAGCTTCTGGGCCTGGTTTGTTGTTGCCTTTTTACGACTTAACCCCAAAAATTTTTTCCAATTTCCCTTCAAAAAGTACTTGACTTTTTACCGCTGCGCTTATACCACGTGCAAGATATTTTCTATAAACCTGTTTATTGCAGCGTTAATTTCTCCTGGCTTTTCCAGCATCATCATATGGCCTGCACCCTGGATAATTTCCAGCCGGGCCAGGGGTAAATTCCGTTGCAAAAATTCACCATACTTAACCGGTGTCAGCATATCCTGATCGGCAGATATTACCAGGGACGGGACTTTAATTAACGGCAGCATATCCATCAAATCAAAACCATTACAGGCAGTAAAATCAGCCAGGTATACCTTGGGAGGAACAGATTCCATTTCCCTGCGTGCAGCTTCCAGGAGTGAGGCAGGTGCATCTTTACTATAGGCCAGTTGGATTAAATCCGTGTAATATTTCCCCTGCTGAAGAGTTTCCAGTATAGCAGGGAGTACCCGCAAACGGGCACCGGTTCCAATCAAAATCATTCCGGCAAGTTTTTCTGGATATGAGCGGGCAAAATCCAGGGTGATAGCTCCCCCCATCGAATGCCCGGCAAGAATAAACCGGTGGCCGATAAGCTTTTCCGTAAAAGCATTGATAAACTGGCGGTATGCCGTGATATTATCGTACGCTTCTCCTTGTGACTGACCGTGACCGGGCAAATCCACGGCCAGAACCATGTAATTTTCTTTTAGACCGTTAAGCTGGTAAAGCCAGTGGCGGTGACTTCCCCCTGCACCGTGGACAAAAAGGATGGTTTGTTTTGGTTCCTTATCTTTAGGCATTTCAGCTGAGTAATAATAATTAAGGGAATCAATAGTTATAAAGGGCATTATAATTACCTCCATGAAAAAATTACCGGTTTTTATACCGGTAGAAGGTAAATTATGATTTTAGTGATGACCATGGGCATCACAGCTGTGGGTTGGTTTTTCTTCCCTATCCTCATACTTCTTCCACATACTTGTAAAAGCAGAGGCAATCACCAGCAGAGCCACTGTGGTAAAAAATCCGAACACAATTCCCTGCCACCACTGTTCAAAAAACACTATTTCTCCCTCCTTTTTTATCCCGCAAATAATACGCGGTAAACATTATTCACTGGCTCGTAAGGTTAATTCGTTTAAAACCTGTTTTAACTGTTGTAATGAATTACCAAAGCCGGCCCAGTCTCCGTTTTTTAGTTTCTCCATCGCTTGATCATAGAGCCTGCTGGCTTCACGGGCCAGTTCAACTAACCCTGCTTTATTGTTAATATTGTCAACCCGTTGTTCTGTTACAGAGTGCTCTATTTCTTCTTCGACTCCAAAGATACGTCTTAAAGCTTCTCCTAAAGTTGGCTCCATCACTACCTGATCACCATGAACAACTATAACCCTCCGTAGTTCGGGCATCTTACTTTGTTCTGCCTGCAGGTATATAGGTTCTACATATAACAGAGAATCCTTAACCGGTATTACCAGCAGGTTACCCCGGAAGACTCTCGATCCTCGCTGGTCCCAGAGAGATAATTGCTGTGAGATCGTGGTGTCCTGGTTAATGCGCGCTTCGATTTGCATGGGACCATATACCAGTTCCTGCTTTGGAAACTCATACACCAGCAACCGGCCATAATTTACCCCATCTGATCTACCGGCCAGCCAGGCTATCATATTCTTTTTATTTTGTGGAATAAAGGGCAGCAGTTGTATATATTCTGGTTGTTTTTCACCGGGTAACCTGGTGATAATGTAATAGGCTTCCATGGGCTCTTCTTTATCTTCAACTATTTCCGTTGGCCTGTCCCATTTATCCTCTTTATTGTAAAAAATGCGATAGTCCTCCATGTGATAAAGAGCATATTTTTGCGCTTGAATCATAAAAAGGTCTTCGGGATAACGGATATGGGTCTTAAGAGCCTCGGGCATTTCCTCAAGAGGCTGAAAAACATCCGGGAATATTTTGCTATATGTTTGAATAATGGGATCATTTTCATCGGCAAGATAAAAGCTTACGCTACCATCATAAGCATCAACCACCACCTTCACTGAGTTGCGGATGTAGTTCAGCCGGTGGTTGTAGGGTTCAGCATAAGGGAACATGCTGGTTGTTGTATAGGCATCCCACATCCAGTAGAGCTTGCCGTTGGCCAGGACTATATAGGGGTCTCCATCATAAGTTAGAAAAGGTGCTAACCTGGGTACACGCTCATAAATATTGCGGTAATAAAGAATCTGGCTATCCTGCGTTATGTCCCCAGAAAGAAGAATACGGTAATCCCCAAAAGATATAGCAAACAGTAAACGACGGAATAAAGAATTAACCTTTACCCCCTTATTCCCCTGGTAAAAACACCAGGCATTTTCATCTCCTTTGGGGTAGTCAAATTCCGGATTTTTAGTATTGACTATTACATAGTTATCTGTAAGCTCACCAAAATAAATTTCCGGACGTTCAACTTTTAAGTTTGTATGGGTTGAGGGAGGTATATCTTTAATGGTAAAACTTGGTAAACCCTCCCTTGTTACTTCATTGACCGGGCTCATAACAATTCCATATCCATGGGTATATTTTAAATGCAGGTTTACCCAGGTTTGAGCCTGGGGGGGCAGCTGACTTTGATTTAATTCTCTAGCCGCCACCATTACCTGGCGGTAACTCCCATCGATAACATAACGATCAATGTCTATATTTTTCAACTGGTAATAAAGACGCATTTCCTGTAGTTGACTATAGGTTTGCTGCAAAGGACGGTAATCCCAGAGCCGGATATTATTAATAACTTCCTGGTTATTTACCAGGTCTTGCGCACTTAACATTTTGCCGGCAGGAAATGATTTTCTTTCTATATTATCAAGATTATAAGCCATCCGGGTAAATTTAATTGCATTTTCAATATAAGGTTTTTCCCGCTCCATTTCGTTAGGAACAACTATAAATTTTTGTACCACAGCGGGGTAAATAACACCTAGCACTACGGATCCGGCGATTAAAAAACCAATTGTGTAAAGAACAAACCGGAAGCGCGAAAGAAATATATTTAACAATATAATAACCGAACAGGCGAGGGCCAGGACGAATAGAATTTTATATGCCGGCAGATTGGCGTGGACATCGGTGTAGCCTGGGCCAAAAACTGCACCCCTTTCAGAAAACAGTAACATATACTGTGCGAGATAGTATCCTGCAGCCCGGAAAAGGAAAAAAATTGCTGCCAGGATCGACAGGTGGCACTTAATATGGTTAAACCTGAAAATACTTTTCCATCCACCTGGATAAGTACTGCCTATAAGGATATAAATACCACTTACAATTAACAGGCTAAGAACGGAGGCACCTAATAATAGATGATAGATAAAATGATAAAAGGGTAGCTCGAAGATATAGAATCCTGCATCACGATAAAAAAGGGGATCTTTTACCTTAAAAGTTGTTTTGTGGAGAAATTGTTGCACTAAATTCCAGTTGTCAGTTACGGCTAAAGCAGTTAAAAGCGCCGGTATAAGACTCAGTATGGCTAGAAAAGCAATTAATTTTTTTGAATGTATAAACTTACTCCAGGGAGGATGATAAAGAGTAACAATGTCACCGTCATTAATTGTTCTGGTTTCAGCTGCTTTAATTAAAGGGCCGCGGGTAAATAATAAGTTGATGAAAACAACGAGAAAAATTATTAAACCTGACAACAATCCTGTTAATAGCTTCGAAAATAGAATAGTTAAAAAGACTTCTTCAAAATCTAAGGACTTAAACCATAGCCAATCAGTATAAAAATTTGCTCCTCCATATATCAGAAATGGAACAATTACTGAAGCAAGGAGAATTACTGTTCTGGGGATTTTTGATATTAATTTCAAATAAATAAACCTCCCCAATAGACTATACTAACGCATCTGGGATATGATTACTTTAAAAGTTAATGAAAATCTAGTTACTACATAGGTTTGGGGTTCTTTTGTGCCTCATCGGCTTCGTGGCGTAGTTTTGCTTCACACAACTGACAGATCATAACAGATTTTTTAGGTTTAAGATCCTCATCCTCATAATCGTCGTAAGCATCAGGGTTAAATTCTTCCACTTCAATCATGCGACCGCATATTATGCACCGTGTTCCCACTCTTTCCTCTCCCCCCACGGTTATTTTATGTATGTTTATTCGCCATCCTGTGGGATTTTTCCTTCTCTTGATGTTGGACAATCGGATAATACATTGAGCCTGCCGTTTATTCAGCAGGCCCCAAATTTTTTAAGAAAAATATTTTTTTAATTCTCTAGCCATATCTTCGGGTACATGTAATGTCCAGGGCTCATCATGAAGTACTTGTAGGTGACTGTAGTCGCTTCCTACCAAAGGATAGATGGTATAACGACCAACGATCCGGGCGGTAATCCAGAAGCCCTGATCCTCTTTTCGGGCAGCATAGAGAGCTACGTTAAAACTGGCAATGTTGTTTTCTTGGTAATAGAGGATAATTTTATGTAAACCTTCCGCCAGGTCGTGTAAATCCCGGTACTCCAGTTCAGCAAAGGTTGTTTTATGAGGTAAAATGGCTGTAACATCACACAGGGCCCGCGGGGCAAACGTGGCTATCCAGTGGATATTACCAACTCGCCCCAGGTAACGTTCCCCCATTTTTATTTCATAGTCCAGTAAGTCCGCCCAGAAGTTACTGCCGTTTTGCTCCAGGTATAATTTGCCACAATTAATTAATTCTGTATCGTAACGGCAAGGTGTTGGCCCGCATAAAACCTGTAGGTGGGGATGAATTATGGAACCGCCGGCGTAGGGCATATAATTCCAGTTAACAGAGCCATACCTGGCTCTTTCTGCGTCATATGCTTCTACCAGTTGGAGAAAATTTAATGATGCCTGGAAACTGTCTGCTATTATATTGGGTGTAAGAGACGTCATGGAAAGATAATGTTCCGGACCCATTACAGTTACTCCTGAGTAAATTTCATATGGAGAAAGGTTAGGCACCACCACTGCCTGGCCGTATTTAACGCGGCCTCCCGCAACTATATACTCTGGAAAGCGTGGTGTGGCTTTTTCAAGGTTTTCGGGGCAAAAAGGACAGAATCTTTGCCGTGATTCCTCTACGAATGGTGTCCAGTCATGGCGGGGTAATTTGCGATTGCGAAAAGGGAAAATGCGTGTTCTGTGGCCAGTTAGGGGATCAAACCTTATTTCACTACGGAAGCTGCTTAAAGCAAAATCCTGAAAAGGACTATGGAATTCTGTTTCATTTACTATTTTCTTGAACTCAATACCCATAACGAAATCCCTGCGCTTCATGCCCGGTTTGCAGAATTTTATTTGTATTATCCGGGATAATCAATCGCCCAGGGGTATTTCCCTCCCTTCGAATTTATTTTTCTTTATTTTAACAATAGACACCAAATTTGTCACTTAGCGTTTTTTTGATTCATCCCCCATATCTCCCTGTGTTTAAAAGCTTCATTAATTGTAAACGTTATAATCTAGCGTCAGCCACGTTACGTGAAAACAGTTCTTGACGTTATAAAGAAAATATTTTATAATAACACTGCGCTATGATATTTCTTCTCTAGGGGAGTAGCTCAATTGGTAGAGCGGCGGTCTCCAAAACCGTAGGTTGCGGGTTCGAGTCCTGTCTCCCCTGCCAAAGAAACGCAGAAGCCTCAAGGAGTTGAGGCTTCTTTTTTGTGTGCCCATCATGGGCGTTTGTAAATAAATAGGCAGGAGTATTTATCCTGCCTATTTTTCTGCTTCCGCAGCTTCCTTAGCTTTTTTAATGATTTCTTCTGCCAGGCGGGCGGGAACTTCTTCGTAACTATAGAAACTCATGCGGAAGGAACCCCTTCCCTGGGTCATGGACTTGAGGTCGATTGCGTAACGGTACATTTCTGCCAGGGGTACCAGAGCCCTGACGCGGGAGTTTTTACCTGCTGCTTCCATTCCCAGGATACGCCCTCGCTTGGTATTAAAGTCGCTTATGATATCACCCATAAAGCTTTCAGGAACAGTAACTTCCACTTCCATGATTGGTTCAAGTAGTACCGGCTTGGCTTGTTGCTGACCTTTCTTAAAGGCCATAGAGGCGGCAATTTTGAAAGCCAGTTCTGAAGAATCCACCGGGTGGAATGAACCATCGTAAAGTACAACTTTTACACCGGTAACCGGATAGCCGGCAAGAACACCTTCCTGCATGGCTTCACGTACGCCCTTTTCTACCGCCGGGATATATTGTTTGGGGACTGCTCCACCAAAAATCTCCTCGGTAAATTCAAATGGTGCATCAGCCAGGGGTTCCAGGCGCAGCCAGACGTGGCCATATTGTCCACGACCGCCAGTTTGCTTTTTATGTTTGCCTTCCACCTTTACTTCGGCACGGATGGTTTCCCGATAGGGTACCTTTGGTGAATCCATGCTAACATCCACGCCATATTTGCGCTTCAACCTTTCGAGAAGGATATCCAGGTGCAGTTCTCCCATACCCGTAAGCAGGGTTTGCTTTGTTTCCGTATTTTTCTCCACCCGGACTGTGGGGTCCTCTTCCAGCAACTTGGACAGAGCATCCCCCAGTTTATCTTCGTCTCCCTTACTCTTGGGCTGGATGGCGACTGTCAGGGTTGGTTCGGGGAAGTTAATTCTTTCCAGTTTAACGGGGTGATCCTTGTCACACAGCGTATCACCGGTACTGGTGTCCTGCAGTTTAACCAGCACGGCAATATCTCCCGTGGGAACCTCGGTGGTAGGAATGGAGTTTTTGCCCCGCACATAGAGTATTTGCCCAATCTTTTCCGTTTTTTCCCTGGTGCTGTTTAACACTACAGTATCACTTTTTAATGTTCCGCTAAAAACGCGGATAAAGTTCATTTTACCCACGTAAGGGTCAGCCAGAGTTTTAAAGACCAGGCCGGAGAAGGGAGCTCCTTCATGTACAGGGGGGGCGGGACAGTTTACTACCAGGAAATCCATCAGGCTGGTAATACCCATGTTTTTCGTGGCCGAACCGCATAAAATGGGTACTACTTTACCTGTACTGACTCCCTTTTGCAGCCCCTGTTTTATTTCTTCCCCGCTTAATTCTTCCCCTTCCAGATATTTCATCATTAACTCGTCATCAGCTTCCACTGCTGCTTCTATTAACTTTTCACGGTAGGAAGAAATTTCCGAAGCAAGTTCTGAGGGAACATCTATTTCTTTAGTTTTTCCATTTTCAAAAGAGTATGCCTTTTGCTCGATCAGATCAACAATTCCCGTAAAATTGTTGGCCTGACCAATGGGCAATTGTACGGGAGCAAAGTTGGCGTTAAATTTAGCCTGTAAATCATCAAGAACTTTAAAAAAGTTAGCGTTTTCCCTATCCATCTTGTTTATAAAAATCAGCCGGGATTGATTATCCTTAAGTAGGTCCCAGATAACCTCAGTTTGCACCTGCACTCCGTCAACGGCGGAGACCACAAAAAGTGCAGTTTCCACCACCCGTAATACACCATAAACTTCCCCTATAAAATCAGAATATCCAGGGGTATCCAGGAGGTTTAATTTATGATTCTGCCATTCGCAAGGTACAAGGCTGGTATGAATGGTTACCTGCCGGTTAATCTCTTCGGGGTGATAATCAGAGGTAGTGGTTCCATCTTCTACCCGCCCCAGTCGAGAAATCGCTCCGGTATTAAAGAGCATTGCCTCTACTAAAGAGGTCTTTCCGGCGCCGCCATGGGCCACCACGCCAATGTTGCGGATTTGAGAAGTCTGGTAATTTTTCAAAATCCCGTTACCTCCTTTTTGTAAATAATGGTTTCCCCCAGGTTAGCAATATATACTATAGCACAGCCAGAACTGGGCATATCTGGATTGAACAACAAAAACAGCCCCTACTGGGGTGCCCATGATAAAACTTTTCTTTGCTTGATAAGCTGCCTAAGCTCCTCTTATTCTACGCTATGTTCCTAAAATCCTTTGGGAAGAAGAAAATTTTTTCGACATATTATCCGGCGAGACTGACATGGTTGGCCACATAGGTACCTGAATTCAATCATACATATAGCAAGAGGTGGAGTACATGTCCCGGCATTCATTTATTTATGGTGCCTTTGTCCTATTGCTGGCCAGCCTGTGCAACCGTATAATTGGATTCATTTATCAAATTCTAATGATCCGGCTGATCCGTCCTGAAGGAGTCGGCCTCTTTAACATGATCTACCCCATTTACGTCTTGATACTGGTTCTGGCTACTGCAGGAATTCCTGTGGCTATTGCTAAGTTAATAGCTGAAGAGGTTGCTCGGGGAAACCTGTGGGGTGCCTACCGGGTCTTTTCTGTTGCTTTCTGGTGGATTGTTGCCTGCAGTTTGTTTTTTACCCTTATACTTATTTTGGGCCTACCTTTTTTGCAAAACTACATTTTCCCCAACCCTAAAGTATACTATTGTTTTCTCAGTTTAATTCCCGGGATTATTATCGTATCCCTATGCTCTGCATTTCGCGGTTTTTTTCAGGGGCTCCAGCAGATGACACCTACAGCTATATCACAGGTAGCGGAGCAAATGGTTCGGGTGATTGCCGGGCTGGGGATAGCGTGGTTAATGCTCCCCAGGGGAATTGAGTATGCAGCTATGGGCATATCCCTGGGGGTTGTACTGGGTGAATTTGTTGGTTTCATGTTCATGCTGGCCATTTATTCTAAGAAAAGGCCTTACCTTCCCCCTTTGTCAGCATATTGTCCTGTACCGGTGCTTACGGTTACGGGCCAGATTTTCAATCTGGCTATACCCGTAACTCTAACCCGTTTTGTTTCTACGGCCTTTTTGACTATAGATGCCATGTTAATTCCCCGTCGGCTTCAGATAGCAGGAATGGATTTAAATGAAGCAACAGGTGTTTACGGCCAGTTTGTGGGTATTGCAGAATCCCTGCTGTTTACCCCCAGTATTGTTACTATTTCCCTGGCCACAGCTCTCGTTCCGGCTGTTAGTGATGCCCTGGCCAAGAATGACCTTCCCCTGGTACGTGTTCGTACAGAAGAGGCTTTGCGTCTGACCATGTTGGCCGGTTTGCCTGCAACGGCAATTTTTCTCCTTCTACCCAGGGAGCTGTGCCGGATTATTTTCGGTTATGCTGACGCCGGTATGGCTCTGGGCGTTCTGGCTCTAGGCGGGCCGTTTCTTTACCTGCAGCAAACCACTACCGGCATCTTGCAGGGGTTGGGGCGGGCAGAAAGGCCATTACGTAACCTGCTCATTGCCTCTGTTTTTAAAGTAGCCGGAATATACTACCTTACCTCCACCCTGGGAATAAGGGGTACTGCTCTTTCCTTTTGTGTGGCCTATATGATTATGGCATTACTAAATTACCGGGATCTAAAAAATATCATCGGCTTAAGATTGGATTTTGGTTATTGCCTGGGCAAACCGCTGGTAGCTACTGCAGGTATGGCGGGAGTTATGAGTTACGTGCGCCAGTTTATCATGAATTTTGGAGAGCTGTCCTTTTTCGACCTGCTGGTTGTGTTGTTCCTGGGTGGGGTAACTTATTTATTTTTACTGCTTCTATCCGGTGGAATACACGGCCATGATTTGCGCCGCCTGACTTCTTTTCTGGGATGGCGTAGTTAAATTAGCATTCAATAGTTATTGCGCTTAATTGCTCACGGATTACATCAATAGAACGATAATCGGTCAGATCGAGCTGAATGGGTGTAATGGAAATGAAGTTTTGTTTTATAGCTCTTATATCCGTATCATCACTGTTGTTTTCGAGATCTAACGGTTCTCCTGCCATCCAGTAATAAATGCGACCCCGGGGATCAGTACGCTTATGAAATATATTGACATACCTCCGGCTTCCCAGGCGGGTTATACGTATACCGCGAGGTTTTTCAGCTGGTATATTGATATTTAATAATGTCCCTTCGGGTAGTCCTGTTTTTAAGATAAGATTAACTATTTTTCTTGTTATTGTTGCTGCCGTGGAAAAATCATGTTTGCTATAGCTGGTAAGAGAAACGGCCAGGGAGGGAAACCCATTAATAGTTCCTTCTATAGCTGCGGACACCGTTCCTGAATAAAGGACGTCAGTTCCTAAATTAGGTCCCTGATTAATACCGGCAACTACCATTGCGGGGGGCTCCGGTAGAAGATCTTCCAGGGCCAGCTTAACGCAATCGGCCGGTGTTCCCTGTACAGCCCAGGCTTTGGCTTTAATGCCTGGTATATTAACATTTTCCAAAAGCAGGGGGCGATGAACAGTGATACCGTGACCGGTGGCACTGCGTTCCCTGTCCGGGGCCACAATATAAAGCTCACCGGTTTCCTGCAGGCTCTTGGCCAGCGCTTTTAAGCCGGGAGCAAATATCCCATCATCATTGCTGAGCAAAACAATCATGGTACCCTCCATTAGATTTCGTAAATTGAAATAATCATCTTGTCTTTTTCCGCATCTTTGGTTAAACCGAACATTAATTTTTTATGCTTAAGATTTTTATTTAGAAAATCTATTACCTTATACATTTCAGGATAGGGTGTAAAGCTTTTAGTAGCTATTAATTCAAGCTTGCCTTCTTTTTCTTTCATAATTTTTTACCTCCTCGGGTACTGGTTAGCTAACCCTTGATAAGGGCAAGTGCTTCTGCTCTAGTGGCTTCACTTCTTTGAAAGGAGCCGCGTACTGCTGAAGTAATGGTTTTCGAACCAGGTTTACGAATACCCCGTAAAGTCATGCACATATGTTCTGCCTCGATTATTACCAGTACACCCTGGGGATTCAACCGGCGCATAATACTATCGGCGATCTGGGTAGTTAAGCGCTCCTGTAATTGAGGACGTTTGGCAAACCCTTCTACTACCCGTGCCAGCTTGGAAAGTCCTGTAACCTTACCTTTCCTGGGTATATAAGCAACATGGGCTTTTCCAAAAAACGGTAAAAGGTGATGTTCGCACATCGAATATATAGGTATATCCTTAACCAGAATCATTTCTTCATGCTCTTCAGTAAAAATTTTTTCCAGGTGTATTTCCGGATCCTCCCAAAGTCCACAAAAGATTTCTTTATACATTCTGGCCACCCGGGCTGGCGTTTCCCTGAGCCCTTCCCGGTCAGGGTCTTCACCAATGGCTTCTAAAATCATACGTACTGCTTTTTCAATTTTTTCGGTATCAATCACTTGCCTCTCCCTCCTAAAATTATAAGTAACCCAGAAATTTATGTGTCTGTGGGACAACCCTGACATCGGTTAATCTTTTCATGGCCAGGGATTGCCAGGTGATAATTTTTTCTGCGCTTAATTTTATCTCCGCGTCAGGTGTTGTTACGGGCTGAAATACTACGGGAAAATCCCCGACATCGCAGATTAAATCCAGAGCCTTTTCTATTTCTTCCATTTTACTGTTTTCATCCACTATTATTTTTACAAATGTATTTTTAGTGCGGGCCAGTTCTAGAAATTCCCTGTGCTCATCCCACAGGGGTTTTACCTTAGCTGTCCCGGGTAGCTTAATATCCATAGCAATAATGTCAATGAAGGGAAGTAATGGTTTTAAGTATTCTGGCAAAGTGCCATTAGTTTCCAGGTAAATGCCCTGCCGGGTTCCCTTAATTAGAGGAATAAGCTCTATTAAAAAAGGTGTATGAAGTAAAGGTTCCCCCCCTGTCAAACTGATAGAATGATGAGCAGCCGGTTCAAGTTCCCTCAGGATCAGGGCGACATGCTGGGCAGTCATAGGATTTGGTGAGGAAAAAAATTTCCTGGTGCCCGGCCGCTTTTCCCAGCGGCATTGTTCAGGTACATCACGGGGTGTGTCACAATAGCTACAGGTCAAATTACAACCGGCAAAGCGCAAAAAAATTTGCCGGCATCCTACAAAAATACCTTCACCCTGAATTGAGGAAAATATCTCTATAATCGGGGCAGCCAGGGGGGACACCTTATCGCACCCCCTTGACTTTACATCTGGCGCGCTGTATACCTTCCATCTCTTTTATGTAGGATAAGCCAATTTTCTCAGCAAGCTTGGCAACTTCTTCAGCCGGCCAGCCCAGTTCTATTAGTCCCACTGCTGGTACCGGTGTGTTTTCCGCAGATATATTTAAAGCTGTATGAATTATAGTGGATACTGGTGTGGCAGTAGCAATGGAAATCGAAAGTTTACGCTTTTGATAGTATAAATCATCGCCTGATCGTACCAATTTATATCCTTTTTCTTCTAGAACTTCTTTAACCACAGTTATGAACAGGCGCTGGCGCAGGATCGTTTTTTCTAAATCATGATCAAAATGTTCAACAATAAAATGTAACATATCATTTCCATAAATGGGTTGCTGGTTGCGGACATCTTCTAAATCTACCATATGCTCAAAATGAATGCAGCAGGGCCCCCGGAAAGCTACTATACTATCACCTAAAAGACCAAAGGATCTATAAGCCCAAAGAGAGGCAAGCTGGGTACCATCGTACTGTAGAATTTGAGGAGCAAAATAAAAATGCATAATTTCACCTCGCAGCGGACATAGCCCTCATAAATCGCCGGCAGCTTTCACAGCGGCCACACATGGTTTCACCACCGTAGTAGCAACTCCAGAGCAAGTGCCACGGAATTTTAAGACGTTGCCCCAGGCGTACTATTTCTGACTTATTTAACCTGGCGGTATAGCTAACTACACGTATCTTGTTAGCTGTGGAATATGATAGAGAAAGGTTAATTGCTTCGATGAAATCAATGCTGTTATCGGGAAATGCAGCTGCTTCTTCCCGGTTAAAACCGGTTACCACCTGCTCACATCCCAGGGCTTCCGCAAAGCAGGCAGCAATATTTATGAACAGGCCATTGCGATTGGGCACCCATACTGCTTTTGCCCTGGTTCTGGCCTGCTGAGGGTTATCCAGCTCTCCTTCGGGTTCCGGTATGATTTCTTTCGTATTGACCAGAGAAGTGGTAGTAACATCAGCCAGGAAGGGTAGGTTTATAACCCGGTGAGCCAGGTTATAATGGGCAGCCAGGGCTTGGGCAGCAGCTATTTCCTTTGCTGCCGCCCGCTGGCCGTAATCTATAGTCAAGCAAAGTTGTACCTCTCCTTCGATTAAAGCCTGGGCCATGGAAACGGTAGAATCAAGGCCACCGGATAGCAAAACTACACTTTTCATAGTCCTGTATCCTCCCGGTAACTGGCGCAGGCATCGGGGGATTCCCAAACCCGTACTTCAGCTATGGTCAAATTAGAAGGTAGTAAAGTTTTTAGCTGGTGATAAATATATTTGGCCAGGTTTTCCGCAGTTGGGTTATTATCAAGCTTGTTAAATGGGTGCAAGTCATTTAAGTAGCTATGATCAAGCTCTTCTATAACCGTGCTGGTCATTTTTTTTAGCTCTCCGAAATCAATAAGCATTCCGCAGGAATTTAATTTTTTTCCTTCTATTGACACTTCAACAGTCCATGTGTGTCCGTGCAGGCGGGCGCATTTACCCTGATAATTAAATAGGCGGTGGGCAGCAGCAAAACGTTCGATTATTGTTAAACGGTACATATCATGAATTCCTCCAACGAGTAGTATAACACAGCCACCTGGATTTTAACTATTTCGCCACTTTTCCCGATCGTCCTTCTATTATCTTTAATGATGGTGCTCAAAGGTGTTTCCGTGTTTCCAGGCCGATATTATAAGAAAAGCGGCCATTTCATCACGAATGACCGCCTATAAACATGGATGTTTAAACTTATCTGCCCGTCTTTTTTATATCAGACCCAGAGCCCGGTTATAGCATTCTACAGCTTCCGCTGCCTGCCCCATCTCATTCAGAACATTACCCAGCATACCCCATGTTTCCGGGCAACCGGGCCGGTTGGCAAGAATTTGTTTACATATAATTATGGCCTCATTATAACGTTTTAATTTAACCAGACATGCAGCCTTATTGAGGAGAATTACAGGATTTTCAGGGTCATCGGCCAGGGCGCGGTCGTATAACTGAATGGCTTCATCTTCCCTTCCTATTTCATCCAGGCAAAGGGCGTAGTTATTTAAGGTAGTAGCATCATTTAACCCGCAACGAAGGGCATTCCCGTAACAAGAGATAGCTTTTTGATATAACCTTGACCTGTGATAACAGGAAGCAAGGTTTGACAGGATTGCTGCGTCACCGGGACACATTTTTTTAGCCAGTTCATAGCAGGCAATGGCTTCCTCATATCGCCCCAAATGGGACAGGCTGTATCCCTTATTATTCATTACTTCTACACTGTTCAGACCTCCTGCTTGTGCTCGCTGATAATATTCTACAGCTTCCTCGTGACGGCCAAGTTTGCTGGCTGCCAGTCCCATGTTCAGATATAGTTCGGGACTTGCCCCTTGAGAGAGTTGAACTTGCCGGAGAACGGTTAGGGCTTGTTCAGCTTTTCCCATTTCCAGCAACTGAACACCAACTTCATACAGCGATGGTATATCATTTCTTTTTAGAAACATATTTTCAATTTGACCCCACAGTTTTTTAGGGGATGTTCTTTTTTCCTCAATGCCAGTTTTAGAAATTTTATGATAGTTATAAAAACTGTATTGAGAAAATAATCGCGAAGTTTTAGCCAGCTGGTTCGAACGATTAAGCCAGTAAAGGAGGCTGGTTTTACCCTGTTCGCCAGCTACTCTTTTCCAGTGTAAGATTGCCCGATCCAGTCGGCCCCGTTTCAGGCATAACCTGGTTGCATGGAGATGGAACATTGTTTGTCCGGGGTGAAGTTGCATAGCCCGGTCTATAAAACGAAGGGCCTGTTCCTCGGCTCCCAGGGCTTCCAGGATGCGGGCCCCTACATGCCATAAAACAGCCATAGTGTTCTGGCGTTTTAGAGCAAGTAGCGGGTTCCACATCTGTATCGCTCCTTTTTAACGTTTTTAGTTAATTTCAATTTCTCGATTAACCTGAAATTTCCTGCCAAGTAAATGTAATTTTATTCCATCAAAAACTCACTTCTTACGACATAATACAAAAGGAGGGAATATTAATTTCCCTCCACGATTAAAAAACTAGGAATTGACGCGGTAGCCTGCTTTTTCTATTGCCTCAGCAAGCTTTTCCGTAGTTATTTCCGGAGTATGAATAACTGAGACTTTTTTCCCAACCAGATCAACATTTACTTCCTCCACACCTTCAATTTTTTTTAAAGCTTTTTTCACTGCCGCTTTACAATGGTTGCAGGACATTCCTTCAACCGTAAGAATTGTTTTTTGTACCGCCAAAGTATTGCACCTCCTGAAAGTTAGGGTGCGGCCACCCATCTTTATTATATTCCTTTATAGTATACGGGTTGGTTTCCCCTGCGCATAAAAACAATTTCAGCGGGTGAAGATAAAAGCTGGTTAGAAAACTACACCGGTTTAAATTGAGGTGAAAAAGAGATGGATAAAGAAAAAGAAAGACAAAAACAGCCCTTTGCTAGAGGAGATGCATTTATTCCTGAAGCTACGGGATCTGCCACCATGATTAACCTTGATGGTCAGTGGGAACACGACTTTGTAGATGATCCCACTCCTTTCTCTCGTAAAAATTCTCCCGGGAAGGTCAATGCAGGCAAGAATCCAAAAAACAATGGAAGCCCGGAAGTATAAAGGGTGCGTGCTTCTAGTTTCCAGAGAATTTTCGCAGGCGAAATTCTGCTCCAAGCTTTCGTGCAATCTCCCGGCACTTTTCCACATCCACCCCTGGCCAATCTACAACGGAGAGAATTACTCTGGGAATTTGCCCAACACAGGAGCGGGCAAAATCTAGTACGGCCTGGTAAGCTTTCTCTCCGTATACTGGCCGGCATATTTTAAGATAACTGCTGGCTGAGTGCGCGTTCAAGCTAATACAGATAATATCTACCAGATCCTTTAAATCTGAAACAATATTTTTTTGATAGATGAGTCCGGCCTGTCCGTTTGTGTTAATTCTTATTTTGGCATCTTTTTTTTTTTAAATGGCTGGCTATTTTTTTAACTGTATCAAGACGTAATAACGGTTCGCCGTAACCGCAGAACACTATTTCCTGGTAACTGGCAGGTTCTTTAATTGCAGCAAGTACTTCTTCCGGAGATGGTTCATATTTAAGCCAGAGATTATAACCGATGCCCCGGGGGGTATGTCGTATACAAAAAAGACAATTATTTGTGCATCGGTTAGTAATATTAAGGTATAAGTTTTGTCCCAGTGAATAGGCCACAATTTGATCTGCCATTTTTCCACTCCTGAACCAAATTAGTCATATTATCCTAAATAAAGAATTATAGATGAAAATAAAAGTAAAGGAGGTGATTAACTTGATTAATAATGAAACTTCTGGCTCCTTTAACATTGGGGAAGTCTTCCGGGGCACTCTGTTGGGACTGGCGGTATCCTTTCTGGGCAGTGCATTAATAGGCACGGGATATTATTTTACCAGGCTCCCTGAGAGCAGTTTACCGTGGTTTGCTGCAGGTTTATTTTTTCTGAGTATTCTGATAGGTGCTTGTTCTGCCGCCAGCCGGGCCGGAAATCGTGGTTTGTTTCACGGCCTGGGAGTGGCCCTCTTATTTTTCATTATCTCCTGGCTCTTGGCCAGTATTCTGTTCCCCTCCCCAATATTACCCGTATCATTAATCCAGAAATTGATTTTGGCTATAGTAGCCGGTGCCCTGGGGGGGATACTGGGGGTGGGTTTCAGCGATCAGGATTAATCATTGTATAGTTCTCCGGTATTATTGTAAACCCTCTTACTGGTCCAGTAAAGCTTTCAAGTAATATTACCCCGTACTTAAAAAAAGAGTCCTGCAGATATACCTGATAAAAAAGACACCGGCCTTACTATAAACGGTGTCTTTTTCTTTTCCCGGAGGGTGGCTACCCCATTTTTAGTTTGCCTGTGATTAATAATATTAGCAGGGAAGCTAAAACTCCGGAGGCAATTGCTTTAACTGGCTCAGGTAGAACACCGGGCCATCAAGGCATACGTACTTGCTACCGATGTTGCATCGACCACATTTACCTATGCCGCACTTCATCTTCATTTCCAGGGTGGTAATGACCTGATCGTCAGAGAAACCCATCTTTTCAAGGGCCTGCAGTACAAATTTAATCATAATTGGCGGTCCGCAGGTAATGGCATACTTGTTTTTCGGAGTAGGATTAATTTCCTCAAGGTATGCCGGTACAAACCCTACGTGTCCCTCCCACCCCTGCTCAGCCCGGTCAATAGTGGTATAGACTTTAGTACCCGGCATTTGAGGCCAGCGTTCCAGGATATCGTATTTGAAACAAAGATCGTCTACAGATCGGGCACCATAAATAATCTCTATATTTCCGTAGTCTTTCCTGTTTTCCTCGGCCAGCACAAAGTCAATTAACGCTCTTAAAGGAGCCAGGCCTATACCGCCACCTATAAACAGAAGGTCTTTACCCTTCATTTTTTCGTATGGAAAATGATTACCATAGGGACCGCGAATGCCCACTTTGCAACCCGGTTCCAGGCGGTGTAAGGCACTGGTCAACATTCCCACCTTTTTTACGCTAAATTCTAAAAGGCCTTTTCTGGTAGGCGAGGAAGTAATGGATATAGTGGCTTCTCCCACCCCAAATACTGAAATTTGAGCCACCTGTCCGGGTTTTTGCTTAAAATTTTCCATTACCTCTGGATTATCAAAGACCATTTGAAATGTTTTTACATCCGGAGTTTCATCGATAACCTTTATAATGGTGGCTGGAAAAGGTTTTAAAGGATTATGAGAGCGGCAATTGGTCATACCGGGCCACCTCCTGCAGGTCAGCAATGATCTGGCGTATATCAATATTAACCGGGCACTTGTTTATACATCGACCACAACCGACGCATCCATCCAGATTATAGCGGTCACGGTGATATTTCAGCTTGTGTAAAAAGCGATTGCGTATGCGTTCCTTTTTTGTGGGTCGGGGGTTATGTCCACCCGCCATCCGTGTAAAATGGCTGAACATGCAGGAATCCCAGCAACGTGATCTTACTCCCGATTCCCCGTCCGGGCTTTGATCGAAAATATCAAAGCAGTGACAGGTGGGACAGATAAAAGTGCAAATACCACAGCCCAAACAACGCTGAGCAAGTTCATTCCAGTAAGGTAGTTCAAAATGCTGATCCAGAAATTCTTTTATGCCGGAGATATCTACCTTTCGAGAAAACTGGCTGGCCAATTTTTTACCCATTTCATCGCGGGTTTTACTTACACGGTTATCTCCGTCGACAGCAAAGAGTTGGTGGTATTTGTTGACCAGTTCTTCACCGCGGGAGGTCAATACTTCAATGCCGTAGCCGTTCTCCATTTCTGTTAGTAACAGATCGGCCCCTTCCCCGTTGGTGGGTCCTCCACCCATGGAATTACAGAAACAGTGGCGTTCTACCCGGGTGCAACATAAACATACTAAAATGGTGTTCTGGCGGCGCATCTGATAGTAGCAGTCCTGATAGGTGCCATTAAAAACCGGATCAAGGGCTATGATTCCCTTTACATCACAGGGACGAAGCCCAAAGAGGATGGTTGTTCCGGGTTTACAAGCATCCTCCAGGTTAACCTGGTTGTCGCTGGTGAAAAAGAAAAACATTTCTTCCGTTTGGGGGAAAAGCCAGCCTTTGGGGGAAATCGTGCTGTTGGTATAATTCAAATCTATTTCGGTAAAGCTCCCTACTGGTTTAAATAAGGAAACCTTTTCTTCCTCTCTAACAGGAGCTACTAAAGTATAATCCCTGATCAGGGCATCGATCCAGGTTCTTAAATTATCCCTGGTAATGATATAAGCATTCATCGCAGTTGTCCCCCTCTACATAAATTCATCGGGATCGGAATTGGTAAATGAGCCCAGAGGTGGTAGTTCATTTAAATTTGTACCCGGAGTGGGGACGTTGAACAGATCTTTGATGTCCTTCAGGATCTTCCGGTTTAGAAGCGTAAGGGGTATATTTACTGGACATACCCGGTCGCACTCACCACAGTCCACACATCGTCCAGCTACGTGAAAAGCCCGGATAAGGTGAAAAGCAGTGTTTTCCGAAAGGTTATTGGCTTTGGCTATCCAGCACGGTTCTGCCTGGTCAAATACACATTCACGGCAAGTACAAGCCGGGCAGACGTTGCGACAGGCATAACAACGCAGGCATCGTTGAAACTGTTTATCCCAATAATCACTTCTATCTTTTACTGGCAAATCTTCCAGTTTTTTGACTTTTTCAAAGGGATCCACCCGGTTAGCCGGAGGAATTTCCTCCCCCAGCATGAAATCTGCAATAACCGGGGTGTGATGTTCGCAACTCCGGCACTTTTCAAGTAAAGATTCGTTCCGGGAAAAGTAAGCGTAAAATAAACCCCACCTTGCAATCAGGTGGGGACATAATCTGGCTTATTTATTAGCCCTGCAGACAGGGGGCAGCGAATCGGACCAGGGGAGTAACTGATCCAGGGCGTTACTGTCTTTAGGGTTCAGGTTGGGAAGTTTTTCAAAAAGATAGCTGAGGTACTGGAAAGGATTCAACCCATTCTCCTTTGCCGTTTCTATGATGCTGTAAGTAATAGCGCTGGCCCGTGCACCCCGCGGAGTATTGGCAAACAACCAGTTCTTGCGGCCAATGACAAAGGGTTTGATCGACCGCTCACTCCGGTTGTTATCCAGTTCCAGGCGCCCATCC
>NZ_JMLG01000030.1:0-23252 GCF_000686645.1 Desulfofundulus thermocisternus DSM 10259
ACCCAAGTCTGGTGGGGATAAGCGCTGAAAGCATCTAAGCGCGAAGCCCTCCTCAAGATAAGGTTTCCCACCCGGCGCTCACCGGGTGCCGGGGTAAGACCCCTGGAAGACTACCAGGTAGATAGGCCGGGCGTGTAAGCCGGGTAACCGGTTGAGCGGACCGGTACTAATAGGTCGAGGCCTTGACCTCATATACCTGCGGATTCTCACTGTGAAGTTTTGAGGGAATATACAGGTTTTCCGGTGGCTATACCGGAGGGGAAACACCCGTTCCCATCCCGAACACGGAAGTTAAGCCCTCCAGGGCCGATGGTACTTGGGGGCCTACCCCCGGGAGAGTAGGTCGCTGCCGGAAAAATTATTAAAGCCTCTGGATTGATTCCAGGGGCTTTTAATTTTTTTCACTATCTTTACCAAAAAATTTTTAATAAAAAACCGGAAGGAAAAAGCCTGAACATAGAGAATTGTATAAATGACTAAATGTATATACATATAGAGAAATTAAGAATCTCATTTCACTGGGGGTATTGGAAATGGTGCCGTAATAAAGAATTTCATTAGGTCCCTGAAAAAATTATAAAAAAATTGCCAGGAGGGAAATTTGATGACCCGGGAAGATAAGGGTAAACAGATGTTTGAATTATGGCTTTCGGGCAACGGTGTGGAATTTGTCAACCAGGATGCAGAAGAGTCATACCGGAAAAAAGTAACCCGCATTATGGATGCCATTCAGCTGGAAAAAGTTCCTGACCGGGTGCCGGTGTGCCCGATGACAGGATTCTTCCCCGCTTATTATGCCGGGATAACCGTTCAAGATGCTATGTACGATTACGATAAAGCAGCTTCAGCCTGGAAAAAATATGTTTTTGATTTTGAGCCTGATGCCTACCTGGGACTATTTCTGGCTCCTCCAGGGAAGTTTTTTGATCTCCTCGATTACAGGCTGTACCAGTGGCCGGGTCATGGAGTCCAGCCGGACCGGTCCTATCAATGCCTGGAAGCCGAGTATATGAAAGCGGATGAGTATGATCACCTGATCCAGGATCCCACCGATTTCTGGATGCGAGTATATTTGCCGCGGGTTTTTGGAGCCCTCAAGCCCTTTGAAAAACTGGCTCCCCTTACTGATGTGATGGAGATAGTGATGACCTGTGGCAGCTTTATTCCTTTTGGATTTCCTGATGTGCAGGCTGCGCTTAAATCGGTTATGGAAGCAGCTAATGAGGCAGTTCGCTGGGCTGGAGTGCTGCAGGATGTGGACCGGGAGGTTCAGGGAAGAGGCTTTCCCGCCTTTTTCGGAGGTGTGAGCAAGGCTCCCTTTGATATTATTGGCGATACCCTCAGAGGTACCCATGGGATCATGCTGGATATGTACAGGCAGCCCGATAAGCTGCTCCAGGCTATGGAAGTATTAACGCCGCTTGCTATTAGAATGGGAGTTTCCGGGGCCAGGGCGGCAGGCAATCCCCTGGTATTTATGCCCTTGCACAAAGGTGCAGATGGCTTCCTGTCCGATGAACAGTTTAAAACATTCTACTGGGCAAGCCTGAAGAAGGTTATTTTGGGCTTGATAGAGGAAGGAATGGTGCCTTTCCTGTTTGCCGAGGGTGGCTATAATACGCGCCTGGAGGTCATCCGTGACCTGCCCAGAGGGAAAACGGTCTGGCTTTTTGATAATACTGATATGGCCAGGGCCAAAGAGATTCTTGGGGATACAGCCTGTATTGCCGGCAACGTACCTATTAGCTTGCTAACCCTTGGAACGGCACAGGAAGTGAAGGATTATTGCAAGCATCTCATCCAGGTTGCAGGAAAAGATGGTGGGTTTATCCTCTGCAATGGGGCTGTAATTGACGACATACCCCCGGAAAACCTCCATGCTTTAATCCAATCGGCAAAAGAATATGGTATCTATGCGTAAATAACAGGCTATGAGTTGTTTCATTTCTGATAAACGATATTGAAATGGGAGGAAGAGTTATGGAAAAAGAAAAAATGACCGAACTGGCCAGAGCATTGATGGATTTAGACGAGCAGAAAGTTTATCAACTGGTAGAAGAAAAGGCCAAAAATGGTGTTTCCCCGCTGGAGATACTCGCTGAATGCAATGAGGGGATGTCCGGTGTAGGTGATTTGTTTTCATCAGGCCAGTACTTTTTAAGCCAGATGCTCTTTGCTGCGGAAATATTTAAGAATGTAATGAACCGGCTGGAGGACGTTATGCCCAGGGAAGATTCAACGACTTCCAGGGGCAAGGTGGTTATAGGCACGGTTAAAGGCGATATTCACGACATAGGCAAAAACATTGTGGTAAACCTCCTGCGCGGCTCCGGTTTTGAGGTTATCGACCTTGGCGTGGACGTGCCGGCTGAAAAATTTGTCGCTACGCTCAAAGAAACCGGGGCAAAGGTGCTTGGATTGAGCGCCCTGCTAAACTTCACCTATCCTGAAATGAAAACGGTGGTTGAAGAGGTTACCAAAGCGGGACTGAGGGACCGGGTTACCATCATCATCGGGGGAGCCCCGTGCAACGAGCAGGTCCGGCAGTTTACGGGGGCCGATTATTATGCGGAGGATGCCGTGGCAGGCGTTAATATCTGTAAAAAAGTTTATTCCTGAGCAGAACAATTAACCCTGGCCGGAATTCAAATTCCGGCCAGGGTTAAAAAACGGGAGGCAGCTATGTTAATTATTGGTGAGAGGATCAATTCGACGCGTAAAAGCATCGATAGGGCGGTTCGGACCAGGGACGTGGAATTTATCCACCAGGAGGCAACAAACCAGGTAAATGCCGGGGCGCATATGCTTGATGTTAACTGCGGTACCCTGGAGGCGCAGGAAGAACCGGCCGCCATGGAATGGCTTGTGCAGACCGTTCAGGCCGCTGTTGATGTTCCCTTATGCATTGATAGCCCCAATTATAAAGCCCTGGCTGCGGGACTGGCCGTTCACCGGGGTAAAGCCATGATCAATTCTATCAGTGGTGAAACAGAAAGGTACAAAAATGTTTTACCGCTGGTGAAGGAATACGGTGCGGCGGTGGTGGCCCTGTGCACGGACGATAGGGGAATTCCGGCAAGTCTGGATCAGGCCCTGGAGGTTGGGTTGAAACTGGTTGGCAATCTTCTGGAAGCCGGCGTACCGGTCGATGACATTTATTTTGACCCGCTGGTACGTTCCGTGGCCACCAACCCGGAAACAGTGCTGGTAACCCTGCGCCTCATGGAAGAGATGTCCGCCAGGTTCCCCGGGCTGCACTTTGTTTCCGGCTTGAGCAATGTTTCCTTCGGGCTGCCGGAGCGGCGGCACCTGAACCGGGCCTATGCGGTCATGAGCATGGCCAGCGGACTGGATGCCGTTATAGCCGATCCCCTGGACAGGACCTTGATGGCCCTGATCTACGCTACGGAAGCGCTGCTGAATAAGGACCGGTTTTGCATGCAGTACATCCGCTGTTATCAGGAGGGCAAATTGAAAGGATAACCCGCCACCTCTATCTAACTGTTTTTCAGGTGAAGAAAATTGAGCGGCCTGGACATGTATGGTTTAAACCATTATTATAAGTTGAATGTGGAATTTGCCGAAAAAGACATTTCCAACGTCAGATGGGATACCCTTTTCAAGACTTCCACCTCTTCCTCCCGCGCTTTGATGAAAGAGATGCTGCGTGAAGCGCAGTTGCTGGCGCGGGCGGAAGCTGTCTGCAGGGTTTTGCCTGTGTTGGGGGTTTCCGGGAATAAAATTGTCCTGGAAGAAGGCCGGGCGTTGACAAGCAGTCTGCTTGTCCGCCTGGCCGGTAACGCCCGGAGCATGCTCTTGATTATCTGTACACTGGGTCATACAATTGATAAAAGGGTGGAGGAGTATAACCGCAGGGGATTGGCGGCTCGAGCCTACTTTCTGGATGTGGCCGGTACATGTATTATTGAAGCGGCCGCCCGGAGGCTGGTGGAAGAGATCAAAGGCCAGCTCAGGGCCCGTGGCCTGGAAGCCACCATTCCCCTGGGTCCCGGCCATTCCTACTGGGAAAACCTCAAGGACCAGCGGGTTATTTACGAGCTGGTGAACCCTTCAACCATCGGCGTGAGCATTCTGGAAAGCGGGATTATGTTACCCAGGAAGTCCCTGAGCATGGCGCTGGGAATTGGCCGCGGGTTGCCACCCAGTGCGGAAAACCACTGTTATTACTGCAGCATCCGGCAGAAGTGCCCCCTGAGTCGGGCCAGGGATTTGCCGTAAAAGTCCATATCAGGCAGGTAAAAAGGGGGGGTGGGGTCTGGCGGGGGATAAAATTAACAGGAATTCCTTTGTGCCTCCTTATTTTCAACTGGCTCAAATTCTGGAACAAAAAATACTTTCAGGAGAATTAAGGCCGGGGGATTCCCTGCCGTCTGAAAACCAGCTGGGCAGGGAGTATAATTTAAGCCGCATGACCGTTCGCAAGTGCCTCAGCATACTGGCCGAAAGGGGCCTTATTTCTGCTCACCCGGGGAGGGGAACCTTTGTTTCCCGCCCGGCCCTGGACCGGGCTGTTTTTACCATTGAAGAATTTCATAAAGAAATGTCCCGACGGGGTTTGAATCCTGAAGCCAGGTTACTGGCCGTTAAGGTACTCAAGGCTCCAGCGGAAATCGGTGAAAAACTGGGCCTGGAAGAAGGCGGGAGGGTTCTGTACTTTTGCCGGCTTCTCCTGGCCGGTGATACACCAATGGCCCTGGAACGCAAGTACATGCGTTTTAAAAAGGGGAGTCCCATCCTGGAAAACGAGCTGCAGTATAAAGCTTTTTCAGAAGTAATTTCCATGCACAGCGATGTCCTGCCGGTGCGCAGCCGCATGATCCTGCGGCCGGTTCTGGTTGGGGAAGAGGACGGCCCTCTGCTCCAGGTACCGGCAGGTTCACCGGCACTGTGCCTGGAGCAGTACCTTTACGCCGCTGACGAGACGGTTGCCGGTTGGGGATTTTTTGTTTTCCGTGGTGATCGCTTTAGCCTGGTTTCGGAAATTCGCCCGTTGAAGGAGGTTGAGTAAGTTGACGTCCCTGGCCCGGGCAATAAGTGACCTTAATGAGGGTCTGGTAATGGACCTGGTAAAACATCGCCTGGAGATGGGCGCTACACCCCTGGATATAGTGGAAGAATGCCGGACCGGGATGATTGAGGTGGGAGAGCGTTATTCCAGGGGGGAGTATTTCCTGGGCGACCTTGTGCTTTCCGCAGAAATTTTTCAGGAAGTAATGCAGGTACTTGCTCCTGCCCTCGATAAAAAGACAGCCCAAAAACCCCTGGGCAGGATTGTTTTTGGAACTGTCGAAGGTGATATCCATGATATTGGCAAAAACATCACCATTTCCCTGCTGCGCTGTCACGGGTTTGAGGTCCAGGACCTGGGTGTTAACGTGCCGCCGGATAAGTTCGTTCACAGCCTGAACGAGACGGGGGCCAGTATCCTCTGCCTGTCCATCCTGCTTTCTTCCTGTTTTGAAGCTCTCCGGCGCACCGTAAGCCTGGTTCGTCTTTTTGATCGTGAGAAGAAAATCAAGATCCTTATTGGTGGCCTGGTAAATGAAAAAGTGCGGGAATATTCTGGAGCGGATGGTTGGGTAACCGACGCCCGCAGGGGTGTAACCATCTGCCAGAAGTGGATAGGAGTGTTATAAGTTGGGTGTGCATATTGAATTTGAACCCCTGGGCCTGAGGATAGAAGCAGAGAGCGGTCAAACTATTTATCAGGTTGCCCGGAACATTTTTTCCCATGAACGGGGCGGGATCAGCGCCCCCTGTGGTGGTAAGGGACTCTGCGGGCGTTGCAGGGTGCGCCTGGTGGAGGGGGAACTTTCCCCTCCCAATGACACTGAGTTAAAATTGCTTGGCGAAAAGGAGCTCAGCGAAGGTTATCGCCTGGCCTGCCAGGCGATAATAACCGGTCCGGCAAAGATTGAAATTCCGCCGGAAATCCTGGCCGGTCGCCAGAAGCTGCAGCTGGAAGGTACGGTGGTTTCCGTTCTTCCCGAACCGCCGGTCAGCCGGTATAACGTTCCCCTCGAGCCCACTTCCCTTGATTACCCGCATTCGACCTGGCAGCAGGTTGAGCTGTTTCTGGCCCGGAATCATGGATTAACGGACCTGCGCGTGGATCCCGGGCTGATCGGCCGGGTGGAGCCGCTGGCAGGGGAAGGTACAGTAACGGTTACCGTCAGGGGCTCTGAGATAATCAATGCCATTTTTAACGGGAGGGCCAGGAAGCCGCTGGGACTGGCGGTGGATCTGGGAAGTACCAAGGTTGCCGGTTATCTGGTCGACCTGGAAACAGGAGCAACCCTGGCAACGGGAGGAATCCTGAATCCCCAAATTGCCTACGGGGAAGATGTAATCAGCCGGCTGGCTTATGCCCTGGAAGGGGAGGAACAGTACGACCGCATTGCGGAGGTGTTGAGGGATGGGCTTGGCCGGCTGCTGCACGACCTCTGTGATGCGGCGGGCGTGGTTCCCCAGGACGTAGAAGAGGCAGTAATTGCTGGCAATACGGCCATGCACCATTTGTTATTAAAATTGCCGCTCGGCCAGCTGGCCAGGTCCCCCTACGTGCCCGCACTAACCCTGCCGGTGGAAGTTAAAGCTCGGGATCTGGGACTGCAGATGGCTTTTGGGGCCGTCGCCTACCTGGTGCCGGCCGTTGCCGGGTTTGTTGGAGGGGACCATGTGGCCATGATCCTGAGCAGCGGTATTCATGAGTCACAGGGGGTAACCCTGGGCCTGGACATCGGTACCAACACCGAGATCGTACTGGCCCGGGACAAAGAGATGCTTTCCTGTTCCTGCGCTTCCGGCCCGGCTTTTGAAGGGGCGCATATTTATCAGGGAATGAGAGCGGTTGATGGCGCCATAAGCAGGGTGGAGGTGGCAGACGGTGGAAGGGAGTTGTTTTATGAAACCATTGGCGGCAGGCCCGCGGCGGGCATCTGCGGTTCAGGTGTCCTGGATGCCGTGGCAGGGTTGTACCGGGCGGGGGTAATAAATTATAACGGCCGTCTGGACGCCAGTCATCCCCGGGTCAGGTTCAATGAAGGGCGAAAAGTGGCGGAATATGTGCTGGTCCCGGCAGAAAAGAGCGGGTCGGACCGGGACGTGGTTATAAACCAGAAAGACATTAGCGAAATCCAGCTGGCCAAAGCGGCCATTGCGGCGGGGACAAAAGTTTTGCTGGCGAAAACCGGGCTGACGGAAAGGGATATTGATAAAGTAATTGTGGCCGGCGCATTTGGTACCCACCTGCGGCTGGAAAGTGCCATTGCCATCGGTATGCTGCCCCCTCTGCCGCTGGAGCGCTTTCAGCAGGTGGGCAACGCTGCGGGCGACGGCGCCAGGATGATCCTTTTATCTAAAACGGCACGAAAAAGGGCAGAAGAAATTGCCCGCAGGATCGGGTACCTGGAACTGGCGGCCTTGCCGGAATTCAGCAACACCTTTTTGCAAGAACTCAGGTTTCCGGAGATCACTTAACAACTTTCCACCAGCCGGTATATCCTTTTCAACCTCTCCAGGCTTTGCAGATCATACAGGCCACATGCTGAAGCCAGAATGAGCCGGCAGCCTTGCTTCAGGTCACTGATATATTCAACTATTTCACTGTCTTTGCTGTTGTTGGGGTCGGGTTCCATTAGCCAGGCTGCCTTTATTCCGGAAAGAATGAAAGCATCTCCCGGCAGGCGGCGGCATATTTTGCCCAGGTCCATGGCCTCGGGTTCCAGGGAAAAGATTGAAAATCCCCCATCAATGAGGTCATCGATGACTGATTCAATGTTGCCATCGGAATGGAATCCCACCGGTTTGTGGTCACGGATATAATTTCTCAGCTCCCGGTACAGGGGAAGAAGCAGGCTCCTGAAATTTTCAGGAGAAAAATACAGGCCCCTGTTATAGGCTATATCATCGCATAAAATTAAAAGGTCGGCTCCGGCATTATCTGCTGCCCTGAGCTCCGCTGCGGCCAGGGCGGCATTTTTTTTCAGCAGTTCGACCAGGCGGCCGGGACGGTGAAACCATTTGATGACCTCCATAAAACCATAATCCCTGACTAACCGCTCAAAGGGCCCGTCCACGGTAACGCCGCAGATTAACCCGCTGGCACGGGCCTTTTCAATGAGCAGGCTCATTTCCCCGGAACCGACAGGGATATCTTGTAATGGGCTACTATAGCTGAAAAAGCACATATCCGCATCCAGGATCTTGTTCAAAGTGATCAGGGATTCCTGTTTTATCTCCAGTGCCAGCCCTTTAAATATTTCCCCGGAGATCCAGAGTTCCCCCCGGGGAATTCTGTTTTTAACCCTTTGAAAAACCTCCATTTTTCTATTCCTCCCGCAGAAAAGGCATGGGCAGTGGTATTGAGTTTGACCCCTCACCTCTGGATTCCTGCAGCAGGTTTTTAATTTTTCTTTACCAGTGGTATGAGGATTGCGTGTAACGATCTCGCTGAAATTATAAAAATGGTTGATATCGTGAGATTAATGAAGATTATGCAACTTTATTGAGATAGGAGAATTAAGCCTTAATTTACAGGCCAAACTCCTGCGTGTCCTGCAGGAAAAAGTGATCATGCCGGTGGGCGGGCAAACCGTTATTCCCGTGGATGTGAGGGTAATCAGCGCTACCAATCAGGATCTGGTGGCCGCGATAAATGAGGGGCGCTTTCGAGCGGACCTTTACTTCAGGCTCAATGTCTTGAACCTGCACATTCCACCCCTCCGGGAAAGGCTGGAAGATGTGCCGGAGCTGTTCAGGTATTTCCTTGAGCGCCTGGCCGGCCCGGATAGTATGAAATCCTTTAATATTACCGGTGATATGCTGGAGGCCTTGAAAGATTACCTGTGGCCGGGTAACGTCAGGGAACTGGAAGGGTTTGTGGAAAGATATGTGGCCCTTGGTGAAGAGAATATAGATACACACGCCACATTTTACAGGTTGTTATATAAGTTGACCAGTGCCGGGAACATTGCCTTTATGAAAGATAACAGCAATCAGCTGACCATAGAGCTGGGCAGTTTACCTTATATGGAGAAACAGATCATTTCCCAGGCCATAAAGTTGATCCGGGGGAACAGGAGTGAAATGGCGAAAATATTGGGAATCAGCCGCACCACTTTGTGGAAAAAACTAAAGGAGCTGAATATTGAGCTGCCCAAATAATGAACAAATGTTGAAATCGTGCCTGCCCGGCCACTCTACCCCTTGTCTTGACAGGGAAAGTCAGTTAAAATAATGGAGTAAACTTGATAGTGTCGATTGGGGGAAGCTGACGTGGCGGAAAAGGGAACCTGGACCGTGAAAAAAGGTCTGGCGGAAATGCTCAAGGGCGGCGTAATTATGGACGTGACCACGCCGGAACAGGCCAGGATTGCCGAGGAAGCCGGCGCCTGTGCCGTGATGGCCCTGGAGAGGGTACCTGCCGATATCCGGGCGGCCGGTGGTGTGGCCCGCATGGCTGATCCGGAGGTTATACTACGGATTATGGATGCCGTTACCATTCCGGTCATGGCCAAGGTGCGTATTGGCCACTTTGTAGAGGCTCAAATTTTAGAAGAACTGGGCGTGGATTATATAGACGAGAGTGAAGTGCTCACCCCGGCGGATGAGCACCATCATATTGACAAGCACAAGTTTAAAGTACCCTTTGTCTGTGGTGCCCGCAACCTGGGGGAAGCACTGCGGCGTATAGCCGAGGGCGCTGCCATGATCCGGACCAAGGGTGAACCGGGTACGGGAAATGTGGTGGAAGCCGTACGTCATATGCGCATGATGATGGCCGAAATCCGGCGGGTGCAAAATATGCCCCGGGAGGAACTGATGGCCCTGGCCAAGGAGATGGGGGCTCCCTATGAACTGTTGCTGCAGGTGGCCGAGCAGGGTCGCCTGCCGGTGGTCAATTTTGCTGCCGGTGGCATTGCCACCCCGGCCGATGCAGCACTGATGATGCAGCTGGGTGCCGATGGCATTTTTGTGGGTTCGGGAATATTCAAATCCAAGAACCCGGCGGCCCGGGCGCGGGCCATTGTAGCTGCCACCACCCATTATAACGATCCGAAGGTGCTGGCCGAGGTATCCAGGAACCTGGGCGAGGCCATGCCCGGGCTGGAAATTGCTACCATTGCACCCGAGCAGAGGATGCAGGAACGCGGCTGGTAATTAAGCAACAGGGAAGGAAGTATAGCAAGCATGTTAATTGGAGTGCTGGCCCTGCAGGGGGCTTTCCGGGAGCATCAGGAAATGCTGGCCTCTTTAGGGGTGGAGTCCCGCCAGGTGCGCAAGCCGGAGCAACTGGAGGGAATAGATGGCCTGATCATCCCGGGTGGTGAGAGCACCACCATGGGTAAATTACTTCAGGATTACGACCTGTTTGAACCAATCCGGCAGATGGCACTGCAGGGGATGCCGGTATTTGGCACCTGTGCCGGGCTTATTTTGCTGGCCCGTGAAATTACCGGTTCCAGCCAGCCCCGGCTGGGCCTGATGGATATAACGGTGGCAAGAAATGCCTTTGGGCGGCAGGTGGAGAGCTTTGAGGTGGACCTGAGCGTGCCCGTTCTGGGAGAGGAGCCTCTGCGGGCGGTTTTTATACGCGCTCCCTATATTGTCAGTACAGGTCCGGAAGTGGAAGTGCTGGCCAGGTACGGGGATAAAATTGTGCTGGCCCGGCAGGGCCGTTTTATAGGCTGTGCCTTTCACCCCGAGCTTACTGCCGATACCCGCCTGCACCGCCTGTTCCTTGAGCAATGTGGTTTAAAAAAGGTTGATTAAAGTGTTGCCAAAAGTCCCGGCTTGTAGTATTATGTAATTCAGGTTCAAAATATAGCAAACCCGATGCAGGGGTAGAGTAGCCAGAAGGGCCTTTTCAGAGAGCCGGTGGTTGCTGTGAACCGGTAAGGTGTCTGGTGAAAGAGCTCCCCGAAGGGGACCTGCTGAAAACAGAAGTAGGCAGGTACGGGTTGGTCCCGTTATCACGTTTGAGGGGGCAGGTAAGTGGGTTAATCTTGCCTGTCAAGTAGGGTGGCACCGCGGGAGTATCCTCTCGTCCCTGTTGGTCTCGGCCAGCATGGGATGGGAGGTTTAATTTTTTATGGTACTAAATTAATAACTGGGGGAGAGGATTCATGCAGGAAAAACAATATTTAATGATTCCGGGTCCAACACCAGTACCTCCGCAGGTAACGGCGGCCATGTCCCGTCCCATGATCGGCCACCGCAGTGAGGACTTTGCCGCGCTGCATCGCCGCATCCAGGAAAAAATCCGCCAGGTATTTCAAACTTCCCAGGAAGTTTTTATCCTGACCAATTCCGGCACCGGCGGCCTGGAAACAGCCGTGGCCAACGTAATTTCCCCGGGGGACCGGGTGCTGGCTTTAATTACCGGTAATTTTGGGGAGAGGTTTGCCAATATCGCCAGGGCTTACGGGGCTGAAGTGGATGAGGTAAACTTCGGCTGGGGAAATCCCGTGGACCTGGCGGTGGTCAAAGAAAAATTGGCTCAAAACCCCGGCTATAAGGCCGTCCTGGCAACCCAGAATGAAACTTCTACCGGGGTGCTCAATGATATTGCCGGTATCGGTGCCCTGGTGGCCGGGACCCCGGCGCTGTTGCTGGTGGATGGGGTCAGCGGCGTGGGCGGCATTGAAATTAAAATGGACGAGTGGCACGTGGACATTCTGATTACCGCGTCCCAGAAAGCCATGATGCTGCCGCCCGGCCTGGCCATGATCGGGGTGAGCCCGAAGGCGTGGGCGGTAATTGAGGAGAATCGCTCGCCGCGTTTTTACTTCAGCCTCCCGGCGGCAAAAAAGGCTCTGGCCAAGTGGAATACGGCATACACGCCCAATGTGGCCCTCTTCTTCGGCCTGGACGCGGCCCTGGATATGATGCTGGACGAGGGTCTGGAAAATGTTTACCGCCGTCATATTCTACTGGCCAGGGCAACCCGGGCGGCAATCAAGGCCCTGGGTCTTTCTCTGCTGGCTGCCGACCATTGCGCATCGCCCACGGTAACTGCTGTCTACAGCCCGGAGGGAATTGCTGCCGATGACTTGCGCAAGGTCTTAAAACAGGAGTTTGGCATCACCTTTGCCGGTGGGCAGGGGATACTGAAAGGAAAAATATTCCGTATTGCTCATATGGGTTATGCCGGCAAGATGGACGTGCTCGTGGCCATTAGCGGGCTGGAAATGGCCCTGGCCCGCCTGGGCTACCCGGTGGAACTGGGCAGGGGAGTACGTGCGGCGCAGGAAGTCTTCTTGAGGGGGGAGCTGTAATGTATAAGGTACTGGTAATGGACGGCGTGGCGGAGGAAGGCCTGGCCCCGCTGCGCCGGGAAGAAGATATAGAAGTGGTAATTGGCCGGAAAATGAGCGAGGACGAACTGGTGGAAGTAATTCCCGAGTATGATGCCTTAATCGTACGCAGTGCTACCAAAGTTACCCGCCGGGTTATCGAGGCCGCTACAAATCTCCAGGTTATTGGCCGTGCGGGTGTGGGTGTGGATAATATTGATCTGGAAGCTGCTACCACCAGGGGCATCCTGGTGGTCAACGCTCCCGACGGCAATACCATTGCCGCCACGGAGCATACCATTGCCATGATGCTGGCCCTGGCCCGCAATATTCCCCAGGCTGTTTCCAGGTTGAAAGAAGGGGTCTGGGATAAGAAAGCCTTTCTGGGTGTGGAACTGCGGGGTAAAACTCTGGGCATTATCGGCCTGGGCAGGATTGGTTCGGCGGTGGCCAGGAGGGCACAGGCCATGGAAATGACCGTTATAGCTTACGACCCGTACATTACTGAGGAAAAGGCAACCTCTCTGGCTGTGGAGCTCGTATCCCTGGAAGAGCTGTTCCGCCGCTCCGACTTCATAACCGTGCACCTGCCGAAAACCAAAGAGTCTTACCACATGATTGACGAGCGGGCTTTTGCCATGATGAAGGACGGGGTGCGCATTATTAACTGTGCCCGCGGTGGTATTATTGATGAAAATGCCCTCTATCAGGCCATGCAGTCCGGTAAAGTAGCCGGGGCAGCCCTGGACGTTTTTGAGACAGAACCCTGTACGGACAGCCCGCTGTTTGCCCTGCCCAACTTCATCGCTACTCCTCACCTGGGTGCATCTACCAGGGAAGCACAGCTGAACGTGGCCCTGGATGTGGCCGAAGAAATTGTGGCGGTGCTGCGGGGGAAACTGGTGAAAAATACGGTCAATATTCCCTCCATTAATCCGCAGGTACTTTCGGCCGTCCGTCCCTACCTGGGGCTGGCGGAAAAGCTGGGTAAGCTGCTGGCCCAGCTGGCCAGCGGGCGCATCCACAAGATCGAGGTCATATACAGCGGGGAACTGGCCAGGCAGGAAGTCAGCCCCATCACCACTGCCGTGGTGAAAGGTCTCCTGGATCCCATCCTGCAACAAACAGTAAACTATGTAAATGCCCCCGTACTGGCCAAGAACCGGGGAATCCAGGTTTTTCAGGCTGTCGACGGGGAGGCGGAGGGTTATGCCAGCCTGATTACGGTCAAGGTTTATTCGGATAAAGGTGAAAAGAGCGTGGCCGGTACGCTCTTTGGCAAGGAAGACCCGCGCATTGTGATGGTGGACGGCTACCGGATTGACGTCGTTCCCAGCGGTCACATTCTTTATGTCCCGCACATTGATAAGCCCCGGATCATTGGCCCCGTGGGACTGCTTATCGGTGAACATAATATTAACATTGCGGCCATGCAGGTGGGGCGTAAACAGATTGGTGGCCGGGCGGTGATGATGCTTTCCGTGGATGCACCGGTGCCGGAAGAAACCCTGGCCGAGATTGCCAGGATCGATGGGGTAATGGATGTCAAGATGGTTCACCTGTAGTCCCGCTACTATAAGGCCCGGCTGGCAGGGGGTGCCGGTAGCGTGAAGGAAACCTTTATTATCCTGGTCAGGCACGGGGCAACGGAATGGAACCGCATTTCCCGGTACCAGGGCCGGCTGGATACCCCTTTGAGCCGGGAAGGCCTGGAACAATCCCGGGCCCTGGCAGAGGCCATGGCGGCGTTACCCCTTAAAGCTGTTTACACCAGTCCCCTTTCCCGGGCCCGGGCCTGCGCCGAAATGGTGGCTGCCCGGCATGGCCTGGAAGTGATTTCATTACCCGGCCTTATAGAAATTTGTCACGGGGAATGGGAAGGGATGCTGCTTTCCGAAGTGGAGGTGCGCTACGCCGGTTTAATCAGGCAGTGGCGCACCTGCCCGTATGCGGTACGGATGCCGGCAGGGGAATCCCTGGCCGAAGTGGAAGAGCGCTCCTGGGCGGCACTGGAGTTTATGGCCGGGAAACATCCGGGGGAAATCACCCTGGCCGTAACCCATGACACACCCATCCGTACGATCTTGCGGCGCATCCTCAACCTGGACCAGGCTTTCTTCTGGCAGATTAAATTGGATAATACGGGTATTAATGTCTTTGGTTACCGCCAGGGTCGATGGCGGGTGATCGCCATTAACGATACCTGCCATCTGGGAGGATGGCTGAAGGCCGGCGAACAACTGGCTTTATAAACCGCCGAAGACCAGAAGGCAAAACTTTAAGGCCCGGCCGGCGAAATACCGGGAGTTGCCCCTGCCGGAGTTATTAAGGCAAAATTAGGGAAATACTATTTCACAGAGATATTTTGGGGGTAAGAGCCGATGCTCGATTTGAAATTTGTGCGGAACAATCCAGAGATTGTCAGTGAAGCCCTGGAAAAGCGCGGTTCCGGTTTGAGCCTGGAACCTTTCCTGGAGTTGGAGCGAAGGCGCCGGGAAAAGCTGGTTGTGGTGGAGCAGTTAAAGAACAAGCGCAATGTAGTCTCCGAGGAAATCGGGCGGCGCAAAAAAGCGGGTGAAGACGCGGAGGAAATGGTGCAGGAAATGCGCCAGGTTTCCGCGCGCATCAAGGAGCTGGATGAAGAAATCCGGGATCTGGAAGAGCAGATTCAGGTTACCCTCCTGAGCATCCCTAACATCCCCCACGAGAGCGTGCCGGTAGGCAGGGATGCCGCCGATAACGTGGAAGTGCGCCGTTGGGGTGAGCCACGCCAGTTTGATTTTACCCCCAGAGCTCACTGGGAACTGGGTGAGGTGCTGGATATTATTGATTTCGAACGGGGTTCTAAAGTGGCCGGAGCCCGCTTTTCCTTTTACAAAGGTGCCGGTGCCCGGCTGGAGCGGGCGGTTATCAACTTCATGCTGGACCTGCACACCCGGGAGCATGGCTATACGGAAATTTTCCCGCCCTTTATCGTAAATGGAGACAGCATGATCGGCACGGGCCAGCTGCCCAAGTTTGCCGAGGACATGTTTAAGCTGGAGGGGAAAAACTTTTACCTGATCCCCACTGCCGAAGTACCGGTAACCAACCTTTACCGGGAGGAAATTTTACCCGGCGACCGCCTGCCCATTTACCACTGCGCCTACAGCGCCTGCTTCCGGGCTGAAGCCGGGGCGGCCGGTCGTGATACCCGGGGATTGATCCGGCAGCACCAGTTTAATAAAGTGGAACTGGTAAAGTTCACCCGGCCGGAAGATTCCTACGAGGAGCTGGAAAAACTTACTCGAGACGCCGAACGGGTATTACAGCTTCTCGAACTGCCGTACCGGGTGGTCTGCCTGTGTACCGGCGATCTGGGGTTTGCCGCAGCCAAAACCTACGATCTGGAGGTATGGCTGCCCAGCTACCAGGAATATAAGGAAATATCTTCCTGCAGCAACTTTGAAGATTTCCAGGCCCGGCGGGCCAATATCCGGTTCAGGGACGGGCGGGGCAAGCCCCGGTTCGTACATACACTGAATGGTTCCGGCCTGGCGGTGGGCCGGACGGTGGCCGCCATCCTGGAAAACTACCAGCAGGCCGACGGCAGTGTGGTCATTCCGGAAGTGCTGGTGCCCTACATGGGCGGGCTCACCAGGATTACACCCCCATAAGTGCGGAAAATAGAGCTGGACGATTCAATTTTAGAGGAAGAAAGCCTTTCCAGGCACGAATTTTCCAGACCGCCCCCCTGAATTGAAATTCGCTGAAATCGTGAGCAAGAAAGACTGATAGTCCAACTTTAGGGGTCAGACCGCAGCTGGATGAGGAGCCCCGGGATAACCCGGGGTATTTTCTTTATGACTCAACAATCGCACTTGACAAATGGGTAAATTTATGCTGCCCGGGTTAACAAAAGTCTTTTCAAAAAATCCGGCAGGGATTCCAGAAAGCTGTCTAAGATTTCTTCCAGCAGGTCATCTGTAAGTATAACTTATCCCGAAGCACCTGTAATTTTACAAGGGCCTGGCCCTAACCCTGGGCGAACAGCCCAAACACAAAAAGGTAAGCCTGTTCCACCAGATCCAGGACACCATCACCAACTTGTATTACGACCGCCATATTACACCGGTTATTGTGCTGGATGAAATTCACCTGGCAGACGGCAAGGTCGCCATCACCAAAGGATTGCCCCGGCTGGTTAACAAGCTGGTGACCAGCTGCCTGATCTGCGCATACGGCAGGAAACAAAAGCAGATTGACGAGGATGTGGTGTACCAGGCAAGCCAGGAGCTGGAAGTTTAGGTGCGGAGGCGGCTCATATGTACAAAAGACTCAGCTTTAATTTGAAGATTTTTCCCGAATCAATTCGAAAATCTACACTGTAATGGTTTCGGCAGGAAAAATGGCGGCGATTGGTGAATAAAGCGAGAAACGGCAGTTACGGCAGTAAGCGCCTTTACGGCTTGAACTTTTAAAAACCGGCTGTTCGATAGAATCCCGGTTTATCTGGCGGGAGGGGATTATGGCGAAAAAGAAAAGCGCGGCGAAAAACGGCAACGGCGACCTCGAATTCGCCGACCGGCTCTGGTCGGCGGCCAACCGGTTGCGGGGCACGGTGGGGGCAGCCGAATACAAGCACATCGTCCTCTTTCTGAAATACCTCTCGGATGCTTTTGAAAACCGGCACCGGTTCCTGACGCGCGCCGTTACCGACCCGGCTAATACGGAATACTTCGTCAAAGAGGCGCCCGCGGAATACATCGCTTCCGTCGCCGAGGACAAGGACGAGTACCTCGCCGCCAACGTCTTCTGGATCCCACCCCAGGCCCGCTGGTCCTACCTGCTGGCAAACGCGCACCAGCCGTACCTTGGCCGGCTGATTGACGAGGCGATGGCCGCCATCGAGAAAGAGAACCCGAAGCAGTTGCGCGGCGTGCTCCCGAAGATCTATGCCCGCACCGCCATTCCGGCGCAGACCTTAGGGGAACTGCTGAACCTCTTTTCGGCGGTTGACCTGGTCAACGGCGATGCCGTGGCGCGGGATGTTCTCGGCCGGACCTACGAATACTTCATTAAGATGTTCGCCAAGGCCGAGGGGTGCCGGGGCGGCGAGTTTTACACCCCGCAGTGCGTCGTGCGGTTGCTGGTCGAGATGCTGGAGCCCTACCGGGGGCGGGCCTACGACCCGGCCTGCGGTTCCGGCGGGATGTTCGTACAGAGCCGCAGGTTCGTCGAGGCCCACAACGGCAACCCCAACGACATCTCCATCTACGGGCAGGAGTGTAACGAGGCCACCTAGCGCATTTGCAAGATGAACCTAGCGATCGAAAATATCCTGTTAGGCGATACCTTTACCAACGATCTGCATAAGGACCTGCGCGCCGACTTCATCATCACCAATCCGCCCTTCAATATGAAGGAGTGGGGCGGCGAGCGCCTGCGCGAGGACAAACGGTGGAAGTTCGGCTCGCCGTCACTAGAAAGTATGCGACCTTTTTGGAGGAAAGTTTGAGATGGAAAACGGCCAACTCACCTGGATCACCAATTTCATCTGGGGCATTGCCGACGACGTCTTGCGCGATCTCTACGTGCGCGGCAAATACCGCGATGTCATTCTCCCGATGACCGTGATCCGCCGACTGGATGCGGTGCTGGAACCCACCAAGCAGGCGGTGCTTGACATGAAGGCCTCGCTCGACAAGGCAGGTATTACGAATCAGGATCTCGCCCTCCGCCAGGCCGCCGGACAGGCGTTTTACAACACCTCGAAGTTCACCCTGCGCGATCTCAAGGCTCGCGCCAGCCGCCAGCAATTGGAGGCGGATTTTCGTGCCTACCTGGATGGCTTCTCGCCCAACGTCCAAGAGATCATCGACAACTTCGAGTTCCGCAACCAGATCCCGCGCCTGGCCAAAGCCGACGCCCTGGGCACGCTCATCGAGAAGTTCCTCGACCCGTCCATCAACCTGAGTCCTTACCCTGTGCTCAACAGCGACGGCACCGTCCGGCTGCCCGGCCTCGACAATCACGCCATGGGCACCATCTTCGAGGAGCTGGTGCGCCGCTTCAACGAGGAGAACAACGAGGAGGCCGGTGAGCACTGGACGCCGCGCGATGCGGTCAAACTGATGGCCCGCCTCATCTTCGAACCGATCGCCGACCGGATCGAATCCGGCACGTACCTGCTCTATGACGGCGCCTGCGGCACGGGCGGCATGCTGACGGTGGCCGAAGAAACCTTGCTCGAACTGGCCCGTCAACGCGGCAAACAGGTCTCGGTGCATCTTTTCGGCCAGGAGATCAACGCCGAGACCTACGCCATTTGCAAAGCCGACCTGCTGCTTAAGGGCGAGGGTGACGCCGCCGACAACATCGTCGGCGGGCCCGAGCATTCGACGCTCTCCAACGACGCCTTCCCCGGCCGCACCTTCGACTTCATGCTCTCCAATCCGCCCTACGGGAAGAGTTGGAAGAGCGACCTGGAACGCATGGGCGGCAAGGCTGGCATCAAGGACCCGCGCTTTGTCGTGCAGCACCGGGGCGAGGAGCTGTCGCTCATCACCCGCTCGAGTGACGGCCAGATGCTGTTCCTGGTGAACATGCTCTCCAAGATGAAGCACGACACTCCGCTCGGCAGTCGCATCGCCGAGGTGCACAACGGCTCGTCGCTGTTTACGGGCGACGCTGGTCAGGGCGAGAGCAACATCCGCCGCTGGATCATCGAGAACGACTGGCTCGAGGCCATCGTCGCCCTGCCGCTCAACATGTTCTACAACACCGGCATCGCCACCTATATCTGGGTGCTCACGAACCGCAAGCCCGAGCACCGCAAAGGCCGCGTGCAGCTCATTGACGCCTCGCAGTGGTACAAGCCTCTGCGCAAGAATCTGGGCAAGAAGAACTGCGAGCTGTCCGAAGAGGATATCCGCCGCATCCTCGTCACTTTCCTCCAATTCGAGGAGACCGAGCAGTCCAAGATCTTCCCCAACGCGGCCTTCGGCTACTGGAAGGTGACGGTTGAACGCCCCCTGCGCTTGAAAGGTATCGACCCCGAGCGCGCCTACACCCCCAGGGAGATCAAAGCGCTTCGGGAAACGGCTGAGCGTGCCGACGACGCACCGCCGGTCATCAAAAAAATCCACAAACCCGGCACGGCGCCTGACCCGCTGCGCGGGCTGTTTGAGGTTGTCATCGGTGGCAAGCCGCGTGTGGTGGAGTATGAACCGGACACGGAGTTGCGCGACAGCGAGCAGATCCCGTTCCTTGAGTGCCAGGCCTGCCATCAGCCTGGCTACCTGCCAAGCCCGGAAGACCAGCGCACGGCCATCGAGACTTTCTTGCGCCGCGAAGTCCTGCCCTACGCTCCGGATGCCTGGTACGACCCGGCAAGCGTCAAGGTCGGCTACGAGATCAGCTTCAACCGGTACTTCTACAAGCCAAAGGCCCTGCGTTCACTCGAGGAAATACGGGCAGATTTGCTGGCGGTGGAGAGAGAGGCTGAGGGGTTGTTGGAGGAGATTTTGGGGAGGAACGAACCATGAATAAACCGCTCTGGCCCTATCCCGGTTCGCGGTGGTGGAAGTTCGATTTTCACACCCATACGCCGGCATCAAGAGATACATACTGGGCGAAAAACAACATTGATCTGTCGCCAGAAGAGTGGTTGCTCAAGTACATGGTCGCCGAGATCGATTGCGTGGCCGTGACGGATCATAATAGCGGGGCGTGGATCGACGATCTCAAAAAGGCCTATGCGAATATGAAGGCGCAAGCCGAAGCCGGCAACCCGCCCGAAGGCTTCCGCGAGTTGACAATCTTCCCAGGAGTGGAAATCTCAGTACAGGGCGGCATTCACGTATTGGCGATTTTCGACCCTGACGCCAAGACCGGCGACATCGACACATTGCTTGGCAAAGTGGACTACGATGGTACCAAAGGCGACAGCGACGGCGTTACCAGGAAAGGCATCGCAGCGGTTTTGGAAGCCATTTTAGAAAGTGGAGCTATTCCCATCCCTGCACACGCAGATGCGGACAAGGGTTTGCTGGCTGTTAGACCTGGCACCCAGGAAAGTTGTATTGATGTAAACACCGTCCGCCAGGCGCTGGATGTAGAGGGCGTCCTCGCTGTGGAATGGGTCGATTCGAATAAGGCCTATCCCACTTGCGTAGAAAAACAAGCCAAGAAACTCACGAGTATACTCGGTAGCGACTGCCACACCTTTCATGGCAACGCAGTCCCCGGCAGCCGCTACACCTGGGTCAAGATGGCCAAGCCCACGCTGGAGGGCCTAAGGCTTGCGCTGCTGGATGGGAACGGCGTTTCGATCCGCCGCAGTGACGAGGGCACGTTCGACCCCTTCAAGACGCCCGCGCATTTCATCACTGCTATTGAGATTGGCAGTGCCCGCTATATGGGAAACGGTCAGGCCGAGCGGATCGAGCTCACACCTTTCTACAACGCCCTGATCGGTGGACGTGGAACCGGAAAATCCACCTTCGTTCATGCCTTGCGCCTGGCCTATGGACGCGACGACGAGCTGAACAGCTTGAGCGGCAATGCAGAGCCTTTGCGTCAGTTCGAATCCTTCCGCAAGGTGCCTAAAGCGCGCGATGACGAAGGCGCGCTACGTAAGGAGACCGAGATTTGTGTGGAACTGATGCGCGAAGGGCAACTGTCCAGGCTACGCTGGCAGAACCCCGGATCACCACAAATCATAGTCGAAGAGAAGGACGCGAACGGGACTTGGTGCGAGTCAGGAAGCCAGGCTGTTAATCCCGAGCGCTTCCCAATCCGCCTTTTTTCCCAGGGCCAGATTGCGGCCATGGCGGGTGAAAGCCGTCAAGCGCTCTTGTCCGTGATCGACGAGGCAGCCCAGGTCGGAAAACTCAAACGAGAATTTGAAGAGGAAAAACGCAGCTTTCTCACCCAGCGGGCGCGCCTTCGCGAGCTGGAAGGAAAGCTTGCCGACCGTCACGAGGTAGAACGAAGGTTACATGAGGTGGTTAGGAAACTCGACGCTTTTGCCCAGGCACATCATGCCGAGGTCCTGAAGGCCCATGCGCATGCCCAGAATCAGCGAAGAGAGGTCGAACAACTCCTTGAACAAATGCGCGCGCTGCCTGGGCGAATTGAAGAGGTCGCGCAAGACCTCATCCTTGACGACTGGCCTTCTGGCGTTTTTGATGACGCGAGTGATGCGGACGTCCTGAAGTGGCGCAAGAAGGCAGATGACGCCGTGCGGCAAGCGAGGCAAGCCCTTGAGCAAGCAAGCCGCGCCTTGGCCGAAAGCGCGCGACTGCTCGAACAAGACCCGCTGCTCGCCGCCTGGCGCAAGCGCACCGACAAGGCCCGGGCAGATTTCGACGCCTTGCAGCAAGCCTTGGCCGCGCAAGGCGTGAACGACCCACAAGCCTTCGGACAGCTGGTGCAGGAGCGTCAGTACCTCGAGGCACAGCTCAAGCGCCTCGATCAGATCAAGGCAGAGCGGGACACGCTCGAAGAGGCGATCGCCGCGCAATGGCAAAAAGTCGTGGAAGCGCGCGAGGCCATCACGTCAGCGCGAGCAGAATTCGTCAAGAAAACGCTGGACGGCAATCCCTACGTGCGCATCGAAGTCGTGCCTTTCGGCTTCGACGCGCGTGTAATCGAGCGCAGCCTGCGCGAGCTTCTCGAGGCCACGGATGATCGGTTCGAAAACGACATCTTGGCGATGGACGCGGCGGGCAATCCCACGGGTGGCCTGGCCTTCGAGATCGCCCACGCAGATGACCGCAAGGCAGCTCTGGATAGTTCAAAGAAACAACTGCAGACAATCGCAGATGCATTTGGTGGCCACTTCAAGAACTACCTCAAAAAGAAACTGGAGAGGCCTGAGTTTGCCGACCACATCCAATGCTGGTTCCCCGAAGACGATCTGCGCATCGAGTACAGTCGCAGGGCCGACGGCACCGACTGGGCGACCCTCACCCAGGGATCGCAGGGCCAGCGCTCGGCGGCACTGCTTGCTTTCTTGCTCGCGTTCGGCGAGGAACCTTTGGTTCTGGACCAGCCCGAGGACGATCTGGACAATCATTTGATTTACGACCTCATCGTCCGCCAAATCCGCGAAAACAAGCTGCGCCGGCAACTCGTCATCGTAACTCACAATCCCAATATCGTTGTCAACGGCGACGCTGAGCTGGTGCACGTGCTCGACTTTCGAGGCGGGCAATGCCGTGTGGTCGAGCGCGGTGCACTTCAGGAGAACTCAGTACGCGAAGAGGTCTGCCGCGTGATGGAAGGCGGGCGCGAGGCCTTCGAGCGGCGCTGGAAGCGCCTGGGAAGGAGGGTGTGAAATGTTTTCCAGGCGCGCCGAATTGCTCGAAAAAAATCCGCCTCGGGAAGGAGAACGCGTGATCAGTACCCTCAAACCCTACCCCGCGTACAAAGACTCCGGCGTGGAATGGCTCGGCCAGGTGCCGGAGCATTGGGAGGTGTTGCCCGGGCGTACGGTGTTTCGTGAAATCAATGACCGTGGTCACCCTGACGAACAGATGCTGTCGGTAACCATCACACGCGGCGTACTGCGTCACTATTTAGCCCCCTAAACAAATTGGAAAATCTCTGTGTAGAACCTATAATGATCTTAGGGGGTATGGTCAATGAGACAATACACCGAGGAATTCAAAGAGCAAATCTTGGCCGAATGCCAGGAGGTTGGTAATGTAGCCCTTGTGGCCAGGCGTCACCAAATCTCCGAGAACACTTGTAGATCGTAAAATAGAATTGACCCCCGATCGTCAAATAAAACTGACCCACCTCATGATAAAATCTCCCTCGAGAGGGGGAGGCAAAAGAGGTGGTAAGCATGTACAAATGGCAACGCATCAAAGCACTGCATACCCAGGGGGTCAGCATCAGGAAAATAGCCCGGACACTGGGTATATCCAGGAATACCGTTAAGAAGTA
>NZ_JMLG01000031.1:0-20921 GCF_000686645.1 Desulfofundulus thermocisternus DSM 10259
CCCTGACGGTAAATCCGTTTTCCCGGGCGTACTGCCGCAGCCGTTCGATCTGCCGGTCCAGATTGCCTGCGTCAGCCTGCTTTTTAGTGGATACCCTGGCATAGAGCACAACTGATTCCTGCCCGTCAGTCAACTGACCGGACTGCAGCAGCCTGTTAAGTTCGTCCATAGAGTACCGGCGCTGGCCTCCAGGCAGACGGACGGGCTTGATTAAACCGCGCTTCTCCCAGTTGCGCAAGCTGTTCGGATGAACGCCCAATTTCTTTACCGCTTTACTGATGGTTAATAGTTCCATAATTTTATAATAACTGTTTTGTTATATTTTGTCAATATTTGTTGGCCTGTTGGTAACTGCTACAAACCTCCTGAACATGAGAAAAGGTTTCCGGCTTGCGGAGCCGGAAACCTTAAAGGAAACTTTACAGGGACCCCACTTATGCCGTGAACCCTCAAGTTTCTTGAACCCGGTCTCACAAGGTGGGTGCCCTCCTGGCTGCTTTTTGTGTCCTCCTGACGAGGCATACAAGCCACAGCCAGAGCCCGGGCTCCCTTTGTATAGGTGTTGGCTCAAAACTTCAAGGAGTTCACGCACACAGCAGGGTAATTGCCTTTGCAGCTATTATGTTAACACAAACCGCAGCCTTTGGCAAGGGTATCACGCCATCTACCTTACCACTTTTATTACTTTTACTTCTGTTTTGCCCTGACCGGCGGCAGGTGAAGACGAATATGCAGTTCCCTTAATTGCTCCGGGGAAACCTCCCCGGGTGCCTGGGTCATCAGATCTGTGGCGCTCTGGGTTTTGGGAAAGGCAATCACATCCCGGATGGTCTTCTTTCCGGCCATAAGCATAACCAGCCGGTCGAAACCAAAGGCGATGCCGCCGTGGGGAGGCGTACCGTATTCAAAAGCTTCCAGCATAAACCCGAACTTTTCCCGGGCTTCTTCGGGGCTCAGTCCTATGGCGGCAAACATCATTTCCTGCACGTCCCGGCGGTGAATACGGATACTGCCCCCACCTACCTCCGTGCCATTGAGAACCAGGTCGTACGCCCGGGCGCGTACCCGTGCCGGCTCCGTTTTCAGGAGGGGTATATCTTCCTCCCGGGGGGAAGTGAAGGGGTGGTGAACGGCAACGAAACGTTTTTCCTCCTCATCATATTCCAGGAGGGGAAAGTCAACCACCCAGAGGAAGTTAAAAGTATCCCCGGGAATCAGGTCCAGGCGCCGGGCCAGGTGCAGGCGTAAAGCCCCCAGGGATGCGGCCACCACCGCCGGCTGGTCCGCCACAAAAAGCAGCAGATCTCCGGGTTCAGCTTCCAGGCGCTTCAGGATGGCCTCGATTTCCTCACCGGTAAAAAACTTGGCAATGGGTGATTTAACCCCTTCCGGGGTAACAAAAAGGTACGCCAGTCCCCGGGCGCGGTAATTGGCCACATAGGCGGTTAGATCATCGATATCCTTACGGCTGAAATTGGCGCACCCCCTGGCGTTGATCCCTTTGACCTGTCCCCCGGCTTCCACCGCCGAAGCGAAAACCCTGAAGCCACACCCGGCTGCAATATCGGTAATGTCCTTTAATTCCATACCAAAGCGCGTATCGGGTTTGTCGGTGCCAAAACGGTCCATTGCTTCCTGATAGGAAAGGCGCGGAAACGGCCGGGGCACATGTACGCCGATGGTCTCCTGGAACAGATAGGCTATCATCTCTTCCATCAGTTCCAGGACATCATCCACATCCACAAAGGACATCTCAATATCGATCTGGGTAAATTCGGGCTGGCGGTCAGCCCGCAAATCTTCATCCCGGAAACAGCGGGTAATTTGAAAATAGCGCTCCATACCGGATACCATCAATATCTGCTTGAAAAGCTGGGGGGACTGGGGAAGGGCGTAAAAACGCCCCGGGTTCAAACGGCTGGGTACCAGGAAATCCCGGGCACCTTCAGGGGTACTCCGGGTTAACATGGGAGTTTCTATTTCCAGAAAACCATGCCTGTCCAGAAAATCCCGCACCGCCTTGGCCGCCCGGTGTCTTAAAATGAGGGCCTGCTGCATTTCCGGTCGCCTCAGATCCAGGTAACGGTAGCGGAGACGCACATTTTCGTCCACATCCACCCCATCTTCAATGTAAAAAGGTGGGGTTTTAGCTGAATTCAAGATACGCATGTCGCGGGCCACCACTTCAACTTCACCGGTGGCCAGATTGGGGTTTTCCGTACCTTCAGGACGTACCTCCACCTGTCCGACCACAGCCAGGACGTACTCACTGCGTACGGCCCCGGCTTTTATAAAAGCCTGGCCGGCGCGGTCCGGGCTGAAGACCACCTGTACCAGGCCGGAACGGTCCCGCAGGTCAATAAAGATCAAGCCCCCGTGATCCCGGCGTCGCTGCACCCAGCCCATCAAAACCACTGTCTGGCCGGCATGCTCACGGCGCAGCAGGCCGCAGTGATGGGTACGTTTCCAACCTTGCATTGTCTCGATCATGCCGTCATACTCCCCTTTGCCTGTACTGTAGATTTCTGCCGGTCCAGCCCGTAGCACCCACGGATTCATCCTTCTTCTACCTGAATCCGGCTTCCCGGCGCAGATTCAAACCCTTTCAACTCCCGTACTTACCTTCACCAGAAACGTGCTTTAGACCATGCTGCCTGACTTCCCCCGCCAGGCGGTCCAGGGGGATCTCCCTCTGACTGCCCGCAGACATATCCCGCAGGGTAACCACCCCGCGTTCAAGCTCGTCGCTGCCCAGAATGACCACCAGGCCAACCCCGAGCTTGCCGGCATATTTCATCTGGGACTTTAAGCTGCGCCCCAGGTAATCCATATCCACCGCCAGCCCCTCCTGCCGTAACCTCTGAACCAGAACCAGGGCCCGGTCCCGGGCCGCTTCGTCGGCTGTAGCCAGGAATACATCCAGTTTTGGGGGCCGGGGGATTACAATACCCTGCTGTTCCATGGTGAGAAGAACGCGCTCCAGGCCGAGGGCAAAGCCAATTCCCGGAATATCGGGGCCGCCGCACTCCTTGACCAGGCCGTTATAACGCCCTCCCCCGCCAATGGAGTTCTGAGCTCCAATACCCTGGACCGTTATCTCGAAAGCTGTATTCGTATAATAGTCCAGCCCGCGCACCAGGCTGCGGTCCACCGTGAAGGCAACCCCCAGCTTTTCCAGCTGCTTTAACACGGCCTGAAAATGGGCCTCGCAATCGGGGCAGAGGTAATCCAGGGAAGTGGGAGCATCCTTCCCCGCCTCACGACACCGCTCCTCCTTACAATCCAGAATGCGCAGGGGATTGCGTTCCAGCCGACCCCGGCAGTGGGAACACAGCCTGTCCACCCGGGCCCGGAAAAAGTCCTGCAGTTTCTCCCGTAATACCGGCCGGCAACGGGGGCAACCCACACTGTTAATGAGCAGGTTCAGGTTTTTTAAACCCAGCCGGCCGTAAAAGTCCATGGCCATGGCTATTACTTCCGCATCCAGCGCTGGATCATGGGAGCCCAGGACTTCTACCCCAAACTGGTTAAATTGCCGGTAACGCCCCGCCTGGGGCCGGTCATAACGAAACATGGGACCGGTATAATAAAGTTTCACCGGCTGGGGACCGGCATACAGCTTGTTTTCCAGGTAGGCCCGAACTACCGCGGCGGTACCTTCCGGTCTCAAAGTGATGCTGCGCCCGCCACGGTCCAGGAAAGTGTACATTTCCTTTTGAACAATGTCGGTAGTTTCACCCACACCCCGTTCAAAAAGCTCCGTATGTTCAAAAATCGGCGTCCGGATCTCAGAATACCCGTACTCCCGGCAAAGACGGTGGATCACCTGCTCCAGGTACTGCCACTTTTCAACCTCGCCGGGTAGTATATCACTGGTTCCCCGGGGCCGGGTGGTTAACATGGGCTTTCCCTCCCATCAAGTTTTACCTTAAATCCAAAAACAGAATAAACTCCCGCCCTTGCCCGGACGGGAGTGCATCTTCCCGTAACTCCTGACCTTCATTGTATGCAAAAGGAAAAGTTTTGTCAACTTTTTTCAAGGCGGTCCACCAGTTCGTCCATAGCCCGGGTAAATTGATCCACCAGATCGCGGGATAAAAACCCCGCTTCACCCCGCATTTGCCGCAATTCCGGATGCTCGGGCAGAACCCCCGCCAGGGGTAGCCCCAAATCAAGTGCTGCTTCCCCGGGGGGTTCATCCACCACGGAAGGCATGCGGTTGTACAGCAACTGAAAATGTTCCGTTTTCACCCCATTTTCCCGCAGGCGTTCCAGAACCCCGGCTACATGCTGAAGATGATAGTGGTACCCGTCTTCCACCAGAAGAACCACGTCCGCCATGGATAGGATACGCAGAATATATTCCCGGACACCGGAGCGGGTGTCGAAGATAATTACCTCATGGGGCAGTTTCCTCAAATGGGTGACCACCACTTCCACCATTGCCGCTGCCTGTCCGGGGAAATCCACGGGGCTGGTGGCCAGAACGTCCAGCCCGGTATAGTGGTGCTGAACATAAGAGGCTACCTCCTCCGGGGAAAATCGCAGTCTGAAATAGGGCTGGCCCTCTTTTAACCGCTTATTTATTTGCTGGAGCCACTGCCCCAGGTTGGGCTCGGGCGACAAACCCAGTGCGCGGCTGAGCCGCCCTTCCCCTAGCACCATATCCACCAGCAGAGTTTTTTTCCCCCGCAGGCAAAAAGCGCCGGCCAGTTCCCGGGCCACCACAGTCTTGCCGCTACCTTCCCTGGCGCCGTATACGGCAATCATTTTCTGAGCCAAAAACCGCACCCCCGAAAAATATTTTGGAAGTGCTTATTCTCCGGCAATACCCCGGATTCCTGTCTACCCCCTGTTTAAACCCAGAACCCACTCTCTTAATACACGGCGGTCCACCCGGCCGTCCCTGGTCAGGGGAATGGCTTCCCTGACTTCAAATTCCCGGGGAGCGGCATGGGCCGCCAGGCCAGTCCTGACAAATTCCCTTAATTCCCCGGCCAGCTCATCCGACCAGGTATAACCGGGATTGAGAACAATGTAGGCTTTAACAATTTCTCCCCGCAATTTATCGGGTTTTCCGGCCACCCCGGCCCGGGCTACCGCCGGGTGCTCCTCCAGTTTTCTTTCCACCTCCGCGGGACCCACCCGTTCACCGGAGGTATTTATGACACCATCCAGGCGCCCCTGGAAGTAAAAGTAACCCTCCTCGTCCCGGTAAGCGGCATCCCCCGAAATAAACCAGGGCCGGTGGCGGAAATATTCTTCATAACGCGCCGGGTCATTCCATACCGCCCGGAACTGGGCCGGCCAGCCGGCACGAATGGCCAGGTTGCCGATCCTGCCCGGGGGCAGCTCCCGGCCCTCATCATCCACTACGGCCGCCTCTATTCCCGGAAATGGAAGGCCAATGGAGCCAACCTTAACCGGCATGCAGCGGTAATTGCAGATCATATTCATCCCCGTCTCGCTCATCCACCAGGTATCATAGATGGGAAGCCCCAGCTTTTCCAGGCTCCATTCCATAACCTCTTGCGTAAGGGGCTCGCCCACGCTCAGGATATGGCGCAGGCGGCTTAAATCATACCTGGACAAAAGTTCGTCGCCGGCAGACATGATCATGCGGAAGGCCGTGGGAGCGCTGTACCAGACCGACACCCTGTACCTGGCCAGGGTGGCACACCAGTCCTCGGCATTAAACCGGCCTCCCCTTACCACCACCGGAACCCGGAGCAGCCAGGGAGCCAGAAAACCGTAAGCAATGCCGGTAATCCAACCCGGGTCCGCAGTACACCAGTAAATATCGTCCGGACGCAGGTCGTGTACCCAGCGGGCGGTAATTAATAGACCGACCATAATGTTGTGCACATGGACCAATCCCCGCGCCCGTCCATCGGCTCCGGAAGCATAAAGGATAAACAAAGGGTGTTCCCGGCCCACCCATTCCATGGAGGGAGTTCCTTCAACCCGCGACATCTCCGCATGCCAGTCCACCGTACCGGCCGGTATATCTTCTCCCACCACAAAAACATGCTTCAAAGCCGGCAACTGTGCCAGGGGCAGGCGTGGGAAAAGCTCGGGCGTGGTTACCACAGCCACCGCCTGGCAATCTCCCAGGCGATCCTTAAGGGCTTCGGCCATGAAAGCTTCAAAAAGGGGAACCACCACTACACCCAGCCGGGCAGCCCCCAGAAAGCTGATATAGAGTTCCGGGCTGCGGGGCATAAATATTCCCAACCGGTCGCCCTTCTGCAGGCCGTACTTTTTCAGGACCGCAGCAAAACGGGAAGATTCATGCTGTAACCGGCTAAAAGTATATTCCTCCCGTCTCGCACCCGCTTCGAAGTAAAGGGCCACTTGCTGGCCATATCCATCTTCCACATGGCGGTCCACAGCCTCATAAACGATATTTACTCTCCCGGTAGTGGACCAGCTGAACTCCTTTTCAACACTCTGAAAACTAAACTCTTCCCTGGCCCGGATATAATCCTTCAGGTTGTGTTCTCCCGGCAGGGCAGGAATAACCAGCATAACAACCTCCCCCTTTCCATGTACATACTCCCCAAGAGGGATCTTCTTTGTTTGTTGCGATTCTTCCTGCTTGCCACAAAATACAAAATTGTTACTTATGTGACATAGTTCTCATTTTCACGACATTGGCAGGATTGAATGAACCAGAAAGAGAAAAGATTAACAGATGAGGAAGAAAGGAGGGTAAGAAATTTTGGATAGTGTCCAAACGGGAATTGAAAAGCTGGCCATTATGGGTCAGCTGGCGGCACAGGTGGTACACGAGATAAAAAACTCGCTGACCACCATAAGAGGATTTCTTCAGCTTTTAAAAGAGAAGCAGTATGATTCCAGCCGGCAGGAATACCTTGATCTAATGCTGGAAGCCATAGACCACGCCAATAACATTATTACCAATTACCTGCACCTGGCCCAGCCCGGTAACAACTCCTGCCGGAAAATCTATGCTCCCCAAAAACTGCTCACGGAAGTTTCCATGCTTATGGAAAGTGAAGCTGCCCTTAAAAATATTTCTCTAAAAATGGTTATCCCCAAAAACCTGCCTCCACTTTTGATAGACCCCAAACAAATTAAAGAGGTACTGATCAATATTATCAAAAACTCGCTGGAAGCCATGCCCGACGGTGGCGAGATAACCATCAGGGCTTGTTGTGATAACCGGAAACTTTATATTGCCATTTCCGACACGGGAACCGGTATAGAGGAACCTGTTCTTGAAAACATCTTCGAACCCTTTTATACCACCAAAGCATCCGGTACAGGCCTGGGACTGTTCATTGCCAGGCAGATAATACATAATCATAAGGGTGAAATTACGGTAAAAAGCATACCCGGCAGGGGTACCACCATGTTTATCACCCTCCCTGTATTATCCCGGGAGGAAAAACCCGGTTATATGGATATCCAGCATCAAACCCACTCCCTTTTTACCTGAGGATAAGAAAAAAAAGCCGGAATTCCGGCCGCTAACATTACCATCTATCGTTCAGGAAAGGGTTATACCTGGCTTCGTCACCAATGGTGGAAGATGGACCGTGACCGGGCAGTACCCTGGTTTCCGGCGGGTAGACCAGAAGCTTCTCTTTAATCGACTGGATCAGTTGCTGGTGATTGCCCCCGGGAAAATCGGAACGGCCCACCGACCCCGCAAAAAGGGTATCTCCGGTAATCAAGCTATCTCCAGCCTCCAGGCAAATACCGCCGGGAGTGTGGCCCGGAGTGTGAATAACCCGCAGGGTCAGCTTGCCTATACTGATCGTATCCCCATCCTCCAGAAGACGGTCCGCAGGAGGGTAGGTAACGGAAAGGCCCATGTAAAGGGAGAGGTTGCTGCCGGAGCTGGTGAGCATGTGAGCATCATCCCGGTGGATGAGCACCCGGGCGCCCGTAGCTTCCCTGACCTGTCCCAGAGCGCCAATATGGTCAATATGGCCGTGAGTTAAAATTATGTAGCGGCATTTCAGCTCCAGTTGCTCCAGACGGCGTAAAATACGCCCCCCCTCGGCCCCGGGATCCACCACGGCAGCCTCCTTTGTTTCCGGACAGCCGATAATGTAGCAGTTGGCTTCCATTGACCCGACGGGAAAACCCTCCAGAATCAAAGGACATACCTCCTTAATCTTTTTAAGAATACATTTTACTTTAAAACTCCTTTTTGCTATCCAGGAGCAGGGTCACCGGCCCGTCGTTAATAATTTCCACCTGCATGCTGGCACCAAAAACACCGGTGAACACTACCAGACCTTCGTTCCTCAGCAGGCTGACAAAAAATTCGTACAGCTCCCGGGCCTGCTCCGGCCTGGCTGCCCGGTCAAAGCCGGGCCGCCTGCCCTGCCGGCAGTCACCGTAAAGGGTAAACTGGGACACGACAAGCATTTCTCCCCCTGCCTCCAGGACCGAACGATTCATTTTGCCCTGGCTGTCTTCAAAAATGCGCAGCCGGGCCACCTTTTGCGCCAGGTAACGGGCATCATCCACCCCATCATCCCGCCCGACCCCCAGCAGTACCACCAGCCCGGGCCCTATAGCCGCCACCCGTTCTCCATTTACCGTAACTGACCCCCTGGTTACCCGTTGTACCACTGCCCGCATGTTTCCTTCCCTCTTTCACCATTTCCCACCTTTGATAAATTCATGCTTGCGGTAATATCCTGGATACAGTTTACATCAGGCAGGTTGGGGATTCAATAAGCCAGGACCTTTAATTTTCATAACCTTCCGGGTGCAACCGGTACCATTCCCAGGCTGTGCCGATGATGGTTTCCAGGTCCCCGTAACGCGGGCGCCACCCCAGCTCTTTCCTTATCCGCCGCGAAGAAGCCACCAGCACGGCCGGATCACCCGGACGCCGGTCACCCTCCTTTACCGGGATATTGCGGCCGGTTACCCGACAAGCAACCTCTATTACTTCCCGAACCGAGTAACCCCGCTCATTTCCCAAATTATACACGGCGGAAGGGAGGCCGCCTTCCAGGGCCTGCAGGGCCAGCACATGGGCTGCCGCCAGGTCGGTAACATGAATATAGTCCCGCACGCAGGTCCCGTCAGGCGTGGGATAATCGGTCCCGAAAACGGTCACCCCGGGATATATCCCCAGGGCTGCCTTCAGCACCAGGGGAATGAGGTGGGTCTCCGGCCGGTGATCTTCTCCCAGTTCGCCATCGGGATCAGCTCCGGTTGCATTAAAATAGCGCAGGCAGATATATTTTATGCCATAAGCTTTATCGTACCAGCGCAGCGCTTCTTCAAATGCCAGCTTGGTGGCCCCGTAGGGATTGGTGGGCCGCAGGGCATGGTTCTCTTCAATGGGCACCTGTTCCGGCTCGCCGTACACGGCCGCAGTGGAGGAGAAAATGAAATAAGGCACTCCCGCTTCCCGCACCGCCTCCAGTAAAGCAAGACCCTTGATTACGTTGTTCTGATAGTAGAGGGACGGGTTGGCTACCGATTCGCCCACCAGGCTCAAAGCGGCAAAATGCATAACAGCCCGAATGTCACGATTTTTCAGCAGTTCCACCACCAGTTCCCGGTCGGCAATGTCCCCCTGGATGAAATCCGCCCCGCGGAGAAGCTGCATAGCACTCCGGTGTCCCCGGAAAAGGTTGTCCAGCACTGTTACTTTATAACCCGCCCGGAGCAGTTCCTTGACTGTATGACTGCCGATATAACCGGCCCCGCCGGTAACCAGAACATGCATAAAAAACCTCCTCAATTAAACAATTCTATGCGCAAGAAAAAAGAAACCCTCTTTTCCCCCTTTAACCGGGGGTTAAAGGGTGCTTTAAAGCCGGAAGGCATTTCGAAAAGCGGCAAAGTTATCAACTTGTACGCCTGACTTCGTAAATGTCCCTGACCCTGTTAATGCGGCTGATGATTAAGTCAAGTTGCTCCTTGCTTCTCAATTCCAGAAGCAGCTCAATAACCGCCTGCCGGTTTTTCAGCCCCCGGGCATTTACCCAGTTGGCGCTGATCTTCAGTTCGCTTAAAATGGCCATAACATCACTCAAAAGCCCTGCGCGGTCCATTCCGGATACTTCCAGTTTAACCAGGAAGGGTGACTGGAAATTACCATCCCACGATACTTCCACCAGGCGGTTGCTTTCCCCCCGCTGGAATAAAGCCACGTTGCGGCAGTCCACCCGGTGGATGGATACCCCCCTGCCCCGGGTAATATAGCCAATAATGGGATCCCCGGGTATGGGGTTACAGCAATGAGCCAGGCGGATGAGAAGGTTGCTCATCCCTTTAACCTTGATTCCGGGAGCGGATTCCGCATTCTGGGAGGGAGTTTTCACCCTGCCGGGCTGGACGTCTTCAGACGGAGCTTTAGGCGCCCTGGCTTCTTCCCTGATACGGTTGATTACTGCCTGGGCGGTAATGGTCCCGTCGCCTATGGCGGCATAAACATCCTCCACCGTGGTCAGGTTGAAACGCCGGCCAAACTGGAGAATCTTCTCCCCTTTTAACAGTTCCACATCCACGCCATGCTTGCGGGCCTCCCGCTCCAGGGCCTCCCGCCCCCTGCTGATGTTTTCCTCCCGCTGTTCTCTCTTGAACCACTGGCGTATGCGGTTTTTGGCCTGGGAAGTCTTTACCAGGTTCAGCCAGTCCCGGCTGGGCCCCACCGCGTTTTTGGACGTGATAATCTCTACTATATCGCCATTCTTCAGCTGGTAGTCAAGGGGCACCAGGCGCCCGTTAACCCTGGCACCTACACAGCGGTGTCCCACCTCGGTGTGTACCCGGTAAGCAAAATCTATGGGCACTGATCCTGCAGGGAGTTCCAGAACATCTCCCTTGGGAGTGAAAACAAACACCGAGTCGGAGAAGAGGTCAATTTTCAGGCTTTCCATAAACTCCCTGGCATCCCGTAACTCACGCTGCCACTCCAGTATTTGCCGCAGCCAGGCCAGTTTCTGATCCAGATCCCGGTCCGTTTTGCCACCTTCCTTGTACCGCCAGTGGGCGGCAATACCGTACTCTGCCGTACGGTGCATCTCCCACGTACGGATCTGGATTTCCAGGGGTTCGCCCTGCGGGCCGATAACAGTGGTATGAAGGGACTGGTACATATTTGACTTGGGCATGGCAATGTAATCTTTAAAACGCCCGGGTATGGGTTTCCACAGGGTATGCACCGTACCCAGGACGGCATAACAGTCGCGGATCGAATCCACAACCACCCGCACGGCCATTACATCGTAAATCTCACTGAGGTCCTTATTTTGCTTGGTCATTTTATTATAAATGCTGTACAGGTGTTTGGGGCGCCCCTGGATATCGGCAAAAATACCTGTTTCTGCCAGCTTGCGCCGTAAAATCTGAATGGCCGCCTGGATATATTCCTCCCTCTTCCGTCTGGTCCGGGATACCCGCTCGGCCAGCTCGTAGTATTTCTCCGGCTCCAGGTAACGAAAAGACAGGTCTTCCAGTTCCCATTTCAGGTGATATATACCCAGGCGGTGGGCCAGGGGTGCGTAAATCTCCAGGGTTTCCCTGGCTATTTCCTTTTGTTTTGTTTCGTTGTGATACTTAAGTGTGCGCAGGTTATGCAGCCTGTCGGCCAGTTTAATCAGGATTACCCTGATATCCTGGGCCATGGCTAAAAACATTTTGCGCAGGCTTTCCGCCTGATGCTCCTCCTTGGACCGGTACTCCAGGCGGTTTAATTTGGTTACCCCGTCTACCAGCAGGGCTACCTCATCTCCAAAGGTAGCTTTGATTTCCTCCAGGGTGACACCGGTATCTTCCACCACATCATGTAGCAACCCGGCCACCAGGGTTTGCAGATCCATCTGCAGGTTGGCCAGGATATTGGCCACCGCTACGGGGTGGGTAATAAAAGGTTCCCCCGAAAAGCGCTTCTGGTTGCGGTGGGCCTCCTCCGCGAAGCGGTAAGCCCTGCTCAACAAAGATACGTCTGCCTCCGGATGATATAAAATTACCCTGTGTACCAGGCCCTGAAGCATAGAGGTCACTTCCCTTGAAGTACAAGCAAAAACTGTTCCTTAATATAATTATACTGCATTAAAGAGCCCGTGTGGATCTACCCGGCATGATTACATGACTGAAAAACGTCAAAAACCCGGATCAAAACCTGGCAATTACCCTTTGAGGTTGACAACCGGTAATAATATCCCGTAACGGGGCTTTTAAAACATACTCCTGCCAGCTCAGGGCCTCTTTTTTAAGCTGGTGCAACCGGCAGTACGTGGGGGATGCACTTAAAGACAGTTTTCGCCCCCCAGCAGGGCACATAATAACCGGCCACCCGCTCTTTTCAGACCGCCACTTTACCAGTCCCAGCTCAAAGAAAACCTTTAAACCCAGGGCTACCGTAAAATCCTGAGCCCAGGGGCAGCCATTGCGGCGCAAAAGACCGGCCAGCCAGCGGGAAAAGTTATCCTCTGAGTCCACCTCCCGCCGGCCACGCGCAAGGGCGTTGCTCCCACTGCTGGTTTGGGACAAAATAGAATACAGCCTGGCCAGGGGATCCCTATCCGGCGCCAGGGCCGCCAGGTAAAAACAGGCCTCCCGCATGTCTTCTTTGCCGAAAAGCAACCAGAGAGACCGGATTTTTTCCACCAGGGCAACAGCCAGCAGGATTTCCCATTCCTCACGGTGGTAGGGCAGGTTATAAATTACCAGGTTTTCGGCACCACTACCGGCCAGGTCCAGGGCCAGAACCGGTGTGGTCAGCAAAACATTGATCTCTCCCCCGGCAAAAAGCTGGCACAGCTTTTCCCGCTGCTGGCTGCTTAGCCAGGGATGGCAGAAAGCCACCCGCCTTCCGGAACGGTAGCAAGCCCGGCGCAAAAACATTGCCAGTTCCACAGCCCGGTGAGCTGAAGATACAACCACCAGCAGACGCTGCCGTACATCGGCCAGCCTGGCCAGCCGGGACGGCCGGGAGGGTTGCTCCCGCAAATCTTTTACCTGAAAAGGTAGCTCTAAAGGGAGCTGCAGGCTGCGCGCCGGCTCCTCCGCGTGACAGGCCACCTGGAGAAAAGGCTGCTGAAAGCCCGGGCTCCCGGGAATTTGTTTTAAGCAAGCAGGTCCTTCCTGCTCACTTACCGCCAGTATCCGCTGGATAAATTCCGGCCAGAAGAAGGAAGGTTTTTTATAAATTGTTTTTAAGGTACCGGTTAATTGATTAATTAAATTATCCTCCCCAGCCTGATCCGGAGCAAGGCCAGGTTTTTGTACCCCCTCCCACCTGCCATTGCGGCGCAAATCCTTAATCTCCAGCTGCACTCGCACATCGCCGTTCCAGCGATCCAGGGAAGGCACAAAGGCCAGTTCTACTGCTTCCCCGGGCGAAAGATTTTCCAGGTGGCCCGCGAGATCAAATCCAATACCGTCCCGGACCACCCCTTTCTCCTGCAGCAGCAGTTTTAAGTGACGCCCGTCCCGCCCGACTTCCCGGCAATTTATCACCGCCGCTCCAGAGCAGGCCAGCAACGGCTCGGGGTTACCGTGGCCGTGAGGACCAAGGCCGTCCAGTTCAGTTACCAGCTCACAGGTCATGTCTTCCAGGGAAACCAGGGCATCTATTTCCAGCCTGGGCTGCAACAGGTCCGGTGAGAGGGCAACGGCGGCATAATCATTGAGGGCCTGGCGCAGGCCATCCACCCGGTCGGCAGGCAGGGTAAAACCGGCTGCTCCTTCATGTCCCCCGAAGGAGAGCAGGTGTTCACGGCAATGGGATAGCGCCCGGTACAGGTGAAAACCGGGAATGCTGCGGCCCGAACCTTTTCCCAGACCTTCATCCAGGGACACCAGCAGCACCGGCCGGTACAGCATATCTACCAGCCTGGAGGCCACAATACCTATGACCCCCGGATGCCACCCGGGAGATGCCAGCACCACCACCGGATCCCGGTCGCGCCCCAGGGCATCCAGCATCCCCAGGGCTTCCGCCAGAACCCGGGACTCCACCTGCTGACGTTCCCTGTTCTCCCGATCAAGCTGTGCGGCCAGCTTTTCTGCCTCTGCGGGATCACGGCTGAGCAGCAGTTCAACAGCCACCCGGGAATTACCCATACGACCGGCAGCATTGAGGCGCGGGGCCAGGGCAAAACCAACCTCTCGCACCCCTATTTTTTCCGCCTTCACCCCGCTGGCCTGCATCAGGGCCTGAAACCCCGGATTACTGGTAGCGGCCAGCTTTGGCAACCCGTACTTTACCAGAAGGCGGTTCTCCCCCAGGAGAGGAACAATATCCGCTACCGTACCTACACAGGCCAGGTCCAGGTAATCATGCCAGGCGGTTTCACCCTCCCCCGCTGCCTCCAAAAGGGCCTGGGCCAGCTTAAGGGCTACGCCAACCCCGGCCAGATCTCTGAACGGATAAAGCGATTCCTTCCGCAGCGGGTTAATTACCGCCGCTGCCGGGGGTATTTCTTCCGGAACCTGATGGTGATCGGTAATGATAATTTCCGGCCCGCCGGCCCCAAGAGCCGCCTCCACTTCTTTTTTAGCGCTGATCCCGCAATCAACGGTAATGAGGAGGTCTACCCCGGACTGCCGTGCCCAGTGCACAGCCTCTTCATGCAAACCATAACCTTCAACCAGGCGATGGGGTATGTAATAATCCACCCGGGCACCCAGCCGCCTTAATACCTGAACCATAAGGGCGGTAGCTGTAACACCGTCAGCATCGTAATCCCCGTAAACCAGAATATTCTTCCGTTTCTCTATAGCCGTAAGAATTAATTCCACTGCCCGGTGCATGTCCGGCAAAAGGTAAGGATTTCCCATCTGGTTGATATTGCCCTGAAGAAAAAACCGGGCATCCTCAGCCGTCAGCACTCCCCGGTTGACCAGCAGGCGGGCAAGTAGAGGTGAAATCCCCAGTTCCCGGGAAATGATGTGCTGCAGAACCGGGTTCCCTTCTTTTAAGTGCCATACCTTTTCTTTTACCATTTTCTGCATAATTTCTACCTCAAGTAGATTATAAATGAATACCTGCGGCACTGGCAACGAAAAGATCAAGGGTGCCCGCTGCCCGCAAAACGGCACAAAAAAAGTACCCGCTGGAAAAGCGGGCACCCCGTATTGTTGACAGGCTCCTGGGAGCGACGGGTAAAACAGGGCACATCCCTGTTTATTTTTTCAGGATTATTTCTGGCGCGGTCCGGTTTCAAGTTCGAAAGGCCAGGCAACAATTCCCCCTTCGAAGAAGCTCACGTTTGTAAAGCCCAGGCTTTCCAGGATGGTCTGGGCCTCCCAGCCCCGCAGGCTCAGCTTGCAGAAGGTAACGATCTCCCGATCTCTGGGTAACTCCGCGGCCCGTTCCCGCAACTTGCCCAGGGGTATGAATACCACATTGGAACCGGGCAGCCGCACTTCGTTAAACTCGGCCGGCGTACGGACATCCAGGAGAATGAGCTCTTCCCCTGCGGATAAACGTTTTTTCAATTCCAGGGGATTGATGGACCTGGCCCGCCCGTCAATCTTGTTACGCAGGCAGTTGGCCGCATGGGTAATGGGGTCGAGGGCGGTGGAAAAGGGAGGTGCGTAGGCCAGATCAAAAGCAGCCAGCTGATCCACCGTAACCCCCATGCTCAACGCCGCCACCATTACATCCAGCCGCTTGTTAACGTCCCCCGGACCCAGGATCTGGGCACCCAGAAGCTTACGGGTGGAAGAATCAGCAACCAGCTTGATGATTATGGGCTTGCTTCCCGGGTAAAAATGGGCCCGGTCGGGAGCAGAGCAGATAAAGGACTCCACATGGTAGCCCAGGCGGCGGGCTTCGCTTTCGGTAAGACCTGTGCGGCCGATAATCATCTCAAAAACTTTAAGTATGGCCGTTCCCAGTACCCCGGGGAAGGATTGCCGGCCACCGGTAACATTATCACCAATAACCCGGCCGTGGCGGTTGGCCACAGAGCCCATGGGAGTATATACCGGCCGGCCTGAAATGAGATGTACATTTTCCACACAGTCCCCGCCGGCATAGATATCCGGATCAGACGTCTGCAGGTACGCATTAACTTTTATGGCTCCCGTCTCCCCGAGCTCAAGCCCGGCTTCTTTAGCCAGTTCCACCCGCGGCTTTACCCCGGCGGCAATAACCACCAGATCTGCGGGGAAGGAACCGGCCGTGGTTACAACCCGTGCAACGGCACCCTGTTCATTTCCCTCAATGCGTTCCACCCTGTTCCCCAGGAACAACTGCACACCTTTGCCGCGCAGGACCTTTTCCACAAGAATGGAGAGTTCAGGGTCCAAAAGGGATGATAAAACATGGTCCATCATTTCAAAAATGGCGATTTCGGCCTTTGTCCCCAGAGTATCGGCCAGTTCCAGCCCTATTAAGCCGCCGCCAATGATAACTACCCTGCGGGCACCCTGTTCAACAGCCCGGCGGATGGCCTGCGCTTCCTCCAGATTCCCCAGCGTGTACACTCCCGCCAGGTCTGCCCCCGGAACGGGCAGCCGAACCGGCCGGCTGCCGGTGGCCAGAACCAGCTTATCGTAGGGAAGAGCGCTGGTTTCCCCGGTTGCCAGATTGGTTACCCGTACGGTTTTATTTTTCCGGTCGATGGCTTCCGCCCTGGTGCCGGTGAGCACTTTGATATCTTTCACGCTGCGGAAGAAAGCCGCGTCCCGGATCACCCCCACCGGTGTGGCCATAAGCTCTTCATGCCTTTCCACCGTACCTCCGATATAAAAAGGCATCCCGCAACCGGCATAGGACAAAAAACTGCCTTCTTCCACAATGGTTATTTCCGCATCGGGGTCACAGCGCCTGGCCCGGGCGGCCGCCTTCGGACCTGCTGCCACGCCGCCAATAATTAATATTTTTTTTCTCCCTTTTTCCATGATCATTCCCCCTTTAACAATCCCGGTTAAACCCGTTATGGATAAACCCAATATATATTGTTATTTCGCGATAATATGATGGATTCCTTTTGGATTTTAAAAAAATGTTAAAAAAATACCCCCATGCTGTGAACAGGGGGTCCTTGCAGGCTATACCGTGGGAGCAATGGTAAAATCCTTAAATTCCCCCCGGTATGGTTCATCAATGACCTCTACGTTTTCCACCCGGGAGGAAGGTGAGCCTTCCCGGCACCAGCCAAGCATCTGCTCTACCGCCGCCTCATCACCCTCAAAAACCGCTTCCACCCGTCCATCCCTTAAATTGCGCACCCAACCGGTCAGACCGAGTTTTTGGGCCGTGTCCCGGGTATAGACACGGAAGTACACTCCCTGTACCTTACCGCTGATAAAAACGTGCTTGCGTACCAAACCCAGCACACCCCCTCTGAAAACGTTCTTCGTTCAAAGCTTTAACTTCAAACCACGGGGTGCCCCTGCTTCCTGCCGTAAAAAGGCACAGAAAAGACACGGTTATACGTGCCCGCTCTTCGCGGCCGCCTGGATCAGCCCGGGAAATGGGTGTATGGGAACGAGAGCAGGCACATGAGCTCCTTAACTGGAGCGGTAACAACTGATAAAGCGAGAAATGGAGCGATCATACGTCTTTTCCACTTCCGGCGGGAACAGGCAGCCGGGCAGCTCGTTGTGCTTGCGGTGATAAGCAATACACTCACAGCACTTTCCTTTCCGGGAACATGGTTCATAGGTGCAGGTGCATTGATTTTTATTTTTTTGCACGTGGCATTCCATTATCCAACACCTCCAATAAATTAACAATTTGCTCCAGCATAATCTTATCCCAGGAATTAACCGCAGGCAATCATTTTCTAACCTGGCCAGTACCTGGCCTCCAGGCTGCGGTATTGCACCGCCTCGGCCAGGTGGGCGGCGTCAATGACGTCGCTCCCGTCAAGATCGGCAATTGTGCGGGCCACTTTGAGCACCCGGTCATGGGAACGGGCGCTCAAGTTCAACCGGCGGAAAACAGATGCCAGCAGAGACCTGGCTTCCCTGGAAAGGGAACAAAAACGGCGGACCTGGGCCGGGGTCATCCGGGCGTTGCAGGAAGTCCCGCCAGGACCAAAGCGCTGGCGCTGTATGTTCCGCGCCCTTTCCACCCGCTTTTTGATTTCCGAAGATGGCTCACCCGGCTCCCGGCCGGCCAGGTCTTCATAATCCACCCGGGGAACTTCCAGGTGGATGTCGATGCGGTCCAGCAGAGGGCCGGAGATGCGCCCCAGGTATCGCTGCACCTGGTAGGGAGTGCAGGTACATTCCCGGGCCGGATCACCAAGAAAACCGCAGGGGCAGGGATTGGCAGCGGCAACAAGCATCAGACTGGCGGGATAGGTCACTGCCCCGCTAACTCTGGAGATGGTTACCACTCCGTCTTCCAGGGGCTGCCGCAGGGCCTCCAGCACATCCCGGTGAAATTCCGGCAGTTCATCCAGGAAAAGGACGCCGTGATGGGCAAGGCTGATCTCCCCGGGACGCGGATGGCGGCCGCCGCCAATCAGGCCCACCGCGGAGGCACTATGGTGGGGGGAACGAAAGGGTCGCTGCGTTACCAGGGGTTCTCCGGGCTTCAGTAAACCGGCCAGGCTGTATATTTTGGTGATTTCCAGTGCCTCCTCAAAAGTAAGGTCGGGTAAAATGCCGGGCAGTCTCCTGGCCAGCATGGTTTTACCCGAACCGGGAGGGCCGATCATGAGCAAATTATGTCCCCCGGCAGCGGCCACCTCCAGTGCCCGACGCACCGCAGCCTGCCCGCGCACATCGGCCATATCGGCTCCATTTCCACCGCGGTTTAACAAAAGCAGCGGGTCCACCTCGTAGGGGGAAATTTGTTCTTCCCCGCGTAAAAAACGGGTCAACTGCCCCAGGCTCTCTACAGGATAAACCTCCACTTCCCTGGCCAGAGCGGCTTCGGCGGCATTGTCCCGGGGCACTACCACTGCCCGCAAATCCTGCTCCCGGGCAGCCAGCACATTGGGCAGAACGCCGGCCACTCCCCGCACCTGGCCGTTTAAGGATAATTCCCCCAGAAATACATACCGGTCAACTGCGGATTGTTCCAGCTGCCCGGTGGCTACCAGAATGCCCACGGCAATGGGCAGATCATAGAGAGGTCCTTCCTTGCGCAGATCGGCCGGAGCAAGATTTACCGTTATGCGCCGCGCCGGAAACTCGAAACCGGAATTCTTCATGGCTGCGCGCACCCGGTCCCGGGATTCCCGGCAGGCCATGTCGGGCAACCCCACCAGATCAAAGGAAGGCAGCCCGTTGCTCACATCAACCTCCACCTGCACTACCTGTCCCGTTAAACCAAAAAGAGCCGTACTTTTCACAATGGCCAGCATGCAACTTACCTCCAAAGAACCGGCAAGAGAAAACTATGGTCACTTTTTCGCCGGCCCATCCCCACTTCCTGCTTGATGAAGCGCAATTTTAAGGGGCATAATTTGCAAATTCAGAATGCTTTCACTCCGGATACTTAATTTAATTACTGGATAAAGAGAATTGTTCCTTTTCCTGCTGGCTGGCCAAAGTTACGGGGAATATGCTATATTCAAAAAGGACAGGCTTTTCCCAGGGGAGGTAATATTATGCCTGAAGTGCTCGGCAAAATTGAAAAACCTTCCGTCAGCAGTTTCCAGGAGGGTAGGAAGATTTACCTGGTGCCTTTAATTTACACCCCCAGAGAGGTGCCCGAAGATCTTAACGTTAAAATCAACACATACTGGGAGCAGGTTGACCGGCAGTTAGCCGCGCTGGAACGGAAAATGGGGCCGGTTAAGAAAATTTACCACGAATCCCTCGCCGTAAGCGGAGAAACAGGATTGAATATTCTGGAGAAGTTCCACGAAAAGAGCTACAGGATAATTAAAGAGAGGTGCGACCGGGGAGCTTCCCTGGAAGCTACCGAGGACATGGAACTTTTTACCGAAAGCATGGATTGGGGCAACTGCCTGTCCGTAGTTATGAGCCAGAAAACTTTTGATATCATAAGTAAATTTTACCGGGAGGCCAGCGAAAAAAGATTTGCCCATATTTCCCGCCGGATTGACGAGACTCTGGGTGAAAAAGAAGCAGGGTTGCTTTTTATCCGGGAGGACCACGGCGTCCAGTTCCCGGCCAGTATCCATGTATTTTATGTGGCTCCCCCGGCCCTGGACGATATTCACCGCTGGTTCAGGGAAAAAATGAACGCCCGGAACGAGCAGAAGGGAAGCTGATTCTCATAGCTTTAGCTCCCGGTTCGTTGGCCGGCGACAGTATTTCAATTTTAGCTGTGCCAGATAACGGTAAATAGAAGGACGACTAACCTGTCCTGTACTTTACTCTTTTATGAATGCCGTTTGAAGCGGCATTTTTTGTTTAAGCCGTAAATTATTTTGTTTTTCCTCACAGGATTTTGTTTCCTCTTGTAGAAGAAATAGCTTTGGAACAAGTGTGCAAAAGTGCCACAGTCTGATAAAATTGGAGTTAGCTTTTAAAATCCGAGAACGGAAGGAAGTGAACCACGGTTGTGCGGGTAAAGATCAGCATGTTTCCCCGGGAGGATACAGGCGTAATCAACATTTCACTGGACTTCCGCCGGCACTTCATCTCCTTCACCAAAACATTGCTCCAGTCCACCCCCTTTTTCAGCCGTTTTGACGTAAGCGTAAAATAAACCCCACCTTGCAATCAGGTGGGGACATAATCTGGCTTATTTATTAGCCCTGCAGACAGGGGGCAGCGAATCGGACCAGGGGAGTAACTGATCCAGGGCGTTACTGTCTTTAGGGTTCAGGTTGGGAAGTTTTTCAAAAAGATAGCTGAGGTACTGGAAAGGATTCAACCCATTCTCCTTTGCCGTTTCTATGATGCTGTAAGTAATAGCGCTGGCCCGTGCACCCCGCGGAGTATTGGCAAACAACCAGTTCTTGCGGCCAATGACAAAGGGTTTGATCGACCGCTCACTCCGGTTGTTATCCAGTTCCAGGCGCCCATCCTGCAAA
>NZ_JMLG01000032.1:0-20368 GCF_000686645.1 Desulfofundulus thermocisternus DSM 10259
CAAAAGGCTGCCGCCCTGATCCGCGAAGTGTTCCCCGGAGAAGAAGCCTTCCGGGTAGGCGGCGACGAGTTCGCCGTCATCCTGCCGGCAAGAGATAGGGAAGCTGCACAAAAAGCCTGCTCGATTTTAATGGAAACCCGGGAGAAGTTCAACAGGGGTCACACTGTCATACCGCTCAGCATTTCCGCCGGGGTGGGTGTCACGGAGAACCCCCGCAGGTCCGTTTACGACGCTTACAAGCAGGCAGACGATGAAATGTACCGTGACAAGTTACAGCGCTGTGCTGCAGAGAGGTACGATATCGGCCGTTCCCTCCTGGCAGCGCTTTTCAGGAATTACCCCCACATCGAAAGGCATGCCAGGCGGGTTAAGGAAATAGCGTTGCGCCTGGGGAAGGCAGCAGGCCTTTCCACGGAGGAGATGGACAACCTGCTCCTGCTGGCCGAGGTACACGATATTGGAAAGGTGAACCTTCCGGAACACATCCTGCAAAAAAATGAACCCCTGACAAAAGAGGAAGAGGAAGAAATGAAACGCCACTGCGAAGCAGGATACCGGATTGCAAGGTGCTCGCCCGGGCTTACCCAGGTGGCCGAGCTAATCCTGCAACACCACGAGTGGTGGGACGGGCAGGGGTACCCGCAGGGTTTAAAGGGGGAAGAAATCCATCTCTTAAGCCGCATTCTTGCCATAGCCGACGCCTACGAGACCATAACCGCCGTGCGGCCCGGCAAAAAAGTCATGTCCGCCGAGGAAGTGATGACAGAACTCAAGCAAGGGGCAGGAACCCGGTTCGACCCTCACCTGGTGGAAATTTTCCTTAAAATGCTGCAGGAAGAAAACGGTGACATTTTCCCTTAAGAAGTTTTTGTTCTGAACCTGGCCGTCACCGCACCTGCTTGAATAAAAAGAGAATTTCTCCAAGGAGAGACAGGAGTGTTCCTACCCCCCCCCCCCCCCCAATATCTTCCATCTCACTCCGGGGTATTCGCAGGAAAGCCTCCACTACCCGCGGGTCAAACTGGCTGCCCGCGCACCGCTTCAGTTCATTGAACGCCTGGTCCGGGGTAAGTGCTTTCCTGTAGGGCCTGGCGGAGGTCATGGCGTCGTATGCGTCGGCCACGCGGATTATGCGCGCCAGGAGCGGAATTTCTTCTCCTGAAAGCCCGTCCGGGTAACCCCCGCCGCCGTAGTCTTCGTGGTGGTGCCGCACGGCTGCCGTAACCCCGCCGGGGAACCCGGCCGGTTCCAGAATCCTGGCCCCCACCTCGGGGTGACCCTGCATTTCTTTCCTTTCTTCCGGAGTGAGGGGGCCCGGCTTGAGAAGAATGTTCTCGCGGACGCCAATTTTGCCGATGTCGTGCAGGAGCCCGGCCATGTACACCTGCTCCTGCTCTCCGGCACCGAGTCCCAGGAAGCGGGCACACAAACGCGCCAGCTTTGCAACCCTCAAGGAGTGACCCCTGGTGTAAGTGTCCCTGGCCTCCAGGGCAGCCGCCAGTGCCTGCACGACATTCAGGTAATATTTCCGCAGCGAGGAATACAGGCGGGCGTTTTCCAGCGCCAGGCCCAGTTGAGAGGCAATGATGACCAGATATTCGACTTCCTCTTCCGACCAGCGCCGCGGCACGGGAGAATAGATCTTTAAAGTGCCCAGGATCTTTCCACCCGTTTTCACCGGCACGACAACCAGCGCCCGCACCTCGGGCACGGAGTAGGGGAGGCGCGCGCCCGTCACGGTATCGGCCAGGTCCTCCACGACCACAGGTTCCCCCTTTTGGAGCACCTCGCCCAGCAAATTGCCGTCCGGCCGGATACGGCCCGTCTCCGCCTGCAACCCCGGGCTCATGCCCACATTACCCCTGAGCACCAGGTCGCCGGTTTTCTCGTCAAGCAGCCGCAGCACACACCACCGGGCGCCCAGCACATCCCGCACGCCACCCAGAGCGGCTTCAATGATCCGGTCTGCATCGAAACTGCCCGACACCACCTGTCCTACCTCGAGCAGCCGTTCCAGCATGGCCGCCCTTTCCTGAACCCTCCGGAAAAGCCGGGCGTTCTCCAGCGCCAGGCCCAGAGCGGTGCCCAGGGTGGTCAGGAAAACAGTTTCCTCCCCGGTGAAGCGCTGCCCTCCCGGCCTGCCCGCCAGGGTGAGCACCCCCGTCACCCTGCCTCCGACTGTAAGAGGTACCGCCACTGCCGGCCGCTTTCCTTCGGCTGCGTTTTTTTCATCGTCAAAGTGCGCAGCGGCAGCTTCCCGCCCGACTGCGGCTATTATTTCCCCTGCGGGAATAATCCCCGGCCCGTTGTCCGGCTCCAGGGCGGCCGCCACTTCGGCGGTTGCCGCCCCTGGCTCCGCCTCGTCCAGCATAAGCACCGAGCCGCCGGCGGCCCCGGTCAGCCTCAGCACCGCCTCCAGCCCCTGCCGGGCTGCTTCGGCCACCTCCAGGCTGCTGGAAACAGTTTTACTGAACTCAAAAAGGGCTGTAAGTTCGTTCACCTTCTTCTGGAGTTCCTGCCCGGTGTACAGGAGCCGGGCTACGGTCTCCGCCACTGCCTGCATCATCCCCGTGGCAGCCGAGAGCCGCTCTTCACTCCAGACGGGTACCTTTATGGCCGCCGCCAGAAGCTCTTCGTGGCCAATGCCCGTTTCCCGGGCCAGTTGCAGCACTGCTTCTTTTGCAGGCTCCTGCAGCGCCACACTGCCGCCCACCAGCACTGCCGCCAGCTCCCCCGCCACATTTAAAGGCGTTGCCAGGTGCACCAGCCCGGCATGGCAGGTGTGGGTAACCGCCTTCCCTGCGCTCGCGGCGGCTCTGACCGAGGCCGCCCGCGAAGCCGCGCACCTGGCCTTTCCTTCCGGGTTCGCGTTTATCAGAGCACAGAACGGGCACAGGTTGGTAATTTCCGTGAGCGGGCGCCCGTCCGGGTAGGCAATCATAGCCGACAGACCCAACGCCCGGCTCATGGTTTCTTGAAGTTTTTGTAAATATTTTAGTTCTCCGTAGAGCTGCATCAGCTTCCCCTTTCCACGAAATTGACGAAATATCCTGCTTACAACACCTGCCCGAGAACTCCTGTTTGCCGTACGGCAGTTTTGCCTATCTAATAGCCGGTTCTTCTAAAGCCTATCTGTGAGACGGTTTCGTACCATCGGTATTTTTGGATTTTCTTTCTACTTCCCGGCGCAGGATCCTTCTCTGAAACGAAAAAGTTGCTTTCCTGTCGTAAATTTTGTCCTGTCCTGAGGTCAGGCCCCGGGCGGCCTTCCTGAAGGCAAAAGAAAAACCTTCCGTTCAGGAAGGCGAATGATGGGCCGACTACACTTGATTTTACTGGTGGGCGGGGTAGGAATTGAACCTACGACCTTCTGCGCGTCAAGCAGACGTTCTCCCACTGAACTACCCGCCCTCACGTGATAACATCTATATTATGGCCCAAACCGGCGAGGATGTCAAGGGGTGATTTGCAGGGGCCGGGAATTGGGCCCCCGGCAGGGCCGCCGCCTTCCACCAGCGCCGGAAAAAGGTTTTTTTCGGCACATCCCGGCCGGCCACCAGGGCAGCCCGGCCCAGCTCCACTTCCTCCAGGCGGTAGATCACTTCGCCCACTTTCTGCCCGGTCCGGATGGGAGCGGTGAGCCCGGGTACCAGTTTAATTTCCCTGCTCACCCGGGAAAGCTGATCCCGGGTGAGCTCGACCTCCACCGGCGCGGCCAGAATGGCGGGAACCTTATCGGCCAGCCTGCCGGCCACTGCCGGCCGGGCCACCTCTTCTCCCCTGCGGCCCAGGGTCACCCGCAAAACTTCGCTGAAGCCGTAGTCCAGAAGGGCCGCCGCATCCCGGTAGCGGTTGTCGCTGTGCAGGACTACGGCAATCAACCGGCGCCCGCCCCGGGTGACCGAGGCAATCAGGCAGTTGCCCGCCCGGGGGGTAGAACCGGTTTTAACCCCGTCAATGCCCGGGTATCTGCCTTCCCGCAGGAGGCGGTTGGTGTTATATATGGTTTCCCTGCGCCCGGAGTTGCAAAAAGTGATGGTGGTTTCCCTGGTACACACAATCCGGTTGAACACGGGGTTCTGCAGGGCGTAACGCGTTATTACCGCCAGGTCGCGGGCGCAGGTGTAATGCTGCGGGTCGTGATAGCCGTTGGTATTGGCAAAGCGGGTATGAACAGCTCCCAGGACCAGCGCCTTGGCATTCATCATCCTTACAAATCCCTCTTCGGAGCCGGCCACATGCTCGGCAATGGCCACCGTGCTGTCATTGGCCGACATGATCAGGGCTGCCTTAAGCAGGTTTTCCAGGGTTATCTTTTCACCGGCCCGCAGGTCCAGTATCGAACCCATGCCCACGGCCGCAGCATTGCTGCTCACGGTCACCACATCTCCCAGCCGGCCGTATTCCAGGGCAATAATGGCCGTCATTATTTTGGTCAGGCTGGCCGGTTCAAGCCTCTGCAGGCCGTTTTTATCGTAGAAAATCCGGCCGGTACCGGCATCCATGAGCACGGCCGCGTCCGCCGTCACGGAAGGTTGAGCGGCCCCCGCCGGCGCGGGAAAAGCGGGGAGAAAAAGCAGGCCCAACAGCAGTACCGGGCACAGAATGAGCAGGAAATGGCGCACGGCAATCCCTTCCCTTCTTTTTCCCCCCCTTATTCTGTCACGGCAGCCGGCCGCTTTATGAAAGCAAAAAAAACCAGCCCGCCGGTGGCTGGTTTAAGGAAGTATCGTTAGCAATTTAAAAAATCATTAATAGATTGTCTTCCTCCGCTTGCGCCACCACAGGTAGACCGCCAGGGCAACCAGGGCCAGGAGCACCACCACGTCCAGGCGGTGGAACCAGTATTTCAGGTCCTGCCAGTGCTGGCCCATTTTCATACCCAGATAGGTGAGGAAAAAGCTCCATGGCAGGGAACCCAAAAAGGTGTAGATGACGAAACGGGGGAAGTTCATGCCGGAAATTCCCGCCGGCAGGGAAATAAAGGTGCGCACCACCGGCATCAGCCGGGTGAAGAAAACCGTGGCTTCACCGTAACGCTGAAACCACATCTCCGCCAGCTCTAGATGCCGCAGGGAGATGCCGAAGTACCTCCCGTAACGTATTAAAAAGGGGCGCCCTCCCCAGTAACCCATAAGGTACGAAATGATCGATCCCACCGTGCCGCCAATGGTGCCGGCCATTGCCGCCCAGAAGAAATCCAGCCTGCCCGTGGATACCAGGTAGCCGCCAAAGGGGAGAATGACCTCACTGGGAAGGGGTACGTTGGCGCTTTCAATGGCCATGCCGATGGCGATTCCCCAGTAACCCAGCCTGGAAATAAAATCAACCGTCCATTCAACGATAACCTCCAGCAAAGAAAAAAGGTAATCCAACCCCGATATCCCTCCACCTGAAAAAAGGGCGGGAAACCAAACCCGCCCTTTCTTGCCCCTGTAATTTGCTCCTCCAGGAGTTAAAGCTTGAGATTATCCAGGATATGAGCCAGAAGCGGATCTGTTTCTTTTAAGCCGGTAAGCGGCGACCTGCGGGTGGAATACCGGCTGTCGTAGGCCACCAGGTCCAGCGCCCGGCACATGGCCCGGAAATTGGCCGAAATACTCGAGGCCGCCACGCCGTACTGCCTGGCCAGCTCGTGCTGGCTGATCCGGTGATCGCACTCCAGGCGGGACATGGCATATACCACCGTGGCCACCCACAGCTCGGGCTTGCGGAACGTGGGCCGTACCCTGGAACAGTAGTCATGCCACAGGTGCAGGGCCCCCTGCACCTGGCCCGGATCGTAACCCCTCTCCCGGAGGTCTTCCACAACCCCCCTGGCCACATTGGCATGGGTTACCGCCGGCCACTGGTAGTCTTCGGGAGTTTTAAAATGCTCCCCCGCCGGTTCCTCTCCGTCACCGGTACCGGGACCGGACGGCAGAAGGCCCAGCTTGCGGCGTACTTTCTGGAGATCGTATGAGGGCTCCCCGTTTAATTCCCGCCGGGTTTCCACCAGTTCCAGCTCATGGAACATTTCTTCCAGCCTGGCCCTGCCCTCGGCAGTGAGGCAGGCCTCACGGGGAGTTTTACCGCCCAGGGCGGGAACGGGTTTATCGATCCAGCGGTCGTAATATTCGTCCAGGATGGCCTCGGTGATCTGCTGGGCAATCCGGGCCGAAATCCTGTCCAGGAAGTCGCCGCCGGTCTCGTCACCTCCATCCTCAACCAGGCAGGACAGGGCATAGTTAAAGCCCATTTCCACCACCATGCTGTTAATGAGATGGGAGTGCTCCTTCAGGTAGTCATTGAGAACCTCTTTGACAGTTGCTTTCCGCTTCCGGGCGTAAGATCTCAGATCCCGGCGCAGCTTCTTGAGCAGGATATCTTTACAAAAACCCGGCAAAGCGAGCCCGCTGGTGGAGAACTCGTATTCATCCCCTACCTTCAGCAGCCGCATCAGCAGGATGGCCCCTGGCTGGAGTTCCACCGTTGCATTTACGTCATGCACCCTGAACTCTTTCTTCTGCAGGAGATCCCGCAGCACGACTCCTTTCCCGGGTATAACCTGCAACACCTCAAAAAGGGAAATTCTCGCCGCGGCCCAGTGCTCTAGCAGGATTTGTTCCCTCTCCGAAAGTTCGGGGTTCTGCCGGAAGGTTTCAATGATGGTTAACCCGCTGGGGAGAATGTAATCAAAGATAAACCACTCAAAACACCTTTCCATGGTGAATTCATCATCCCGGTCAACCAGTTCGGGATCCAGGCAGCTCAGATATAGTTCCTGAGCTTTAAGCGCCTCCCGGGCAAAATCCTGGCTGTCGGCAAATTCCCCCAGCTTGCGGCGCAGCTCATGGCCGATACGCCGCCACCTGTACTGTTCCAGGAAAACTACCTTATCGCTTCCAGCGCAGCAGTTGCGATACAATTTACCGCTCCCGCAAGGACAGAGACGTTGACCCATTTTCTTTACACCCCCTTTGCCGGCAGAAAGCTGGCCCGCGGGTTACGCATAGACTTTATTACAGTTTATTCTTAGTGATTCAACACGGGTATCATTATTCCTGCTTCATCCGGCAATAATTCCAGTTTAAGTTGACCTGCGTCATGCTGCACCTTTATTCCCAGCAGGGAGAGGGGGGAAACGGGCAGGTATATATTCCCCTCCCGCCAGGTAAGATTCTTCAATTTAAAATTTTTCCCCCCGGCAAAGGCGGTCTTTGAACCCGGTTCCAGGATAAGCTCCCGGCTACCGGTCCGGATTGATATCTGCTTCAAATCGGGATGCCACTGCACGTTGAATCCCAGGGCCTCCAGGGCAAAGCGCAGGGGAATGTAAATTTCCCCGTCTGCAACCAGGGGGTACACCGCGGCATCCACCCTTTCCCCGTCAACCATTACCCCGCCCGCAAAATTGAAAGTCACACTGCGCGGCAGGTGAGGCTGGAGTTCCTGGCAGGCGGCCACCAGCTGCAGGGAAGGAACGGAAACCTGGCGATCGGGTTCTATACCCCGGCCGTCAATGGACCTGCCGGAGGGTGTTAAAAAGCGGGCAATGGTTATTTTCAGCGCCCCTCCCGCCTCCAGAGGAACAATGGCCTGGGCCACACCCTTGCCGTAGGTGCGCCCCCCCACCAGGACCGCCCGGTGATATTCCTGCAGCGCCCCGGCCAGAACTTCCGCCGCACTGGCGCTCATGCCGTCGACAAGAACCGCCAGGGGCAGGTCCAGGTCGGGATTCTCGCCGGCGGTGGAGTACACTTCTTCGCGACCATTCCTGTCCACCGTAATTGCCACCACCTGGCCGGAAGGTAAAAAGTATCCCGCCAGGTCAACGGCCGCCTGCAGGTAACCGCCGGGATCGCCGCGCAGGTCCAGGACCAACCCCCCGATCCCCCTGGACTGGAACTCCCGCATCAATGCGCCGAATTCACCGGCCGTCCGGGAACCGAAAACATGCACCTTCACATAACCGATATTCCCGGCCAGTATTTTTCCTTCCACCACCGGGCTGCTCATCACTTCCCGGGTGAGCTCCACGTTAAAATCCGAGCCGCCGCGGCGGACGGTCAGCCACAACCGGGAGCCGGCCGGCCCGCGGATTTTTTCCGCCACCCGGGCAAGATCGAGCCCGGAAGTCTCTTCCCCATCCACCCGGACGATCAGGTCACCTTCCCGGATCCCGGCCCGGAATGCCGGGGAACCGGGGAACACCCCGGACACCCGGGGGTAAGGAAAACAGGCCTCCAGCTCCAGGCCCACCCCGGCAAAGCTGCCCTCCAGGGACCGGGCGAAATCCTCCAGCTCCCCGGCGCTGAAGTACTCCGTGTAGGGGTCGCCCACGCTGTTCAAAAGGCCGTCAATGGCCCCCTGCATCAACTGCCGGGCATCGGGGCGGGCAATATGGTAGCGGTAAAGGTAGTCCATCACTTCCGCTACCGCTTTTTCCTCCCGGTACAGCTCCCCTTCTGCCCCGGCTGGACCGGCAGGCAGGATTAAAAGAAATACCGCCAGTAAAAAAACAAGCCTGGTGCGCAAGGTATTCACCTCAAATGGCAAGCAAGATCCATATGTGGCAATTCGCCCCGCCGGGCTGAATATCCTGCCGGGGAGCCGCAAAAGAGCCAGAAATTCAGGGAGGTATTGGATATATCTACGGTGAAATAATTTAATAAAGGCAGGTGTACAGTTTTGCAGGAAAACACGCTTTTAGTCCTGGACGGCAACAGCCTGGCCCACCGGGCCTTTCACGCCATACCCCACCTGGCCACCAGCCAGGGATTGGTAACCAATGCCGTCTATGGTTTTACCAATATGCTCTTAAAGGTGATAAAAGAACTGCAACCGGGCCTGGTGGCCGTGTGTTTTGACATGGGCAGGGTCACCTTCCGCCATGAACAATACGGGGAATACAAGGCTCACCGGCCGGCAACCCCCGATGAACTTCGTCCCCAGTTCCCCCTGATCAAGGAAGTGCTGGCGGCTATGAACATACCCGTGCTGGAATGCGAGGGTTATGAGGCCGACGACTTAATCGGGACGCTGGTCAGCCGGGCGGAAGGGGAGAAGATAGCCAGCATCATCGTCACCGGCGACCAGGACTCCCTGCAGCTGGTCTCGCCCCTGACCAGGGTTTTACTTACCCGCAAGGGAATCAGTGAGCTGGAGGAATACACCGAGGGCCGGGTGTGGGAACGCTTCGGCATCACTCCGGCCCAGTTTCCCGATTACAAGGGGCTGGTGGGGGACACGTCGGACAATATCCCCGGTGTTCCGGGAATAGGACCGAAGACGGCCCGGACCCTGCTCAAGGAATATGGCAGCCTGGAAGAAATAATCTCCCGCGTGGACGAACTGCCGGCCCGCCTGCGGGATAAAATACGTCCCTACCGGGAACAGGCCCTTTTATCCAAGCAGCTGGCCACCATAGAACGAAAGGTGCCCCTGGAGATTGACGTGGGCGCCCTCCGCTGGCCCGGACCGGACTACAACCGGTTGCTGGCCCTCTTCAGCAGGCTGGAGTTCAAAACCCTGATCCGGGCCATCAGGCAGGAACTGGGGCAGCATGAGGATGAGGCAGGCGGGCATCCCGTAAGGGAAGTGGAAACCTACCGGGTGAACTTCCGGCACCTGACCGGGAAAGAGGAGCTGTGCCGCCTGGTGGAACTGAGCCGGCAATCGGGCAGGGTGGCCGTAGCCCTCAGCGGAACCCGCCGGGAAGGTATCGCAGCAGCCGCCGTGGCCCTGAAATCCCCCGGTGAAAGCCCGGAACTGTCCGTTTTTTACCTGGGAACGGAGAGTCCCGCCGGCGGGCAGGCGGCCCTGGAGATTCTGGGAGATATCCTGGCCGACCCCGGTATAGAGAAGCTCCTCCACGACGGCAAGAGCGCCCTGTGGCTTTTGCACAGGTACGGCCTCACTATAAACAACCTGGCCTTCGACACCATGGTGGCGGCCTACCTGCTCAACCCCGCCGCGGCCAGCCAGGAGCTGGCCGACCTGGCCCTGGAGCATTTAAAGGTCGTCCTGCCCGGCCGGGGCGAGGAAGCCCTGGCGGCCCGGGCCGATGCCATCTGGCGGCTGTCGGAACTGCTGGCCGAAAAACTGCGCCTGGCGGAGATGGAGAGGCTGTATTACGAGGTGGAGCTGCCCCTGGTAACTGTCCTGGCGGATATGGAAATGACCGGGGTGGCCATTAACAGGCAGCACCTGGAAGAGATGTCCCGGGAACTGGAGGTAAAGATCGCCTCCCTGGCGGGACAGATCTACCAGCTGGCGGGGGAACAGTTCAACATCAACTCCACCCGCCAGCTGGGGCACATCCTTTTTGAAAAGCTGGAGCTGCCGGTAATCAAAAAAACAAAAACCAGTTACTCCACCGATGCTTCCGTGCTGGAGGAACTGTCCGGGGCCCATCCCATCGTCCCCCTGGTTCTGGAATACCGGCAGCTGATGAAATTGAAGTCCACCTATGTGGACGGCCTGGCCGCCCTGATCAATCCCGAAACGGGCCGGGTGCACACCACCTTCCACCAGACGGTGACGGCCACGGGCCGCCTTTCCAGTTCCGACCCCAATTTGCAGAACATCCCCATCCGCCTGGAGGAAGGGCGCAAGATCAGGAAAGTTTTCATACCCGGCCGGGAAGGGAACCTCATTCTTACCGCCGACTACTCCCAGATCGAGCTGCGGGTGCTGGCCCACATGGCCAAGGACCCCAACCTGCTGGATGCCTTCCGCCGGGGGGAGGACATCCACACCCGCACGGCCGCCGAGGTTTTTGGCGTGTCCGTCACCGAGGTTACCACCGACATGCGGGGCCGGGCCAAGGCGGTTAACTTCGGTATTGTTTACGGCATCAGCGATTTCGGCCTGGCCCGGGATATCAACGTTTCCCGCCAGGAAGCGCGTCAGTACATCGAAAGCTATTTTGCCCGCTACGCAGGAGTAAAGGCATTCATCGAGCGCACCATCCGGGAGGCCCGGGAAAAAGGTTACGTCACCACCCTTTTAAACCGGCGCCGCTACCTGCCCGATCTCTTCAGCCCCAACCGCAGCGTGCGCATGTTTGGCGAGCGCACGGCCATCAATACGCCCATCCAGGGCAGCGCCGCCGATATCATCAAGCTGGCCATGGTACGCATTCACCGGGAATTGAAGGAGCGGGGGCTGGCCACCAGGATGATCCTGCAGGTACACGATGAGCTGATATTCGACATGCCCGCCGGAGAAATGGCGGAAGTGACCGAACTGGTCCGGAGGCACATGGAAAACGCCCTGGTGCTGGATGTCCCGCTGGTGGTGGACATGAAGCTGGGGCCCAACTGGTACGAGGTAAAGAAAATTTAGGAGCGGAGCAAATGCCTGAATTACCGGAAGTGGAAACGATCAAGCGCACCCTGAAGGAGCGATTAACCGACCTTACCATACGCGGCGCAGATATCCTCCTCCCCAAGATCATTCAAACGCCCTCACCGGAGGAATTCTGCCGCCTGGTGGTGGGTAAAAAGATCCTGGATGTGGGCCGCCGGGGCAAGTACCTCCTGCTCTCCCTTTCCCGGGGGCTGGTGCTGGTGGTTCACCTGCGCATGACGGGGCAGCTGGTTTACACCGCCCCGGGTGCACCCAGGCCCAAGCACACCCACCTGGTCTTCTACCTGAGCAACGCCCACCAGCTGCGCTACACCGATACACGCCAGTTTGGCCGCTTCTGGCTGGTGCCGGCAGAAAAACTGCAGGCCGTCAGGGGGTTGAAAGATCTGGGGGTGGAACCCTTAAGCGGGGAATTTACGGTGGATTTTCTCAAAAAGGAACTGAAAAAGCGGCGCACCCGCCTGAAACCCCTCCTGCTGAACCAGACATTCATTTCCGGCCTGGGCAACATCTACGCCGATGAAGCCCTCCACCGGGCGGGACTGCACCCCGCCCGGCAGGCAAACACCCTCACCACGGCCGAAGCGGAAGCCCTCTTCCGGGCCATCCGGGAGGTTCTGGAAGAAGGGATTGCCAGCCGGGGTACCAGCGTGAGGGATTACGTGGACGGCACGGGACAGGCGGGCAGCTTCCAGGAAAAATTGCGGGTATACGGCAAAAGCGGGCAGCCCTGCCCCCGGTGCGGCCTGGCCGTCGCGCGCCTGCGCCTGGGCGGCCGCAGTGCATACTTCTGCCCCGGATGCCAGAAGTAACCAGGGCTCTAACAAATCACCATTCGACCGTCCCTCCCATACAAATGGTTAGGAGACCCCAAAAACCACCTGGGAGGGAGCGGTCAGTGGAGTTATTTACCATCCTCATCTTTGCCCTTGCCCTGAACATGGACGCCTTCGCAGCCGGGGTAGCCTATGGTGTAAGGGGTATCCGGCTGCCCTTTTCTTCTGTGCTGATCATCAGCCTGATGTCGGTTGCGGCCATCAGCCTTTCCATGATTGCCGGGAACCTGTTAGCCAGGGCCATCTCTTTAAGCTTCGCCCGGCATCTGGGTGGGATTATCTTAATCCTCATCGGACTATGGGTACTGTTTCAGGCCATGAGAGAAGGAAATAACGAAGTGGAACCCGCACGGGAAGAGGAACCCCGGCCCCTGGTCCAGATCAGGATCCGCACCCTGGGGGTTATGGTCCAGGTACTGCGGGAACCCCACCGGGCCGACCTGGACCGCTCGGGCGTAATCTCCGCCGGGGAAGCCATCCTGCTGGGTCTGGCCCTGGCTATGGACGCCTTCGGTGCCGGCTTTGCCTTCTCCATGCTCGGCTTCGACCTGATGCTCACCGCCTTTCTGGTGGGGGCCGGGCATGTAATTACCACCTACGCAGGCCTGCTGGCCGGCCGCACGTTCGGGGCCACCGCCCTGGGCCGCCATTTTTCCGCCCTGCCCGGCTGTATACTGATCCTGCTGGGGCTGTTCAAGCTGTATTAATGCAGCAAAGCCTGCAGGAACCCGGCCCTGTTGAGCGAATTGCTTTTATAGCGGGCCAAAGAAAAATCAGCGCACTTTCTCCGCCTGCAAGCTGCAATCTGGAGTGATGGATATTTGTCCTGGCACCTCAAGATAAAAAAAGATAAAAGCTTTAAGGTGCGCTTGTTTTTTTTCGTTTTGATGCTGCTCATCATCCTGAACCTTGATCATCTGGGGCGGCTTATTTATCCTTTCCCCTACCGGGAAACGATTTTCAAGTATGCTTCCAGCTATGGGGTCGACCCCTTCCTGGTGGCAGCGGTGATCAAAACGGAAAGCAACTTCAATCCCCGGGCTACCTCCCACCGGGGCGCCCGGGGATTGATGCAGATAATGCCGGAAACGGGAAGCTGGGCGGCCCGGGAATTGGGCCTGAGCCACTACCACCGGGACCTGCTGTTCGACCCGGAATTCAACATTCATATCGGCACCTGGTATCTTGCCGACCTGCACCGGACTTTCAATAACGATCCCATCCTGGTCCTGGCCGCCTACAACGGCGGGCTGGGCAACGTGCAAAAGTGGCTGGAACAGCAGCGCTGGACGGGTGAAAAAAGCAAGCTGGACCAGATCCCCTTTGCCGAAACCAGGGATTTTATCCGCAAGGTGCTCTGGAACTACCAGGTCTACCGTTATCTTTACGGAGGTGACCATGGTGAAAAACATTATTAAGGGTGCCTTTTACGGCGCCGCGGTGGGAGACGCCCTGGGCGGCCCGGCGGAATTCATGAGCGCCGGGGAAATCCGGGAAAAGTACGGCGTCTTAAAGGACATGGTCGGCGGGGGCTGGCTGAACCTGGAACCCGGAGAATATACCGACGATACCCAGATGACCCTGGCGGTAGCCCGGGGCATCCTGGCCAATCCCACTTCCCCCATTGAAGAAACAGGCCGCCAGTTCATCCGCTGGTACCAGTCCGGGCCGCGGGATATCGGCAACACCACCTTGATGTCCCTGCGCAACTTCCTGCTGACGGGCAACTGGTATGAAGCCTCCCGCCTGACCGCCAAAACCTTAAATAAGCTCGACTCCAATGGCGGCCTGATGCGCACCCTGCCGGTGACCTTCGGCTACTGGGGCAATCTTCCGGCCATGGCCAGGTGGTCGGTCCAGATTGCCTATATGACCCACTACAGCCAGGAGGGAGCCACCTGCTGCCTCTTCTACAACTTCCTGATCTACCTGCTGGGGTCCTGCAGGAGTTTAAGCAAACGGGAAGCGATAACCCGGGCTCTCCAGCTGGCGGACAAGCACTGCCGTGAATTGAACATCCAGCCCAGCAAGTTTTTCTGGTACATCATCCGCCACATCCAGGAAGGCGCCCCGGAGGTCACCCCCCACGGCAGCGCCCTGGATACCCTGGCCGCAGCGCTGCAGTGTTTCCTGCACACCGAAAGTTTTGAAGACGCCCTCATCGCGGCAGTCAACCGGGGTGACGACACGGATACGGCCGGAACAGTCACCGGGGGCCTCGCCGGAACATATTACGGTTTCGAGGCCATCCCCCGGAAGTGGCTGGAGGCGCTTAAAAATAGCGAGCCCCTGGAAGAAATAAGTGAAAAGTTCTACCGGCTCATCCAGAGCAGCGCTTCCAGAGCGGAATCCCCAATGACGGACCATTCCCGGGGCTGGCCCACCTGCCGGGAAGATTCACAGGTTTAAGGCCTCATTCATGCTCCCGCTCCGGAAGCCCTGTATATCCAGCGTCACATAGGTATAACCCAGCTGCTTCAGTTTCTCAACAACCCTGCCGGAATGCCGGATAACGAGAGGGAAATAATCCCCCGGCACCTCTATGCGGGCCAGGTTGCCGTGATCCCTGAGCCGCAGCTCCGGTATGCCCAGCTGCCGTAAAAATTTCTCCCCTTCGGCCACCCGCGCCAGCCCCTGGCGGGTGATGGGAGTGCCGTAGGGGAACCTGGTGGCCAGGCAGGGGGAAGCCGGCTTACCGGCAGTGGGCAGGCCCAGCCGGCCGGACAGGGCGCGGATCTCCTGCTTGGTCAAACCCGCTTCCATCAGGGGGCTGCAGACCCGCAGCTCCCGGGCGGCCTTAAGTCCCGGCCGGTAGTCGCCCGCATCCCCGGCATTGGCGCCGTCCAGCACGCAATTAAGGCCGTGGGTACGGGCCACTTCCCACAGCCGGGCGTAAATTTCCTTCTTGCAGTGGTAGCAGCGATCCGGGGGATTGGCGGCCAGCACCGGGTTGTCCAGGCCCCTTACGGAAACAGCAAGATGCCTTACCCCGATTAAACGGGCCAGCTCTTTTGCCTCTTCCACCTCACCCGCAGGATAAATTTCCGAGGTAGCCGTAACCGCCAGGATTTTTTCCTCCCCCAATACCATGCGGGCCACTTTAAGCAGTAAAGTGCTGTCCACCCCTCCGGAAAAGGCCACCAGACAACCATCCAGATTCTCCAGGATTTTCTTCAGATGATCAAATTTATTTAAGAGGCTCATGGTTGTCACCTGCCTTTGTAATCTTTCGCCGTAAAATGTAAACCTCCTCCGGATAAGGTAGGATCTATATTTTCTAATGCAGGAATTTTTTGTTTTGATGTAGAAAAAAGGCCCTGTTATCTAATCTGGACTTACAGGAGTGAGACGGGGTGGGGTTTTTAAGCCGCAGCAAAGGATCGATACTTCTGGTGGAAGACTCTGCATTAACCAGGTTTTATTCCAGAAGGCTTTTAGAAAACAACGGTTATGAAGTAGCAGAGGCGGCCAGCGGGGAAGAAGCCCTGGTCAAAATAAGGGAAAGGCTCGATCCATTTGATCTTGTTATTATAGACATTAACCTGCCCGGTATCGATGGCCTGACCACTATAGAAAAAATAAAGGCCATCCCGCATTACCGTTACGTTCCGGTGATGATTTTGACTGTTGAAGCAAAGATATCCACGGTTAAGCAGGCCATCCAGGTGGGCGCCATCGAATACCTTTGCAAGCCTTTCAGCACCGAACAATTACTGCAGCGGGTAGAAAGGCTTATTGGACGCAGCGAAGACCCCCGCGAAATTTTAGAAAGGTTGCTTAGATTAGAAATTAACCGCGCCAAAAGAGGAAATTCAAAATTTTCCCTGGTACTGGCGCAGAGAACAGCAGCCGGCAGGTTCAACACAGCAAGTGTAAAGAGGCTTCTGCAGAAAAAGCTGCGTGAAATTGACGAGGTACTGATGCTTGATGATAACCTCCTGGCGCTGGTACTTCCCTTAACAGATAAGGAAGGAGCAGCCACAGTAATAAAAAAGCTGCAGGAATGGGTGGCTGAAAAAGGGTGGCGCTTTGGCCTGGCGGTTTACCCGGAAAACGGCGGGAATGGCAAAGAATTGTTCGGGTACGCCCAAACCGCAATTTCAAAAAGCTAATATTTAAAACTTTTCCCTTCGCCATAAAAAGCAAACCTCCTTCGTTACCCAGGTTTTTACTCAACGGGTAACCGAAAGAGGCTGAATCCGGTGTGGCTTGCGTGCCTTTTTAATACCACCGGACTAGACTTTTCCCGTAGCCGGTGGTATTTGATCCCAGGATCGCAGGCCCTTAATTTTTCTGTTTTTGGTGCGGGCGGTGGGAGTTGAACCCACACGGGTTGCCCCACCGGATCCTAAGTCCGGCGCGTCTGCCATTCCGCCACGCCCGCGTTGGTGAGCCATGGAGGACTCGAACCTCCGACACCCTGATTAAAAGTCAGGTGCTCTACCAGCTGAGCTAATGGCCCAAAAATTTGCCCAAATATAAAATTATAGTTGGTCACCGGCCTTAAAAAGTGGCAGCAGCGACCAACTATGGTTATCATGTTGGCTGGGGCGGCTGGATTCGAACCAACGAATGGCGGGTCCAAAGCCCGCTGCCTTACCGCTTGGCTACGCCCCAGCGTGGGGTGGAAGATGGGACTCGAACCCACGACCCCCAGGGCCACAACCTGGTGCTCTAACCAACTGAGCTACATCCACCACATACTGCCGTGCAGGGTTCAACCCTGCCCGCCAGCATTTGATATTATAACAGGGCCATTTTCAAAAGTCAAGGCGATGTTAAAGGAAATTTATAACTTTATGTTGCCTTTCCGCAGTGACCATCCCTGATCCAGTAATGCCCCGCTTTTAAAATCTTATACGCATGCCCCCGCCGCCGGCACCCGGCCAGGCCCGGCATTGTACAGGCGGTTCCCGGGCTTCAAAACTTTAAACAACTGCACATCCCGGGAAAACCCGCAGCGGGTGAAAAACTTTCTCCCCGTACCGGTTACCTGCCTGACATACAGCACCGTACCATGCTGCAAGGCCTGCTCCAGGTAACCCAGCAAAATCCTGCCCAATCCCCTTCCCCGCAGATCTTTTTTAATCAGTATGATATCGATTTGCACCAGGTCCAGCCGTTCCGGGATAAACGAACAGAACCCCACCGGCTGACCCTCCCGGTCAAACATGGAGAGGACAAAATGCTGCGCCATCTTCTTAAAACCGGAATAACCCGGATTCATTTCCCCCAGGTCGTCAAACAGGCAGGAAAGGGTTTCACAAATAAACCACGGTACCTTTCCCACCCCCGGTAAACGGCTGGCAAAATAAGAACCCATCTCCCCTGTGCCTTCCGGAACGTAAAGGTAAAAGTGAAACTCCTCCAGAGAATTCAAGGACCCCCACCACCTCATCCTCGCTCCGCAGGGGCAGCCCGGCCCCCGGGTTCTCCGGAGCTTATCTTTTCTATAAGTAACCCTACTATATTATATCATGATCAGGGTCTATCAGGATCCCCTTTTCCTTTTATTATCCCCTCACCTTTTACCGGATTTTTTCATACCTTATTATTGAAAACCAGCTATACCAAAATATAGAAAGGAGGCAACCGTATGGCTCCCGATCCCGGCTACTACTATGGCCAGTTCTCCTTTATTCTCTTCCTGATCCTGATTCTGCTGTTCTTCGGCAGGGGCTTCTTCCCCTATCAGGCCCAATAAACCCCGGCCGGGCGCCTTATGGCGCCCGGTCCTCTTTCCAGCCCGCATCTGCATACTGCACGAATTCCTCTTCCCTGCCGCTGCGGGTCAAACGGCCGTAAAAGTCCACCCAGTCGAAATTGCCTTCCCTCAGCCCGGGCAGGACTTCCGTTGCCCTTTTCCCCAGGATATCTTCTTTCTTGAACCCGGTCATTTCTTCAAAGGCAGAGTTAACATCAAGGAAAATGTAGTCCTCGGGGGAGCCCCCATCATCATAAATTACCCTGTGGTAGGCGTAGGCACAGGGCAGGCGCTCCATAATTTCCCGGTGTTTATGCAGGCCACCTGAGGTTCATTCAGTTTTTACTTTACTTGTTGACACGTGTTTTTATACGTATTATAATACTCGTGAGGTGTGGGTGAGTGAAAACATATTCATCCAAGGAACTAATCCGCATGCTGCAGGAAGCAGGCTGGATGCTTGTTAGGGTCAGCGGTAGTCACCACCAATTCAAACACCCAGCAAAGCCAGGATTAGTCACTATCCCTCACCCGAGAAAAAGCCTCCCAACTAAAACAGTCAAGAGTATCCTTAAGCAAGCAGGTTTAGATAAATAATGGCCTAATATCCTGAAAGGAGGTCCCGGTTATGCCCAAGGACAGATATATCTATCCTGCAATCTTTAATTACGCTGACGATGGCATCTCGGTAGAATTCCCCGACTTACCCGGATGCTACACCTGCGGCGACAACGATGAAGAAGCGCTTCGCATGGCTAAAGAAGCATTAGCCCTTCACTTATACGGGCTGGAGGAGGAAAACTATCCCATTCCCGAACCCAGCCCTGTAAACAAATTAAAAGTGGAACCAAATCAGGTTGTCGTCCTCGTCGAAGCCTGGATGCCACCCTTCCGCGACGAGATGAAGCACCGGGCTGTCAAAAAAACGCTGACCATACCCAAATGGCTTGATGATTTAGCCCGGGAACACAATGTCAACTTCTCTCACTTACTGCAAGATGCCCTGAAAGAGTATTTGGGCATAAATCGAGCAGGAGGGGGCGGCTAGCCCCCGTCCTCTCACACCACCGGACATGCGGGTCCGCATCCGGCGGTTCACCAAGCTTGACGAAGATAAGAATAGCGTTCGGTTAAGCTCATCAGGCCCTGGGACTGAAAGTCAAGCGTTGCCCAGGGCTCTATTCATTGGCCTCGTGGGCCATCCGCCACGGTCCTTTGCGAGCGTTGGCGAATTCATGTACCACCCATTCAGGCAGTCCCAGTGCACGTAGCTCGCGGTACCTTGTCCGCACTCGCTTCCACTGCTTCCAGAGGCACATGCGCAGCCTCCTCCGCATCCAGCCTTCCAGGTTCCTGAAAATGCTGGGCGTTTCGGCCAGGGCAAAGTAGCCCATCCATCCGCCCAGGTAAGCGTTTAACCGCTCTATACGCTCAGCCATGCTTACGGGTTTATTCCGGGAGGTTATTTCCCGGATTTTCATCTTCACCCGTTTGATGGTTTGCGGTGCCAGGCGGATAAGGATTCGCCCTGCTTTGGCCTTGTACATGCTAAATCCCAGGAATTTCAGTTTCCACGGCCGGTCTACCGCGCTCTTTTGTTCGTTGATTTTGAGCTTCAACCGCTCCTGCAGGAATTTACGGATACTGACCATGACCCTTTGTCCCGCCCGCTTGCTTTTGACGTAGATGTTACAGTCGTCTGCATAGCGGACAAATTTGTGACCCCTCTTTTCCAGTTCTTTGTCCAGGTCGTCCAGCAGAATGTTGGCCAGAAGCGGGCTTAAAGGTCCACCCTGCGGCGTCCCTTCCGCCGTTTCCATGACCACTCCGTTCACCATGACGCCTGCGGCAAGATAGCGGCGGATAAGAGTGAGTACCCTCTTATCCGTGACTTTCCGGGCTACCCGGGCCATGAGTATGTCGTGGTTTACCCGGTCAAAGAATTTCTCTATGTCCAGGTCCACGGCCCATTCGTATCCTTCTTCTACGTACTGACGCGCTTTCCTTACCGCGTCATGGGCTCTCCTTCCGGGCCGAAACCCGTAACTGGCCTCTGAGAATTGCGGGTCGAAAATAGGCGTCAATACCTGCAGGAGCGCCTGCTGGATCAGGCGGTCCATTGCGGTAGGTATCCCCAGTAGCCGTTTGCCTCCCCCGGGTTTCGGGATTTCGACCCGGCGTACGGGCATAGGTCTGTAGGTACCCGCGAGCAATTCTTCCCGGATTCGCGGCCATTCGGCACGGATCTGGTCCCGAAGCCGTTCGGTCGGGATGCCATCTATGCCGGGCGCGCCTCCGTTCCGCTCTACCCGCTTCAGGGCAGCCAGCATATTGCCCCTGGCTACCACCTGTTCCATCAGGCCGCTATTCTGGCCTCCGCGAGGTGCCGTCCCGCTTTGTGCCGGAGAAGGACTCGGCCCTCCCGCGGTCCCCCGCGGCTTCACCACTTCCTCCCGCGGGCAGGCCCCTTCCGGGG
>NZ_JMLG01000033.1:0-20158 GCF_000686645.1 Desulfofundulus thermocisternus DSM 10259
TCAAGCTGATTACCCCCATTGCCATTGAAGAAGGGCTGCGCTTTGCCATCCGGGAAGGCGGCCGCACCGTCGGAGCCGGCGTGGTCACCCAGATTATTGAGTAGCCGGCCAGAGGAGAAGTGGGAAGTGGAAAGTGGGGCCAGTAATGGAAATAACCCACATCCCACTTCTCATATTTACGAATACCCCTGCCGGGTTTGAAAGGAGGTAAACCCTTGAAAAAGCAGAAAATACGCATCCGGCTGAAAGCCTACGATCATCACATGCTGGATCAGTCGGCCCAGAAGATTGTGGAAACCGCCCGGCGCACCGGTGCCCAAGTGGCTGGCCCCATTCCTCTGCCTACGGAGAAAAATATATACACCATCTTGCGTTCACCCCATGTTAACAAGGATTCGCGGGAACAGTTTGAGATAAGGACGCATAAACGCCTGATCGATATTTTGGAGCCCACACCCAAGACCGTGGATGCCTTGATGCGCCTGGATCTGCCTGCCGGGGTGGACATTGAGATCAAGCTTTAGGAGGTGCTAAGGACCATGCCCAAAGGCATCCTCGGCCGTAAGGTCGGCATGACCCAGATTTTCAATGATGCCGGGCAGGCTATTCCCGTAACGGTGATTGAAGCAGGCCCCTGTGTGGTGGTACAGAAAAAGACGCCCGAACGGGATGGATACAGCGCAATCCAGCTGGGTTTTGGCGAAAAACCCGAGCGCCTGGTGAACAAACCGCTGAAAGGACATTTTGCAAAAGCCGGCGTACGGCCCCTGCGTTATCTGCGGGAGATACGGGTGGAAAATGTGGATGATTATCAGGTGGGGCAGGAAATTAAAGCAGATGTTTTTGCTCCCGGTGAAAGGGTGGATGTGGTTGGAACATCCCGGGGACGTGGCTTTGCAGGTGGCATTAAACGTCACGGCTTTCACCGCGGCCCCATGGCCCACGGTTCCAAATATCACCGCCGTCCCGGCTCCCTGGGTGCTAAAGGGCCGGCCCGGGTTTTCAAGGGGAGAAAGCTACCCGGACATTACGGTGTGGAACGGGTTACAGTGCAGAACCTGGAGGTAGTGCGGGTGGACCCGGAAAGAAACCTGCTGGCCATTAAAGGTTCTGTCCCTGGCCCCCGCGGGGGACTACTGCTGGTCAAGGAGACCGTTAAGGCCCGCTAGCAACCTGGACCGGAAGGAGGAAAGCGCTTATGCCTACAGTTGCCGTTTATAATACCAACGGGGAACAGGTGGGTGAAATCCACCTGCAGGATGAGGTCTTCGGCGTCCCCGTGCATATGTCCGTACTGCATGATGCCGTGGTCTGGCAGCTGGCCGGCCGCCGCCGGGGGACTCATGATACCAAGACCCGTGGGGAAGTGCGGGGAGGCGGACGCAAGCCCTGGCGCCAGAAAGGTACAGGACGGGCCCGGCACGGCAGTATTCGGTCCCCACTCTGGCGGAAGGGCGGTATAGTTTTTGGTCCCCACCCGCGGGATTACAGCTATCGACTGCCCCGTAAAATTCGCCGCCTGGCGATGAAATCCGCCCTGTCGGCGAAAGTACAGGACGGTAAAATTGTGGTACTGGAAGACTTGAAACTGGAGCAGCCCCGTACCAAGGATATGATACGTATTCTGGGAAATCTCAAGGTAAATGATAAGGCCCTGGTGGTTACTGCTGACCGCGAAGAAAACGTGTTCAAGTCTGCCCGGAATATCCCGGGTGTCAAGCCCATGGCCGCAGACAGCTTGAACGTGTATGACCTGCTGGCCCATAACACACTGGTCATAACCAGGGACGCAGTGACCAGGGTCCAGGAGGTGCTGGCCCGGTGAAAAACCCCCGGGATATCCTGAAAAGGCCGGTAATTACGGAGAAAAGCATGTCGTTGCTGGCCGACAACAAGTATACTTTCATTGTGGATCCCCGTGCTAACAAAGTGGAAATAAAAAAAGCAGTGGAAGAACTGTTTAAAGTAAAAGTGGAAAAAGTAAATACCATGAGGGTTAAGGGAAAAACAAGGCGGGTGCGGAATGTAGTTGGGCGCCGCCCCGAGGTAAAGAAAGCCATCGTCACCCTGCGGAAAGGGGATAAAATCGAGCTTTTTGAGGGCGTATAAAACTTCCCTCCCCCGGCTTGGGTGCACAGGCTAATTCTGGAAGGAGGGAAATCACTTGGGTATTAAAAAGTTCAAGCCGACATCTCCCGGGCGGCGTTTTGTGACCGTATCGACCTTCGATGAAATAACCAAAACCGAGCCGGAAAAATCCCTGCTGGCGCCGTTGAAGAAAAAAGCAGGCCGCAACTTCCAGGGCAGGATTACCGTAAGACACCGGGGTGGCGGTCACAAGCGCATGTACCGGATCATTGACTTTAAGCGGGATAAGGACGGTATTCCAGCCAAAGTGGCCAGCATTGAGTACGACCCCAACCGTTCAGCAAGGATTGCCCTGCTTCATTATGCCGACGGGGAAAAACGCTATATCCTGGCTCCCCTGGGTCTGGAAGTGGGCATGACGGTTGTGTCTGGCCCCGATGCCGACATCAAGGTGGGTAACGCCCTGCCCCTGCGGAACATCCCTGTTGGTACGCTGGTGCATAACCTGGAGCTTTATCCGGGTGGTGGGGGGCAGCTGGTGCGTTCAGCGGGTGCGGCAGCTCAGGTAATGGCCAAGGAAGGAAAATATGCCCATATTCGTATGCCTTCAGGAGAGATGCGCCTGCTTCTCCTGGACTGCCGGGCCACCATTGGCCAGGTGGGTAACGTGGAGCATGAAAATATTACCATTGGCAAAGCCGGCCGTTCGCGCTGGTTGGGTATCAGGCCAACTGTACGGGGTGTAGTTATGAACCCGGTGGATCACCCCCACGGCGGCGGCGAGGGCCGTTCCCCCATCGGCCGCAACCCGGTTACCCCTTGGGGTAAGCCAGCCCTGGGTGCCCGCACGCGCAGGAAGAAACCCAGCGATCGCCTGATTATCAAGAGAAGGGCAAAATAATTGGGTTGTCCGGGTAGCAGCCGGAAGGAGGTAGGTTAAACAATGGGACGCTCGCTGAAAAAAGGTCCTTACTGTGATCCGAAACTGTTAAAGAAAATTGAAGAAATGAATGCTAAAGGGGAAAAACGGGTAATCAAGACCTGGTCCCGCCGGTCAACCATTTTCCCGCAAATGATTGGGCATACCATTGCCGTTCACGACGGCCGGAAACACGTTCCTATATATATTACCGAAGATATGGTGGGGCACAAGCTGGGCGAGTTTGCCCCCACCCGTGTGTTCCGGGGCCACGGTGCCCATACGGAGAGGTCAACGGCCCTGAAGTAATCCACTTGAGGAGGGTTTGGCATGGAAGCCAGAGCAGTGGCCAGGTACGTGCGTATTTCACCCCGCAAGGTGCGCCAGGTGGTGGATCTTATTCGGGGGAAAGATGTACGGGAAGCGCTGGCCATCCTGAGGTTTACACCAAAAAGGGCTGCGGTTCCGGTGGCCAAGGTAATTAAGTCGGCTGCGGCCAACGCCGAACATAACTACGATATGAATCCGGATAATCTCTATATTGCAGCGGCCTACGTGGACCAGGGTCCCACCTGGAAGCGGTATCAGCCCCGGGCTTATGGCCGGGCAGACCTGCTGCGCAGGCGCACCAGCCACATTACCGTGATCGTTAAGGAAAAGGATAAGTAAAGGAGGAGTAGCGTGGGCCAGAAGGTACATCCGAAGGGATTGCGTCTCGGTATTATTAAGGACTGGGATGCCAAGTGGTTTGCCGATAAAAAGAATTTTGCCAGCCTCCTTTTAGAAGATGTAAAGATTCGCAGGTATATTAAAGAAAAGCTTTATGCTGCCGGTATCTCCCGCATTGTTATCGAGAGGGCGGCCAACCGCATCCGGATCAGTATTTATACGGCCAAGCCGGGTATTGTCATTGGCCGGGGTGGTGCGGAAGTAGAAAACCTGCGCCGGGAACTGGAAAAAATGACGGGCAAGCAGGTACATGTGAACATCGTGGAAATTAAAGTGCCAGAACTGGACGCCCAGCTGGTGGCAGAAAACGTGGCTGCCCAGATTGAAAAACGGGTTGCCTTCCGGCGGGCCATGAAGCAGGCCGTATCCCGGGCCATGAAAATGGGGGCCAAGGGGATCAAAGTTTCCGTCAGCGGCCGCCTGGCCGGGGCAGAAATTGCCCGGACCGAGTGGTATAGCGAGGGTAAGGTACCCCTGCATACCCTGCGTGCCGATATCGACTACGGGTTTGCCGAAGCGGATACGACATACGGTAAGATCGGTGTGAAAGTATGGATCTATAAGGGAGAGGTGCTGCCCGAGACCAGGGCTGCGGCCGGTCAAGGAGGGGAGAAGGCTTATGCTCATGCCCAAGAGGGTTAAATACCGCAAGCAGCACCGGGTGAGGAACCTTAGCGGCAGGGCCAAAGGAGGCACGGAGGTGCACTTTGGTGAATACGGGTTGATGGCCCTGGAGCCGGCCTGGATCACCAGCCGCCAGATTGAGGCTGCCCGTATTGCCATGACCCGCCATATTCGCCGGGGTGGTAAGGTCTGGATCAGGATTTTCCCCGACCGGCCGGTAACTGCCAAGCCTGCCGAAACACGGATGGGCAGTGGTAAAGGTGCTCCTGAGTACTGGATGGCGGTGGTTAAACCCGGGCGGATATTGTTTGAAGTGGCCGGTGTGGACGAGGAGGTGGCCCGGGAAGCCATGCGCCTGGCCTCTCACAAGCTGCCCATTAAAACAAAGTTTGTCAAGCGTGGGAGTGAGGCAAATGAAGGCTAAAGACTTGCGGGAGTTATCCGATGAGGAGCTGGTTAAAAAGCTGGATGATTCCAAGGATGAGCTTTTCAGGCTGCGGTTTCAACTGGCTACCAACCAGCTGGATAACCCCATGAAAATAAGGGAAGTGCGCCGGAATATTGCCCGTCTGAAAACTGTACTCCGTGAGCGCCAGTTGGGAATCCGGCGGGCTTAACAAAGGGGGAGAGTCTGAGAAGTGGAAGGACGTAAGCAGCGCAAGGTACGTACGGGCCGCGTGGTCAGCGACAAAATGGATAAAACCGTTGTGGTGGCGGTAGAAACCCTGGTAAGGCATCCATTGTACCAGCGTACCATTCGCAGAACCAAGAAGTTTAAAGCCCATGATGAAGAAAATGCCTGCCGCGTTGGGGATAAGGTACGGATTATGGAAACCAGACCTCTTTCGAAGGAAAAACGCTGGCGGGTGGTTGAAATCCTGGAGCGGGCTGAGCGGATATAGCAAGTCCTGTGCAGTGAACCCTTACTGAAGGGAGGTTGACAGCGATGATCCAGGTACAAACGATGCTCAATGTTGCTGACAACACCGGTGCCCGCCGCCTGATGTGCATTCGTGTTCTGGGTGGCAGCATGCGCCGGTATGCCAGCCTGGGGGATGAAATTATCTGTTCCGTTAAAGAAGCTACGCCCGGAGGCGTTGTTAAGAAGGGTGATGTGGTGCGGGCAGTAGTTGTCCGGACCAACAAAGAGGTGCGTCGTCCCGATGGCACATACATTAAGTTTGATGAGAATGCGGCGGTAATCATCAGGGATGACAAAAGCCCCCGGGGTACGCGTATATTTGGGCCGGTGGCCCGGGAGCTACGGGAACGGGACTTCATGAAGATTATTTCCCTGGCGCCGGAGGTAATTTAAACGGGGAAACTGGAGGTAGGTCAGGATGCCCAAGTTACATGTGCGTAAGGGTGATACGGTACTGGTACTGACCGGCAAATATGCAGGCAAGAGAGGCAAAGTGCTGGAAGCACAGCCGGCGAAAGGGCGGGTAATTGTGGAGGGTGTAAATATCGTCAAACGCCACACCCGGCCCAATCCTCGTATGCCCCAGGGCGGTATCGTGGAAAAGGAAGCACCCATCCATGCATCCAACGTTATGCTGGTTTGTAATAAGTGCAATAATCCTACCCGCATAGCCAAAAAGTTTTTGGAAGATGGCAGAAAAGTAAGGGTATGCAAGAAGTGCGGGGAAGAACTAGGCTAAGAGGCAGGTGAAAAATAATGCCGCGGCTGAAAGACAAGTACAAAAATGAAGTGGTCAAAGCAATGATGCAAAAATTCGGCTATAAAAATCCCATGCAGGTACCCAGGCTGGAGAAAGTGGTTATTAACATGGGTGTGGGCGAGGCCGCCCATAACAGCAAGGCCATGGATGCGGCGGTCAGCGATCTGGCTGCTATTTCAGGGCAGCGTCCGGTAATTACCCGGGCCAAGAAGTCCATCGCTGCTTTTAAGATACGGCAGGGGATGACCGTGGGTTGCAAGGTAACCCTGCGGGGGGATCGCATGTATGAATTCATTGATAAACTTTTCAATGTGGCCCTTCCCCGGGTGCGTGACTTTCGTGGGGTTTCACCCAGGTCCTTTGATGGCCGGGGTAATTACAGCCTGGGTCTCCGGGAGCAGTTGATCTTCCCCGAAATCGAATATGACAAGATCGATAAGGTGCGGGGAATGGATATTATCTTTGTGACCACAGCCAAAACCGACGAGGAAGCCAGGGAGCTCTTGCGCCTGCTGGGCATGCCCTTTGCAGCCGCCTGAGCGGAACGGCAAAATAATTTAGGTTATAAACGTAAATACGAGGGGGGACTCGAGTGGCCAAAAAGTCAATGATTGCCAAAGCAATGCGCGAGCCCAAATTCAAGGTACGCCAGCACAATCGCTGTAAGCTTTGCGGCCGTCCCCGGGCTTATATGCGCAAGTTCGGCATCTGCCGCATCTGTTTCCGGGTTCTTGCTTACCGCGGTGAGATCCCCGGTGTTCGAAAGGCCAGCTGGTAGTGAGGGAGGGGGTATTGTCATGGTTATGACCGACCCGATCGCGGACTTTTTAACCCGCATTCGCAATGCCAATACAGTTTATCTGGATAAAGTGGAGGCCCCTGCTTCCCGCTTGAAGAAGGCCATTGCTGAAATCCTCAAGGAAGAGGGTCTGATTAAGGATTATGAAATCATCGACGACGGCAAGCAGGGCATCATTCGCGTATATTTGAAATATGGTCCTGATAAAAAGCGGGTGATTACCGGGTTAAAACGGATATCCAGGCCGGGGCTCCGGGTTTATGCCCGCAAGGATTCCATCCCCAAGGTGCTGGGTGGTCTGGGTATTGCCATCCTGTCCACCTCCAAGGGCATTATGACCGATAAAAAGGCCCGGAAGCTGGGAGTAGGCGGCGAAGTAATCTGCTACGTGTGGTAGGAGGAGGAATGGCTTATGTCCAGGATTGGCAGAAAACCCATTGCCCTGCCCCAGGGTGTTGAAGTACAGATAGATGGCAATACCGTGCGTGTCAAGGGACCAAAGGGCCAGCTGGAACGCGAATTTCACCGGGATATGCGTATCCGCCTGGATGAGGAGGGCCGCCTGGTGGTGGAAAGGCCCTCGGATGAAAAACTTCACCGGTCCCTGCACGGCTTAACCCGCACACTGCTGGCCAATATGGTGGAAGGTGTAACAAAGGGGTTTGCAAAAAACCTGGAACTGGTTGGCGTGGGTTACCGGGCCACCAAACAGGGCAATAAGCTGGTGCTGTCGGTGGGATACTCCCATCCGGTAGAAATTGTCCCTCCACCGGGGCTGGAGATAGAAGTTCCCGCACCAAACAAGATTGTAGTCAAGGGAATGGATAAGGAAAAGGTTGGAGCACTGGCAGCTGTAATCCGCAGTGTGCGGGAACCTGAACCCTATAAAGGCAAGGGCATAAAGTATGAAAATGAGCAGATCCGGCGCAAGGCCGGTAAGGCTGGCGGTAAAGGCAAGAAGTAGGGAGGCTTGGTTGCGTTGATTAAGAAACCGGACCGCAAATTGTTGCGGGCTAAAAGGCATCTGCGTGTGCGCAAAAAAATTTCCGGCACCGCCGAGCGCCCCAGGTTGAACGTGTTCCGGAGCTTGAAGCATATCTATGCCCAGATTATTGATGATGACCGGGGAGTCACTCTGGTCAGCGCTTCAACACTTTCACCCGAGTTAAGGGGACAGCTGAAATCCGGATCCAATAAAGAGGCGGCAGCTGCTGTGGGCCGGCTGGTAGCGCAAAAAGCCCTGGAGCGCGGGATTAAAAAAGTGGTCTTTGACCGTGGCGGTTATATCTATCATGGCCGGGTGAAGGCCCTGGCCGAAGCTGCCCGGGAAGCCGGACTGGAATTCTAGGTCAGAGGGAGGGAAACGGGTGACCAGGACTGACGCCAACAGCAAGACGGATCTTATCGAAAAGGTAGTATCCATAAACCGCGTGGCCAAAGTGGTCAAAGGAGGGCGGCGCTTTAGCTTCTCGGCCCTGGTGGTGGTTGGCGACGGCAATGGCCGGGTAGGAGCGGGGCACGGCAAGGCCGGTGAAGTACCCGAGGCCATTCGCAAGGGCATTGAGGATGCCAAGAAAAATATGATCCAGGTGCCTCTTTCCGGAACCACTATCCCCCATGAGGTAATTGGCGAATTTGGTGCCGGAAAGGTACTTTTAAAACCTGCTGCCCCCGGTACCGGTGTGATTGCCGGCGGGCCTGTGCGTGCTATCCTGGAGTGCGCGGGTGTACGCGATATCCTTACCAAATCTCTCGGTTCCAATAACGCCAACAACATGGTTCATGCAACCATGGTGGCGCTGAAGAGCCTGAAGACCCCGGAAGAGGTGGCCCGCCTGCGGGGTAAATCAGTGGAAGAGTTACTGGGCTAAGGGGGTAAAGACATGGCCAAATTGAAGATTACCCTGATCAGGAGTCTTATCGGTCGCCCTGAAGATCAGCGCGTGACCGTGCGTACCCTGGGCTTGCGGAAATTGCATAGCTCGGTAATTCAGGAAGACACACCCCAGATCCGGGGAATGATTAATAAAGTATCCCACCTGGTCAAGGTCGAAGAGATTTAAAGCAGGCGAGTGGAGCCTGCGACAGCTAGCAATGGAGGTGTAACTGTGATTCAACTGCATGACCTGCGACCCAACCCGGGAGCACGCACCAAACCAACCCGTAAGGGCCAGGGTATTGGTTCCGGGTTAGGGAAAACGGCCGGCCGGGGGCACAAGGGACAAAAGGCTCGCTCCGGCGGCGGAGTAAGGCCCGGCTTTGAAGGCGGCCAGATGCCCTTGCAGCGGCGCATACCCAAACGGGGCTTTACCAACGCCCGCTTCAAGAAAGAAATTGTGGCCGTAAATATTGATGCTTTAAACCGTTTTGAAGATGGAGCAGTGGTAACGCCGGAAACCCTTTTGGCGGAACGGGTAATTAAAAAGCTGGGCGACGGGGTAAAAATCCTGGGTGATGGAAAGCTGGAAAAGGCGCTTACCGTACGGGCTCACGCCTTCAGTAAATCGGCGGTGGAGAAGATTAAAGCTGCCGGCGGCAAAGCTGAGGTGATCTAGGGGTGCTGGATACCCTCAGAAGCGCCGTCAGGATCGATGAACTGCGCTCCAAGCTTCTCTTTACCCTGGCCATGCTCTTTGTGTTCCGTATCGGTGCCCATATCCCCGTGCCCGGGGTTAATACCGAGGTTTTTGCCAAGCTGCTGGAAGCAGGTGCCCTTTTTGGCTTCTTTGATGTGATTTCCGGAGGGGCTTTTAAAAATTTCTCCATTTTTGCCATGAGCATAACCCCCTATATTAATGCTTCTATTATAATGCAGCTTCTCACGGTGGTTATACCGGCACTGGAACGGCTGGCCAAGGAAGGAGAAGAGGGGCGGAAAAAAATTGTCCAGTACACCCGCTATCTCACCGTAGTGCTGGCCTTTATCCAGGCCATCGGTATCAGTTTTGCCCTGCGCAATGAGCATGTGCTGGTTAACCCCACCATTGGCAATTATCTCCTGGTGGCCCTGACTTTGACCGCCGGCACGGCCTTCCTGATGTGGATTGGGGAGCAGATTACCGAAAAAGGCATTGGTAACGGTATTTCGCTCTTGATCTTTGCCGGGATTGTCTCCCGTGTTCCCGCCGGTGCGGTCAGGCTGGTGGAGTACCTGCAGGCAGGGACCATCAATATCCTGAACCTGCTCCTGCTCCTGGTTATCGGAGTGCTGGTAATTGCCGCTATTGTGGCTGTTAATGAAGGGCAGCGGCGGATTCCGGTACAGTACGCCAAGCGCGTGGTGGGCCGGAGGGTGTACGGGGGGCAGTCCACTCACCTGCCATTAAAGGTAAATCAGGCCGGCGTCATCCCGGTAATCTTTGCCTCTTCCATTTTGATCTTTCCGGAGCAGCTGGCCACCTGGTTTCAAAATACCTGGTTTGGCAACTGGTACCTGGACTTTTTTGCCTGGGGCACCCCCCTGCATACCATTATTTATGCCCTGCTGGTAATCGGGTTTACCTATTTCTATACGGCGGTAATCATGAACCCGGTGGATATTGCCGATAACATTAAAAAATACGGTGGGTTTATTCCGGGCATTCGACCCGGCCGCCCCACGGCAGAGTATATCAGCCGGGTTATGAGCCGGGTTACCCTGGCCGGGGCCGTCTTCCTGGCACTGATTGCCATTCTGCCGAACTTTGTTTTACTGGCTACCCGTATTCCCCAGATTTACTTTGGCGGTACTGCCCTGCTGATTGTGGTCGGGGTGGCCCTGGATACCATGAAACAGGTAGAATCCCACATGCTGATGCGCAGCTACCAGGGGTTTATCAGGTAGGGAGATGACCTGTTAATGATTACGATCAAATCGCAGCGGGAACTGCGCTACATGCGCGATGCCGGCCGTGTGGTGGCGGGTGTCCTGGGCGAGCTCTCCCGGGCTATTAAACCGGGGGTGACCACCGCGGAGCTGGACCGCCTGGCCGAGGACTTTATTCTGGCCCGTGGTGCCAGGCCTGCTTTTAAAGGACTGTATGGTTTTCCGGCCAGCATCTGCACGTCGGTCAACGAGCAGGTGGTACACGGCATCCCCGGTTTAAGAAAGCTGGAAAGTGGAGATATTATCAGTATTGACGTTGGGGCGGAAATAAATGGATATTACGGGGACGGTGCGGCCACCTTCCCGGTGGGTGAAGTTTCACCAGAAGCCAAAAAACTGATGGCCGTGACCGAGGAAGCGCTATATGAAGGGATTCGCTTTGCCCGGCAGGGTAACCGGCTTTCGGATATATCCCATGCCGTACAGAGCTACGTGGAGAAGCACGGTTTCTCAGTAGTGCGGGAATACGTTGGTCATGGTATTGGCCGGAGCATGCATGAAGAGCCGCAGGTGCCAAATTTTGGTAAGCCGGGGCGGGGTCCCAGGTTAAAGGCGGGAATGACTTTAGCCATTGAACCGATGGTCAATGCGGGCACCCATGAGGTGCGTACCCTTGGGGATAACTGGACGGTGGTAACCAGGGATTCCAGTCTGTCGGCCCATTTCGAGCACACCGTTGCCATAACCGACGGTGAGCCGGAGATCCTTACCCGGTTGTAGCTGGAGGTGGTCCCGGTGAGGGATTATTTTACCCCGGGCCGGCTGGTAAGCTCCACTGCCGGCCGGGATTACGGGAAGTTTTACCTCATTCTCGACCGTGTCAGCGAGACCAGGGTGCGCCTGGTCAACGGGACGGACCGCAGGGTAAACGGGCCGAAGCTGAAGAATATAAAGCATTTAAAAGTTTACCCCCTGGTAGCCGGCGATATTGCCCACAAGGTGAGCACCGGTCAGCGGGTTACTGATCTGGATGTCCGCAGGGCGCTTAAAGAGTTGCTTGAGGCTTACGGGCAGGTAACGCCGGCGCAGGGCAAGCCATCGGGAGACGAGCTGGAGCTATCCCAAGACAGCTCCGGAAAGGAGGTTGGCTAAAGCCCATGTCCAGGCAGGAAAAGGATGTTATTGAAATTGAGGGCACTGTAATTGAGCCACTTCCCAATGCCATGTTTCGTGTTGAATTGCAGAACGGTCATAAAGTTTTAGCCCATGTTTCCGGTAAAATCCGCATGAATTTTATCCGCATTTTACCGGGGGATCGGGTGCTGGTAGAGCTGTCACCGTATGATTTAAACCGGGGCCGGATTGTTTACCGCTATAAATAAGTTCGGGTCCGGGCAAAGGAGGTCTTAATGATGAAAGTACGCCCGTCGGTAAAACCCATTTGTGAAAAGTGCAAGGTTATCCGCCGGCATGGCAAGGTAATGGTAATCTGCGAAAATCCCAAGCACAAGCAAAAACAAGGTTGATGGAGGTGTATATTCACGCATGGCTCGTATAGCAGGGGTTGACCTGCCCCGGGATAAGCGGGTGGAGATCGCCCTGACCTATATTTACGGCATCGGCAGGCCGACATCCAAAAAAATACTGGCCCAGACCGGGATTAATCCCGATACCCGGGTTCGCAACCTTACCGAAGATGAAGTTAACCGTTTAAGGGACGTAATTGAGAAAAATTACCGGGTGGAGGGTGAACTCCGCCGGGAAGTAGCCATGAACATCAAGCGGCTTATAGAAATTGGCTGCTACCGTGGTTTGCGTCACCGCCGTGGCCTCCCGGTAAGGGGACAGCGCACAAAGACCAACGCCCGGACGCGTAAGGGCCCGCGGAAAACTGTGGGTGTGCGGAGGAAGAAATAAGGGGGTAAAGGTTTAATGGCCAGAAGAGCAGCACGCACTAAAAGGCGGGAGCGCAAGAACATTGAACATGGGGTGGCTCATATTCGCTCTACCTTTAATAATACCATTGTGACCATTACCGATACGCGGGGTAACGCCATTTCCTGGGCCAGCGCTGGAACTGTAGGTTTCAAAGGCTCCCGGAAGAGCACGCCTTTTGCCGCTCAGATGGCTGCCGAGGCGGCAGCTAAGGAAGCCATGGAGCACGGGATGAAGACGGTGGAAGTAATGGTTAAGGGCCCCGGGGCAGGGCGGGAAGCAGCTATTCGTTCCCTGCAGGCAGCGGGGCTGGAAGTGAGCTTGATTAAAGACGTCACACCTATTCCTCATAACGGATGCCGGCCACCAAAGCGCCGGAGAGTATAAGGAGGTATCAAGGAGTTAGATGGCCAGATACACAGGTCCGCAATGCCGGCTGTGCCGCCGGGAAGGTATTAAGCTCTACCTGAAGGGGGACCGCTGCTATACGAGCAAGTGCGCCATTGAACGGCGGCCCTATGCACCGGGCGCTCACGGGCAGGCACGCCGAAAAATCAGCGAATACGGTATGCAGTTGCGGGAAAAGCAGAAAGCCCGCCGGATCTACGGGGTGCTGGAAACGCAATTCCGCAATTATTTCGAGCGAGCTGAGCGCCAGCCGGGAATTACGGGGGAAAACCTGCTCCGCTTGCTGGAGAGGCGGCTGGACAATGTGGTCTACCGCCTGGGACTGGCCACATCCCGCATGGAGGCCAGGCAGCTGGTGCGCCACGGCCACTTTACCGTCAACGGCCGCCGGGTTAATATCCCGTCTTACCTGGTGCGGGTTGGCGATGTCATAGCTGTACGGGAAAAGAGCAAGGAATCTCCGCGGATTAAAGAATTAATGGAGCGGGCAGCAGACCGGACACCCCCGCCCTGGCTGGAATATGACGAGAATCAGGTTCAAGGACGAGTGGTAGCCCTCCCAACCAGGGACCAGATAGATACTCCCGTGCAGGAACACCTGATTGTGGAGCTGTACTCCAAGTAGTGGTCCGGGTAGACTTTTGCCGGAACCGGCACTTGAGGGGGTTGCCGTATGCTGGAAATTGAGAAGCCTAAAATTGAGTGCGTGGAAAGCAGTCCCGATAATACTTATGCCAAGTTTGTGGTGGAACCCCTGGAGAGGGGATACGGGATTACCCTGGGGAATTCCCTGCGCAGAATCCTGCTCTCCTCTCTTCCCGGGGCGGCAGTCACTTCCGTAAAAATCGAAGGTGTGCTGCACGAGTTCTCCACCATTCCCGGTGTGCGGGAAGATGTAACCGATATTATTCTCAATTTAAAAAACCTGTGCTTGAAGTTGCACACCGATGAAGAAAAAATCCTGCGGATTGAGGCCAGTGGGGAGGGGGAGGTTAAAGCCGGCGATATTATACACGACCAGGATGTGGAGATTTTAAATCCCGACCTCCACATTGCTACCCTCGCTCCCAACGGCCGCCTGTTTATGGAGATTACCGTGGCCAAAGGACGTGGTTACGTCCCGGCGGAAAGAAACAAAAAGGGAGATCATGTCATCGGGGTTATACCCGTTGACTCCGTGTTTACGCCGGTGCGTAAGGTTAATTATACGGTGGAAAACACCCGCGTGGGACAGCGTACGGACTATGACAAGCTGACCCTGGAAGTGTGGACCGATGGCAGTATCAGACCTGATGAAGCTACCAGCCTTTCGGCCAAAATTCTGGGTGAACACCTGCGCCTGTTTATCGGCCTGACCGAGACGGTAAAAGACGTTGAGATAATGGTGGAAAAGGAAGAGGAAAAGAAGAACAAGATCCTGGAAATGACCATTGAAGAGCTGGATCTTTCCGTCCGCTCCTACAACTGCCTGAAGCGGGCAGGAATCAATACCGTTGAGGAACTTATTCAGCGCAACGAAGAGGAAATGATGAAAGTACGTAACCTGGGTAAGAAATCTCTGGAAGAAGTAATCAACAAGCTGAGTGAGCTGGGCCTGTCCCTGCGCAAAAGCGACGAATAAGGGGGGAGATAAATATGGCGTACCGCAAGCTGGGGCGTAATACCGGTCACCGCCGGGCCATGCTCAGGAATCTGGTTACGTCCCTTTTCCGCGATAACCGCATTCAGACCACCGAACCCCGGGCAAAAGAAGTAAAAAGCATTGCCGATAAAATGGTAACCCTGGCCAAGAGGGGAGATCTGGCTGCCCGGCGCCAGGCTCTGGCCTACATCTACGATGAGCGGGTTGTGCGCAAGCTCTTTAACGATGTGGCCCCCAGGTATGCCGACCGGCCGGGCGGCTACACCCGCATTATTAAAGTGGGCTACCGCCGGGGCGATGCTGCACCAATGGTGATTCTGGAGCTTGTGTAAAATTTCCATCCAGGGATTAACTCATATCTATAATTACGGGCAGCCGGGGGAAAGGGTCGCCCTGCAGGAAATAAACGGTGAGATTAGCCAGGGTGAGTTGCTGGCCATTATTGGCCCCAACGGTTCGGGTAAATCTACCCTGGCCCGCCACATTAATGCCCTGCTTTTGCCGACCTGCGGGACCGTTACGGTAGACGGGCTGACTACGGCCGATCCGGCCAGCAGGTGGGAGATCCGCCGCCGGGTGGGGATGGTTTTGCAGAACCCGGATAATCAGCTGGTGGCATCGGTGGTGGAGGAAGAGGTGGCCTTTGGCCCTGAAAATCTGGGTTTGCCTCCGGATGAAGTGCGGCAGCGGGTTGACCGGGCCCTGTCCGTGGCCGGTCTTGTGGAGCAGCGGCTGCGTCCCCCCCATTTGCTGTCGGGGGGTCAGAAGCAGCGGCTGGCCATTGCCGGGGCCCTGGCCATGAAACCATCCTGCCTGGTTCTGGATGAACCCACCGCCATGCTGGATCCAGCCGGCAGGCGGGAGGTTATGCAAACGCTCCTGAATTTAAACCGGCAGGACGGCCTGACTGTAGTTCTGGTTACTCATTTTATGGAAGAAGCAGTTCTTGCGGACAGGATATGGGTTTTATCCGGCGGTCGTCTGGTAATGGACGGTACACCGGCGCAGGTTTTCCGTTGCCGGGAAGCACTGCAAAAAATCGGGCTTGCCCTTCCCGGCCCGGCAGAACTGGCCTGGCGCCTGCGCAACTGCGGGTGGCCCATTCCTGATGGTATTTATCGGCTGGAGGAACTGGTCACCTGCCTGGTTGATCTGTTGACCCGGAACAGGTCCGGCGGCGGGTTAAGTTAACAGAAGGCTATGAGCCGGGATTAAGTTAACAGACGTCTGTGGAGCCGGGAAAAAATGAAAATGGATGGGGGCAGAGCAATGATCCTGGTGGAACACCTGACCCATATTTATGCCCCCGGTACTCCCCTTGCTCTAACGTCCCTGGAGGACGTTTCCCTCCACATAGAGGAAGGGGAATTTGTCGTTCTGGCCGGTGCTACCGGTTCAGGCAAGTCGACACTGGTCCAGCATTTTAACGGCCTGCTTTTGCCCACTGCCGGGCGGGTACTGGTGGGCGGCCGGGACACCCGGGATAAAAAAGTGCGCCGGGATTTATGGCGAACAGTGGGCCTTCTTTTTCAAAACCCGGAACAGCAGCTGTTTGAGGAGAGCGTATTTGCCGAGGTGGCCTTTGCCTGCCGCAACCTGGGCCTGGATGAAAAAACCGTCGAAGTTCGGGTCTGCCGGGCCCTTGAAATGGTGGGTCTGGAGCCGGACCGCTACCGGGCGTTGTCTCCATTTGCCCTGAGCCGGGGGCAGCAGCGGCTGGTTGCCCTGGCCGGCTTGCTGGCCTATCAACCTCCGGTGCTGGTTCTTGACGAGCCCACCTCGGGCCTGGACCCGGCTGCCAGGGAGCAGATCTGGCAGCTGCTCAAAAAATTGCAGCAGGCCGGGCATACAGTTGTGGTGATCACGCACCACATGGAGGATGCTGCCCGCTTTGCCGGGCGGGTGGTGGTGCTTCACCGGGGGAAAATATACCGCCAGGGAACGCCGCGCCAGGTCTTCAGCGACCCCGGGGGCCTGCGGGCGGTGGGGCTGGATGTTCCCATGCCCTGTGAGTTAATGTATTGCCTGCAGCAAAAAGGTCTGCCCGTTAAGAGCGGTATTATAACCCTCGATGAGGCTGAATTAGAGCTGAAGAACCTGGCCATGGGGTGAGAGAAGATGCAGGGTAATATTACGCTGGGATTTTATGTTCCCGGGCAGTCCTTTATCCATCGCCTGGACCCCCGGACCAAAATCCTGGCCTGCCTGGCAATAACCATGGCTGTACTGTTCTGCAATCACCCGGCAGGCTTTGCCGCGTTGAGCCTGGTCACCCTGCTGGCCCTGGGCCTGGCCCGGGTAACGCCGCAATTGCTGCTGGGTATCCTGCGCCCTTTTGGGATTTTCCTGGTTCTGGCCCTCCTGTTGCAGCTTCTTTTTACACCCGGTCGTCCCCTGATGATGCTGGGGCCTCTACAGCTGACCCGGGAAGGGGTGCATTTCGGGTTTCAGCTCCTGTGGCGCCTGGTCCTGCTCATAATTTCAGGCTCGCTTTTAACCCTGACCACCTCTCCCTTGATGATTACCGCTGCCATGGAGGACCTTTTGAAACCCTTCCGGAGAGTGGGTGTGCCTGTTTTTGAACTGGCCATGATGATGAGCATTGCCCTGCGTTTTGTGCCCACGCTCCTGGAAGAGGCGCAGCAGATTATCAGGGCACAGCAGTCCCGGGGGGCGGCCTTTACCAGGGGGGGACTGGTACAGCGCGTGCAGGGTCTGGTAACTCTGCTGGTACCCCTGTTTGCCAGTGCTTTTCGCCGGGCGGATGAACTGGCCACAGCCATGGAGATTCGTTGCTACCGGGCGGGGGCAAACCGGACGCGAATGCACCAGCTTCGCTTCCACTGCCGGGATTATGCCGTGCTGGCCGGAACAGGGGTACTGTTCCTGATTGTTCTGGTCATGCGCTGGTGGGGATAACCTTGCGCAACATAAAGCTGACCATTGCCTACGACGGGACAAATTACCACGGGTTCCAGGAACAGCGGGGTACGGGACTGTTAACAGTTCAGGAAGTTTTGGAAAAATGCCTGTACCGCCTGGCTGGCAGGGAAATAAGGGTAACTGGTGCCGGGCGCACCGATGCGGGGGTTCATGCCCGGGGGCAGGTGGTTAATTTTAACGCCTGCGGGTGGAACATACCCACGGAGCGTATTGTCCTGGCCTTAAACGGCATGTTGCCGGCGGATATAGCTGCCTTAAAGGCTGAAGACGTAGAGCCGCAGTTTCATGCCCGTTTTTCAGCCCTGGCCAAGACCTACCGCTACACCATTTACAACAGTCGCATCCCCTCTCCTTTCTGGCGCCTGTACAGCTATTTCGTGCCCCGCCCCCTGGACGTGGAGGCCATGGCCAGGGCAGCCAAAAAGCTGGAAGGAACGCATGATTTTGCTGCCTTTCAAGCGGCGGGCTCGCCGGTTAAGAATACTGTGCGCACGTTATATTCTGTGGATGTCTGTCGGGAAGGAGAAGAGCTGATTCACTTAATCTTTCGCGGTAATGGTTTCCTGTATAACATGGTGCGGATCATGGTGGGTACGCTGGTGGAAGTGGGGCTGGGCAAGCGAGAGCCCGATGACATACCGGATATTCTGGCCTCCCGGGACCGTACCCGGGCCGGTCCTACCGCACCGCCCGGGGGATTGTGCCTGGAACGCGTGGAGTACTGAATTACATCGCGTTCTTGACACTGGCATACCGGGTTATTAAAATACAATTATGTGGAATTTTGTCCCCGTTCTGCATGAGCCCCGGGAACGGGGGCAAAATGAGGCGAGGAATATCTTCCTGCTGTTTCCATATACAGGTGACCTACCGATGAAGTCTCCCCGCTCACTGTCCATATAAAATGGTGGACAAATCCAGCGGAAAGGAGCGGAAACCTGGTCAGGGGAGGCTGTTACCACACCGGCGAAACCAGGTGAGCGAAAATGAATAAGTTAAATAAAACTTATATGGCCAAGCCAGGTGAAATAGAGCGCAAGTGGTATATTCTCGATGCCACGGATAAGCCCCTGGGGAGGCTGGCTGCTGAAGCTGCCCGCATTTTAAGGGGCAAGCATCGCCCCCAGTTTACTCCCCATGTGGATACGGGTGATCATGTCATCATAATAAATGCGGAAAAGGTTGTTTTAACCGGCAACAAGCTCAAGCAGAAAAAATACATCCGCCATTCCGGTTATCCGGGCGGCTTAAAGGTGACTGCATACAGCGAGCTCCTGGCCAAGCGCCCCGAACTGGCCGTGCGCAAGGCCATTGAGGGTATGCTGCCCCATAACAGGCTTGGCGCCAAAATGGCCAGGAAGTTGCGGGTTTACCGGGGCGAAAATCACCCCCACCAGGCTCAAAAACCGGAAGTTTGGTCCATGTAAACGAGGGGAAGGAGGGCAATAATGACGGTTATAAAGTTTTACGGTACCGGACGGCGGAAAAACGCTGTAGCCCGGGTTTACCTTGTCCCCGGTGAAGGTCGGATAATCATCAATGACCGGCCGGTGGAAGTATATCTGGGACGGAAGACCCTGGAGGTACTGGTAAGGCAGCCCCTGGAACTGACGGGTACGGAGGGCCGCTTTGATGTGCTGGCCCGGGTTAAGGGCGGCGGCATCAGCGGCCAGGCCGGTGCAGTGAGGCATGGTATTGCCCGGGCGCTGGTCAAGGCTGACCCCAACCTGCGCCCGGTATTGAAAAAAGCCGGTTTTCTCACCCGGGATCCACGGATGAAGGAGAGAAGGAAGTACGGCTTGAAAAAGGCCCGCCGGGCGCCGCAATACTCCAAGCGTTAATGGCTGTTTTGAAGTTGAGCTGGTAAAGGAAGGGCAGGTACCCTTCCTTTTCTTATTTATTTTATTATCTTTCAGTAAGTACGGCCGGATGAGGTGCTCTCATTGCCTCTTGCACTGCGGATGTCGCCGCATCCCTGCCATAACGGCTTACTATATGCATTATTTTTTGGGCCGGAAGCGGGCGAAGAGGGCCGATAGCAGCACGGCTGTACCCACGCCCAGGGCCATACCGGCACTGTCATTCAGTCCCAGGGTTACCGACCAGTAATAATACACCCCCACTGCTGCGGTCACGGTCAGCATCATGGGCAAAAAACTCCTGCTCATTTAGAAAACCTCCCGGTATAACCTGTCCCCTCCAGCATAGCAGGAAAAAGAGCCACCGGCAAGTAAAAAGGCCCTTTTGAAAAGGGCCGCAGGTTGTCGACAAAGTGCCCCCGGGGTGTGCCCTGGTTTTACTCGTCGCTCCCGGTCGTTTCGCTTGCCGGGCCTTAAGGCCCCGGCTCCGGTCTTCGGCGGGTACCGGCCACATTCACACCTCCTGTGTTCAGGTGGCCTCCGCGGACATCCTGTCCGCGGCCCCGCCTCATCCCGTCGCCTCGGCCTGGCCCGGCAGCGCTCACTCCAGGTCGCTCCTGCTGTAAAACCAGGGCACATGGAGAGTTTGTCAACACTCTGAGGCCCTTTTAAAAGGGCCGGGAATTGTTATAAGGGACCCGTTCAGGCCGTAGCCTGATCAATGA
>NZ_KK365997.1:0-5828 GCF_000686645.1 Desulfofundulus thermocisternus DSM 10259
CTGGTGGGGATAAGCGCTGAAAGCATCTAAGCGCGAAGCCCTCCTCAAGATAAGGTTTCCCACCCGGCGCTCACCGGGTGCCGGGGTAAGACCCCTGGAAGACTACCAGGTAGATAGGCCGGGCGTGTAAGCCGGGTAACCGGTTGAGCGGACCGGTACTAATAGGTCGAGGCCTTGACCTCATATACCTGCGGATTCTCACTGTGAAGTTTTGAGGGAATATACAGGTTTTCCGGTGGCTATACCGGAGGGGAAACACCCGTTCCCATCCCGAACACGGAAGTTAAGCCCTCCAGGGCCGATGGTACTTGGGGGCCTACCCCCGGGAGAGTAGGTCGCTGCCGGAAAACTTTTCTTACCCCCGGTTCACTAACCGGGGGTATAATTTTATCCTTTCCAGGCAGGTCAGATAGGGCTGCCGGCCACGAGCGCCGGCTTTTTTGTAATTATTTTATGGGAATTACCCAAACAAAAAACGCCATATTTGTTATATAATATCCATATGGTTGTAACCCAAAGCAAAATTTTAAGATTGGATGAATTATGATGGACATGCTGGAAGCGGTGATGGTCCCACCGTTGAAAATACTTCGGAAATATTACCACCCGGAAACTGAACTTTATCATTTACTGGTGGAGCACAGTAAGGCGGTAGCCCGTAAGGCACTGAAAGTGGCGGATAAAGTTAGCCATCTTCATCCCGATCGCAAGTTTCTTGTTGAAGCCGCTATGCTCCATGATATAGGTATTTTTTTGACTTATCTACACCAGATCGGTTGCCGGGGTGAAAAGCCATATGTCTGCCACGGCTACCTTGGGCGCGAACTTTTAGAAAATGAGGGTCTGCCTTTGCATGCCCTTGTTTGCGAGCGGCACGTGGGTGCAGGAATTACGAAAGAGGAAATTATAGAACATTGTCTTCCCCTGCCGCCCAGAGATATGGTGCCGGTTACACTCGAGGAAAAGATCATCTGCTATGCCGATAAGTTTTTCTCCAAAAACAGGGATGCCATTGACCGGGAAAAAACAGTGGCTGAGATCGAGCGGGAACTTTCTCGCCATGGCTCCGGGCAGGTAATGCGGTTTTTTCAATGGCACAAGCTTTTTTCATAATGGTTCCGGTAATCTGGCTGCAGGGAAATTTTAAATCCTGTCACCGGCTGGTATATATTACCATAACATTGTTTTAGGGGTAAAAAACATGAACCGGAGGGTTTTAGGGTGAACTCCTTTCGCTTTTATCAACCTCTTGAAAATAACTGGTATTATGTTACCGATCCCCTGGGATTTCAATCCCTGCAGCAGTATGGAAGGCTCATTGATTATCTGATTCCATTCTGGTACGGGGTGACCTGGCAGGGAGAGCTTAACGAGCAATCCGATCCCCGGTCACTGGAACTTATTCGAGAATTAAACCTCCCCGTCCTGGCCATCGTGCATAATTATTCCAGCCCGGAGTACAGTCCCCTTGTCCATGCCTTGTTGACCGATAATAACCTGCGTCAAACATTGATTACCAGTATTTTAAACATGCTGCGCCGTGCCGGGTATGCCGGGGTAAACATTGATTTTGAGTTTGTACCCCCTGAAGACCGGCCGTACCTGACCAGGTTTATGACCGAACTTTATCAGGTTTTAAAGCCGGAAGGTTTTTTGGTTACCATCTCCGTCCCCGCTGAACTGGAAGATAATCCCCGCCACCCGTTTTCCGGGGCGTTCAGCTACCCGGAGCTGGGTGCTGCAAGCGACCAGGTGTACATTCTGGCTTATGATGAGCATTTTGCTATGCCGGGACCAATAGCTTCTATAGGTTTTGTACAGCAGGTTTTAAATTATGCCCTGTCTGTAATCCCGCGGGTTAAAATTCGCCTTGGCATTCCCGTCTATGGTTATGACTGGACGGAAGGAGTGAATTTTCCGGAAACACTGTCCTACCGGCAGGCTGTAGAACGGGCCAGGGAATACGGTGTAACCCCCCGTTATGACGAAGTTGCCCAGGAATGGACCTATACCTACCAGGTAAATGGTATAACCCACATTGTGTGGTTTGAGGATGTCCGCAGCTTTGCCGCCAAAATGGCTGTCGTGCGGCGGGAGAATGTACCGGGGATTGGTGTCTGGCGCCTGGGCCTTGAAGATTCCCGGATCTGGGCTTTCCTTGGTTCCCTGCAAATTAATTAATTATAGTTATTACGAGACAATGAATAATAAAATAATTATATTAAAGAAATAAAGGATTTTTGTGACTTGATCAAGAATGTAAGACCTCCGATTACACCTCATACAGGGAGGTCTTTTTTTATGACTGATTATCGTAAGATGTGGTCTGACCTGGGGATGGATCTGGAGAAACATGACCGGCTGACCAGTGCTTTACCACTGGTCTACGAAGAGGTTTACCTGCAACAAAAAGATCGCCCGCAGGCCATGGAATACTTTGACCTGGTGGTTGCCGAGATTCATAGCTTGAGGATTGCCGAGCTGGTAGAACACCGCCGTCGTGGAGGTAAGGTTTGCGGGGCCTTTTGTGTATTTGTGCCCGTGGAGATTGTTCGTGCTGCCGGGGCTATTGCTGTGGGCCTGTGTGGCGGTTCTCAGTTCTGGATTCCCGATGGGGAAAAGGTATTGCCGCGGAACCTCTGCCCGCTGATTAAAGCTTCCCTGGGTGCCCGCCTGAGCGGGACCTGTCCTTATTTCCAATCGTGCGATCTTTTAATTGGCGAGACAACCTGCGATGGGAAGAAGAAGGCCTGGGAAGTTCTGGGTGAATTTGCCCCCGTTTATGTAATGGACCTGCCTCAGATGAAACGGCCGCAGGATCTGGCTGCCTGGCGCAAGGAGATAGAACTATTTCTGGCCAGGATGGAAGAATTAACCGGTTGCCGGGTTACACCAGAGAGGCTGGCAGAAGAAATCCGCCTCCAGAACCGGTTGCGCCGGGCGTTGGAGCGCCTGTACCGGGCCCGCAAGGCCGATCCGGTACCTGTAAGCGGGAAAGATGTCCTGCTGGTTACCCAGGTCAGTTTTTACGACGATCCCCCCCGTTTCATTGAAAAAACGGAAGCTGTGGCCGCAGAAGCGGAAGAGCGCATTGCCTCCGGCCGTGGGGTATTCCCCTCCGGGTCTCCGCGTATTCTTGTAACCGGTACCCCGATGGCCATTCCTAACTGGAAACTGCACCATATTATCGAAACGGCCGGTGCTGTGGTTGTTTGCGAGGAAACCTGTACCGGAACCCGCTTTTTCGAACATCAGGTGGATGAATCCGGGCAGACCCTGGAAGAGCAGCTGCAGGCCCTGGCGGAACGTTACCTGAAAATAAACTGTTCCTGCTTTACTCCCAACCCGGGGCGTATTGATGATATTTTACGCCTGGTGGAAGAGTACCGGGCCGATGGCGTTATTTACTATAACCTGCAGTTCTGTCACGGTTACGCGGTTGAGTACTATGCCGTAGAGAAGGCTCTGAAAGCGCGGGGTATTCCTGTGATGAAAGTGGAAACCGACTACAGTGAGGAGGACGCCGGCCAGCTGCGCACACGGGTGGAAGCCTTCCTGGAAATGTTGCGTTAGAAGTGCAGGAAAGGATGAGCGGTCTTAATATGGCGGTTCTGGGCATTGACATTGGTTCTCGAACCATTGGGGTGGTTGTATTAAATGAGAGCGGTGAGATGATATCAGGGCGGGTATTTGATAGCGGGCCCCGCCCCCTGGAGCGCGCCCGGGAAATAGCCGGGGACCTGTCGCAATACCGGCATATAGTGGCCACGGGTTACGGTCGCCACGGTGCCCGGGCGGATTTTGCCACCGATTTGATTACCGAGATCAAGGCCCACGCTCTGGGTGCCAGTTATCTCTTTCCTTCCTGCCGCACCGTACTCGACATCGGTGGCCAGGACAGTAAGGTAATCCGCCTGAATGAACATGGCCGGGTAGTGGATTTTATTATGAATGATCGCTGTGCTGCCGGAACGGGTAAGTTCCTTGAGGTTATGGCCCAGAGCCTGGGCCTGCCATTAGAGGAAATGGTAGCTGCCGCTGCTCAAAGTGAAGAAAAGGTTTTATTAAACAGCATGTGTACCGTTTTTGCCGAATCAGAAGTGGTTTCGCTGCTGGCGGAAGGCCAGCCCGTTGGAGTTGTGGCCCGGGCCGTGCTCAATTCCATATGCGATCGCGCTCAAAATATGCTTTCGCGTATGGGTATTGTACCTCCGGTGGTTTTTACCGGTGGAGTGGCAGCCATTCCCGGCCTGCCCGCTTACTTCGCCCGGCGTGCCGGCCTTCCGGATTTGCTGGTACCCACCAGTCCCCAGCTGGTTGGTGCCCTGGGTGCAGCCCTGTACGGAGCAGGGATAGAGGTTAAAGGTAAAGCCACGGGATAGTTTCCCGGGGCTTTATCATTTTTTTAACCATACGGGATGGGCGCAAACCTGGTTGTTTATCTCCATAGAATTTTCTGGGAATATTTGTTCTGATTCCTCTATGGGCGATGGTAACCCGCGCCGCTTTGAGTTTGTAATCTGAAATCCTTGCGGAGGAGGAGAGAAGAGAACAACCCGACTAAAAGGTCGCAGAAAAGAACGGGCTGAGGCATTTCGGTGTCGTTCATGCGGAAAGGGCGTGAAGGCGGGTACTATAGCCGCCTTTTTTTAACTTTTGCTTGATCAAATGGTACCGTATATGATACCATAAGGGCAAGCGGTGGGTGTTTATGGCAAAGCTCAAAAAACTTTTTGAAAAAATTGTTAATAATCCTAATGATGTAGGTTTTGATGACCTCGACAAACTGCTTAAGCGATACGGTTTCACTCGCCGTCACCCACGCAAGGGCTCAAGTCATTTTACGTACCACCATTCCCAGCTTGACGAAATACTAACCATACCAAAAGACAGGCCAATAAAAGCAATATACGTTAAAAAGGCCATTGGAGCGATTAAAAAGCTACAAGACAGAGGTGAAGTCGAGTGAAAGACCTGGAGTATTACTTAAATTTAAACTATGAGATTAGGCTTCGTAAATTGAGCGAGGAAGAAGGGGGAGGCTGGTTTGCCGAAATACCCAAGCTTCCCGGTTGCATGTCTGACGGAGCTACGCCTGAAGAAGCCTTGGCAAACTTACAGGATGCCAAAAAATGCTGGATTGAGAACTGCCTGGAGTTAGGTCGTCTTGTACCAGAGCCAGTTCCGGAAAACTATTCCGGTCAGATCAGGATTCGTATACCAAGGTCCCTGCATCGCATTATGGCTGAAAAAGCCAGGGAAGAAAATGTCAGCCTCAACCAATACATTAGCTACCAGCTAGCACGCAGTGTAGGCTTCAGTCAAGGGGAGGAACAAGTAAAGAGCAAATAAAATGCCTGTTCGTCAGTGAATTCACGATTGAAGCCGGAGGCCTGCCAGTGTTAGACTGGTAGTTGAATTTTTTCTTATAAAAGAACTTACTTCCAAGTGCCGTGTTAACGGCGCTTTTTTTTGAGTAACAAAGATTAAAGGAGGGGTTTTTATGAAACGTTTGCTGGCTTTGTCGGGCTGGCCCCCTAATTATGGAGATTATGCCACAAAAGATTCGGCTTTCATTAATTTGCTCATAAATACTTTATGAAACTCCTCAGGGCTCATATACCTCAGGCTATCATGCCTCCTTTTCCGATTGTAATATTTCTATATACTTGGATACCTCTGCATAGGCTTCCATAAATTCATGACGTCTATAGCATTGCGGCGATGGGGAGCATGATGGGGTTAAAGAACAGCCTCGCTCCAATCCATTGTACCGGCTGCTTCCACCTATCAAGGCAGGCAAAATTTTCGTATTTGGTAACCGGTGG
>NZ_KK365997.1:8629-17637 GCF_000686645.1 Desulfofundulus thermocisternus DSM 10259
GAAAATGTTCAGATTCCTCTATGGGCGATGGTAACCGCAGGTGAAAACCGCATGTCTACTGGCACGATTGTGCTTTCCAGAACCGTTTTTGCGTCAACCCTCCGGCTTTGTAAATAAAGTCTAGAGGAAATTATCCGTAGGGTCAGGTGTTTCGGTCAAGATGTCTTTTTCTAACTTTACTCCATCCCCCAGCTTATACGCAATTACAAAATCAGCCTTTTTGTCGACCACTCTCCCGAGTTCATGCTGCAGGCGAGAATACTGCCCCTCTGTAAGGTGTCCTTCGAATACTGATTTCTGAACGTGAACAAGATATTTGCGGCAGATCTTCAACACCTTTGGCAGGCGTTTCTTTCCCGCATTGTCTTCCGTGTTTATATCATAGACAAGAATAACATGCACATTCACCACCACACTTTCATCGGGGTGAACGTTTCTTCTCCAAGCAAGTGTTTAATCAGTTTGTACAGGTCAAGCCTGATTAAGCTTTTGTACTTTACTTTGCGGCGCAAAACCCGGTGCAGGATGGTACTTTCTACTTGTGCCTCAAATTCGCGAACGAAGATTTTCCGTCCTTCTTCCGATAAATAGGTCGCATTAAGGTCCTGGTTAAAGTGGTCGAGGGTAAGCTGTTTCTGGTTGATAAGGCGGAAGATTAGCTTGTCCACCAGTACCGGCTTAAAAACTTCCGCAATATCCAGAGCAAGAGAAAATCTTCTTTCCGATGGTTCGTGGAGGTAGCTAATGGTTGGGTTAAGGGCTGTTTTATAAATTTCTTTCAGCACCGTTGTATAAGTCATGGCATTGCCGAAAGAGATCAGAGCGTTCAGAGCATTCTGTGGCGGCTGCCTTGTCCGTTCACCGAACTCCCAACCGGTGATTTTTTCCCAGGCGGAATAATATTGCTTGCGGGCATGGGCCTCGGTGCTCATTACTTCTTCAATGCTTGACGCTTTTTTCAGGGCATGGCGATAATTGTCCAGTGCCATGCAAACTTCCTCAAGCCCCCGTTTTTCCAGGTTGCGCCTTATATTGTGGATAGATCCTTCAACAAAAGATCTGGCAAGAACAAGCCTCTTATCCGGGCAAAGGTAGTGCTCAACCTGCCTGACAAGAAGGAAACCTGAAAGCAGACTTGCACGGGGAATGAAACTCCCCGTATAGTAACCGAAGTGGTTGAAAACATGGGCAGTAATCCCTTTATGGGCCAGGAAATCCAGGAGCCGTGAGTTAAACTCGGTTTCGCCGAAAAAGTAAATCTGTTCTACATCCTCTACGGGGATTACCCTGCGGCCCGCTTCATTTTCCAGGCAGAGTGTATTGTGCTCCCTTTTTAAACGTCCCGATGAAAAAATGTAATAGGTCCTGCTCATTTTCCTCACTCTCAGAGTTTCAAATATAACAGAAATCGAAGTAGGCACAGCGCCTGCAGAACTTCCGGTTTATTTTACCGGGGGGGATATTTTTCTTAAGAATATTTTCAATGCCCCTCAATGCCTCGACAATCCGCAGCTCATCTTCCCTGTTGAAGGTAACCTCGACTTTACGCATTGCGGTAGGGTAGTGGATCGTTCCCGCAAAGCACCTGACACCCCTGGAATTTAAATAAAAGATATAGTATTTCATTTGCATGATATGGGCTTCTTCAAACTTCCGGCTCTTCTTGATTTCGTGCAAATATATTTGATCACCAAATTTAATAAAGTCGATTTGCACCCGGTCAAAGGAAAGATCCCGGTAATTTTCCCGCTGGAAGCGGGACTCGTGGATAAGTTTTCCCTTAACCACGTCCGGGTTTCCGGAGACGTTTTCCAGGTTGAGACCCCGGGCGAAAAGCCAGAGCTTGCGCCGGCAAATGTGGTAGTAAGCGACCATCGTGCCGGTAACGGCAAGCCGGGATGTGGTGAAGTCGTGCTCTTCACTCTTCTCCAATATCATCAGCCTCCAGTATCAGGCCCTGCTGGTTATCGTAGGAGGCAGGGACCACCCAAATGTCCTGGAGCCAGCGCCTAATTTTCTGGATTGTTTTGGCATTGAAATGGTCGATGTCAATTATATCGGTTAAGGTTTGCCTATCTGCATGCCGGGATAAAGAACGGAAGTCCACGGAAACCGTAAAATTGCTCAGGACCTGCTCATTGAAATCAAAGTAGCCCGGCCTGTCTTGTTGTTCAAGAAAAGACTTGAGCTTTTTATTGAATTCCTCAATTTTTTCCCGGGGAACAACTTCTACGGTATACACTTGACGGAAAAGGCGCTGGGCATCGTATTTCCGGTCGGAGCAGTAACCGCTGTCCAGGATATCGAGGGTGTCGTAATATTCCTTGAGGTAGGATCCTATATCTTTTCTGCCGTGCTTCCAGGCCAGGGTGAGGATGCTGTAAGTTAATGTCACAAGTTGCATTTTCGCCTGCTCGTTAAGATAAAATTGAGGGGCGCTGGCCAGAAGCTCATACAGAGCACTATAATCTTTATTGACAGTGTCTGTGTATTCTGTCAGGAGATTTTCAATTACATTTTCTGTTTCTGCTAATTCCAGATTCCCCGCAGCATAGCGGGCGAGGATGTATCCGGTCAGGGCCACAAGGTGCCTGTCGTAAACTCTACCGCAGCCTGAAGCTAATTCTTCAACTTCTGTCATAATATAAACGTTGGTGTATGATGGCTTTACTGTTCCGGATGGCTGCCTGGCTGCCCGGCGCCACACCCTGCCAAGGCGCTGGATGAGGCTGTCAATGGGGCAAAGTTCGGTATAAAGGATATCCGCGTCGATATCCAGGGAAGCTTCTACAATCTGGGTAGCGAGCACAAGGCACCCTTTTCCCCATTGCGGCGCCCTCCCATTAGGCATATAGTCCTCGACATCTTTCTCTTTTTTTCTTCTGTCCGTCCGGGTATAACGGGAATGAACCAGGAGAAGAGGGGGGCTTTCTTCAATACCATCCAGCAGATTACTGATCAGTCCATAGGCTTTCTGGGCGGCCTTAACAGTGTTGAAAACAGCCAGAACCTTTTTGCCGTTCCTGGCAAGAGACACCATTTCTTCTATCATGTTCTGGTAAGGTTCGGCATCAGGATAGCCCGGCTTGTCCTGTTTATCCTTCTTTGTGTAGACTTTGAACTGAAGATGATGGCGGACCTGGCCGGCAAGCATTTTCCCGTAAGGGGTGTTTAAAAAGTTAATAATGCGCTCCGGAGGAAGCCCCAAGCGCTGGGAGATTTCTTCTTGAACAAATGAGGGAAGGGTGGCGGTCATCAAAAGTACCCTGCCCTTAAGATTATGTATATCCTCTAAAAGCCTGGTTATAATTGCTGCTGCCTTTGGATCGTATGCCTGGACCTCATCCACCACCAGGCAGGAGTCCATAAGAACGGCATACAGGCGCTCGTAGCCCGGATATTTTAAAACGGCTGGAGCTATCTGATCCCCGGTGGCGATGATGTAAGGCTCTGCCAGGTGCCGGGCAAGGGCCAGGGAGCGCGTCAAATTCTCTCCTTCCAGGTTTGGATCTCTGCTTGCGTTCCAGAGTTCCATCGCCGCTTCACCGTGAAGAAGGGCAACGTAACCCTCGAAACCCTCTTTTGCTTTACCGAACGCCCGGCGGGTTCGCTGCCACATGGCGTTTACTGCCGCGCGCATGGGCAGGAGATAGATGTTTTTTCTTCCAGCACCCCAGAGATAGGCGAACTCTGTTTTCCCCACGCCGGTGGGGGCAATGAATACCAGCGATCCCTCACCAAGGTCGGGAGCGCTGGCAAAGAAATCCCTCTGCCAGAAAGACGGCTCCGGTTCCTTCCGGACGGCGGCTTTCTCCCGAAAATCCTCCTCCAGTGAACGGTGAAGTTCCGAAATTGAAGGATAGATACCGTGTTCGATGTCTTCCGGCGAGAGACCCGGTTCTTCCGTTTCAATTAAAGAGGCAAAATGGTCGCAGCGCATCAAATTTCCGGTGATGAAGATTCTTTCCCGGTCGTCTTGAATATTGCGCACTATGAGTTTCTGGGGCAAAAAGGAAAGGAGATAGGGGGGAAGGAGCAACCCCGCATTCCCCATGCTGTTATACTGGAAGTAGCTTGCCCACATTTCGTTGAAACTGATCAATTCCGGGTCGATACCGTATTCATGGGCAAGGTTCTGGAGTTCATGGCGCAGCTTGTTCACGAGAGTTTCCCACATTTCCCTTTTTTCCAGCATGCCCCGGGCCGTCTTCGAAACCTCATCGACCCTTGCACCGAGGAAGAGGTCGGGGTAGTAGTCCCGCCAGTGATGGAAGGCCACTGCACCCAGGACCGCCCCGGGGTTCCGGGCAGCGGAGAGCAGTTTCTCCCGGTTGAGGAGAAAAACGGAGAGCAGGTTGTGCGATATGGTCGTTCCTCCTGAGGATGATTCTTCTGCGTTATTTTTGAGCTTTTGCTGAAATACGGGATCAACCTTCCCCACGTCATGGAGGAAAGCAGCAAGTTTAAGGTCTTCCCACAATTCCCGCTCATGGTACTGCCGGTTTTTTTGTTCGAGAGCCCGTACTGCAGCCAGTACATCAGCAGTATGTTCTTCGAGGGCGACGCCGTTGCTCTTGGCCCAGAAGGGCATTTCCTGGTCACCTCCATGCGATGTGCGCAGGAAAAACCGGAAGCAAAAACTCCGGGTCGACCATTACCCTGGGCAGGCGACCGAATTGCACCAATGGAATTTGGCCCCGGCAGAGTTTGGTGCGCACATGGTTAAAGTTTCGAATTTCCCAGGACCTGCCTTTTTCATTCGGGACTTTGACTTTTTCGTAAAGGGCGCAAACAAGCTGGGGAGAACCCATGGTTTTATCAAAGAGCTCGGTGTATTCCTGCCTGTCCCCCCATTCCCCGAGCTTCCAGGTTTCTTCCGGATGGGGAAGCCAGAAATAGTAACCCCTGTCCGCGGTCCAGACTATGTCCGCCTTTTCAGAGGGGAGGAGTCTTACCCAATTTGTGCTTTCAGGCACTACCCAGTCTTCGGCTCTCCCCAGATGCAGGTGGTTAATCCACCTTTCCGGGTGAAAGAGGTTTTCCTGCAACCGGATCAGAATGTGGGAGTCCGGATGGGTCAGGTAGATGATGGTTTCCACATCATTTAAAACATCCAGTACAACCGGGCTCTGTCCTCCGGGGTGTTCAGCAAACTGGCTGAAGTACCGCGAATTGTTACTGTAAAAACGGCTGGAGTGGCTTTCAGATCCCAGGTTGCGCAGCCAGGTATATTCCCGCGTTAACGTCTGGTATTTCCCGGCGATATAAATACCGAAAGGCTGGTTTAGGAAACGGTTTATAGCTTCCCGGTCGCCCAGGACGTTACAGAGTAAGCCTATGACGGTGGAATAGGGGGGTATGGGGTAGCTATGCCTGACCTTGTATGTAAAAGGTACCCGGTAATGGGCTGTCGGAGCTTTAAAATATAGGCGCAGGTATTTCATCATTTCTTCTCCCCATGATTGTTTTCCAGACAGAAGGAAAGGATCTCCTGGACATTAATGCCTTCAGTAACCCTGGTGGTACTTTTTTCCAGTAGCTTATCCCAGGGGAAAAAGCTGCTGATATACGTGCGCAGAACATAGTCGTTTTCCATAATAACCTTGCTTAACTCGTCTGTATCGACACTACCGTTTTTGAGGTTAACGAAGTTGTTGAAAACCGGAACGGGTACGGTAAGGCAACCAATTATGATAAACCGGGGCACGATGCCGTAACACTCGCCGCTGGATTGGAGCATGATCCCGTTTTTTAACACGCAAAGCAAATTTGCAAGTCTTTTCTTACGCTCTTCGTCGGCCACGATAAATACCGCTTTTCCTGTCTGACCGGAAATGCCAACAAAGCCCACGGTTTGTTCCTCTTTGCTGTATTTTCTCCATTCAAACTTTTCCCCGAGAGATGCTATCTTGTTTTGTGCCCATCCTGCATGTTCACTTACTTCCTCTTCCGTTGCGGAATCGGTATTCTTCTCCAGCCAATCACAAAGTGCTCCGGGTGGTTTTTTAGACTTCTTATCAGGGATAAAAAGATACTCGTCATAGCCAAACCGGCAAAGGTCAAGGGTAAAGGAGACCCGGTAGTAGGAATGATGTTCTTCCTTTGAGTAAGGATTGGGCTCGGCCTTTTCCCCGGTCTGCCGTAGCCGGGCTACCAGGTCGTGGTTGGCTCCAAAGGACATGTCGGCCTGCCATGGCTCAACGGAAACAGCCTTGGTAATCCCGAGGGGTGCCTTCCTGGTGGGACGCCCGTCGGCACTGGTATTCATATAGCCAAAGAGATCTAATTCGGGGTAGGTGAGTATATTGGCTCTGGGAAAATCGAATTGGATGACTTTGTTATTACCATCTCCGGCCAGTAATACCGGCGCAGGTTCCCAGTTGTACTGGTACTGTAGTGTGGTAAAAAGATGATGGCGTATATTTGGCCTGCTGAAATAGGAAAAAACTCCATGCTCCCGGGCAAGTTTTTTAATGGAGAGTACGCTTCCACCTATCTTTTCGTCCCGGTTAAGGGCAGAGCTTTCAAATAATATCGTGGCCGTAATGCCTTTGCATGCCATTTATATCTCGCCTCCTCCAGTATTGCTCTGAACACCGGCAATGTAGCTGAACATGAAGTTTTTAAAAAGATTCGCGTTTTGCAATTGGAAAACTTTAGTCAGAACCGGTGGAAAAGGCCTGCTTTCTGCAATATAAGATCTGAGAAGCAGGTAGTAAGCTTCGTCTTTTTTCCCCAGCCGCACAAGCTCCAGTAACCTGTAGATGAGACTGCTTCCTTCTTTTGCTAGCGACGCAGGTGCTTCCTGGCCGCACCTCAAGACCTCTTCCGTTTTGACCACGACAGGTTCCCTCCTTTCAAATAATTTCTTTATTTCTGTATACAGGCGGCAGAGGAGGATGATTTCCGAAAGCGAAAGTTCCGCTTCAGGATCCTTCACGTTTCCGGGAGCTGTCCCCAGGGCAACCCGCAGGGATTTATAAGAAATGTTGGGCAGGAGCTCAAATCGCTCTTCCAGGATATATTTGAGTACAGCCCGGTTCCTGATCCTGGCCAGCAAACTGCTTACTTTCGGGTTGAGCAGCAGGTTGCAAACAACCGGTGGCAGGACGAAGTGTTCTATTCCTTCCCCGGTGAAATAAAGGAACTCCAAACCCTGCAGCTCCCATGCGCCCATACTCCTGGACATCTGATTATTGAAGTGAAGGAAATGGTAAAAAAGCTCTTCCTGGTAGTTTTTAACTGTGCGGAACAGGTTTTTCTGGCTTTGGGCCAGAAACTTGTTGAAATGCCAGGTTAATAAAAAGTTGCTGGTATTGGCGAAGAGTACCTGCATTATGGTAAAGTGGGCGCACAGAAAGATGGAGCGGCACAAAGGGCACAACAGCAGGTTAGGCTTCAAGTCCCAGAATGAATTTGGGAATTCTCCGGTCGAGGAAGCAAGATCATCTGAGAGGACGGACATAAAGAAACGGTGATAAAGACGTTGTTCAAAAGTATCCCCGGATTGGCCAGTTAACTGTCCGCAAAAGCTACACTTTTCTCGTCCCGAATCTCTATTGCAAGAAAACCACTTATTTAAAAAAGTTTTTTTGTCCCGATGAACAGATGGTTGAAAAAGGTTTCCGTATTTCTTAAAGTTTCCCTGATAAGTCCCTACACGCAATGGCCTGCCCGTAATAACTTTACTGCATACTTTTTCGATAACTTCTTCCGGCGGCAGGTTATTCGGGAGTTCATCCTCTTTCCAGGCAATCATCTCCCTGTTCATCTCCACCCACCACCAGGCCAGCCGCTTGATGTCACTAACAGGTGGGTGCCGGTCTTCTTTAACGGGCACCCGGGGGGAGGGATCTTCCTCAGGCGTTGTAAAGAGGGCCGTCACTAACCCGGGTGTAAGCCGTATCGTGCCGTCCCTTTGCAGAACGTTGTTTTCTACGTATTCTTCCCCGAGGCCGTAAGCCAGGACTTTCAAAAAACCGTAGACGCAGGCATTGTAATACCAGGAAGCAGGGTAGAGAGTGACCGGTTCTACCATTCCCGCACCACCTCAACGTAACCAAATCCCTGACCCGCCCGCACGCCCAGGCCGTAATCATATAGGAACTGAAGAACCACCGGACTGCCCGTCAAATAGATATCACCACGGACGGTGGTCAGGGTACCGCCGTAATGGTAGCAGACCCCTTTTTTTAATACAGAATCGCAGGCCAGTCGAACCTTTTCTTTTGCAACCGGATATGTACCGTAATACCGCGACAGGAATTCAGATCTGGTTGCAAGATGGCAATTTACTGCCTCTTCCAGGGCAGCCATATTTCTTCCATCCAGATAGCCCTCTCTGGCCCGAAAGACGGCGTGTCCCGGGATGCGAAAATGGACATGGCATTTGCGAAGCTGGCGAAAGGGGAGCAGCTCCACTTTGTCGATTACCAGTCCAAGCACCGCTTCTTTGCCCTTCCAGGCAATGGCGGCATTACAAACCCCGGCCAAAAGGTCCGGTATTCCCGTAGAAAAAATATAAGTTACCGGAGGTCTGACAGTCATTGTCTTTGACGTGAAATCGATATTATGGATTTTGCCAAAACTGACGTGGAATACGTAAGGGCTGTAACCCGGCCGGGTTTCGTCAAAACGGCTGAAAAAGGGGGTGGACTGTAAGCGTCAAATACAACCCACCTTGGCATAATACCCAAGTTTAAGGGATAATCTTCCTCAGATAAAAGCTCGATGAGGAGGATTTTTTCTTATGACCAAAGCCGAACGGGAAGCGCTATGGGAAACCCGAATAGCCGAATACAAGATGAGTGGGCAAAGCGTCAGAGAATGGTGCGCCGCCCATGAAGGCATCAGCCCCAGGCAGTTATGGTACTGGCTGCGAAAGTTTAAAGACCGGAACGGAGTTACCCCAGGAAAATCAAATCGGTGGCTGCCGGTGGAAATAAGCAACCAGTCATTTATAGAAGAGGACCATACTTTACTGGTCAAAATAGGACCGGCCAACATCG
>NZ_JMLG01000036.1:0-16082 GCF_000686645.1 Desulfofundulus thermocisternus DSM 10259
GTCCGCGGAGGCCACCTGAACACAGGATGTGTGAATGTGGCCGGTACCCGCCGAAGACCGGAGCCGGGGCCTTTTGGGCCCGGCCAGCGATACGACCGGGAGCGACGACTAAAACCAGGGCACATCCCGGAATAATTTGTTTACAAGCCGAATCGCCGGCCACAGAATGCTGTGCCGGCGATTTATTTTTAAAAAAATAAGGGGAACGGTAATAATAACACATAACTCCGGAACAAAATAAAAAAAATATTTTGGGGAGTGATGATTGTGGAGGAATTTATCCGTTCCCGTGTTCCCTGGAGTACCGAGCCAAGCCTGAAAACGAAAACTGAGGAAGTGGGTATAGATTTTGACGAATTTATCGAGGGCTTAAAAGAAGGCAAGAGCGATGCTGAAATGGCCGCACAATTCGGGGTAACAGAAAAACTTATTTATCACCTGCGGGATAGATTTGAAAGGTATGGCCTTGGTTCCATTATGGGACAGGATTAACAGTAAAATTTTACATAAAAAGGGGGAGAGGTGTATCTCACCACTCCCCCGGGACTTTACTTCAGCAGGTTCTGCTCGGCAAATAAAATCATCTGCCGGACCATATTACCGCCCAGCTTGCCTCCGATGCGGCCTCCTACGGCGCCACAGGCCCGGGAGCTCAGGTCCCCCCAGTAGCCGTTTTTAATATACGGTGTGAGCCCCAGTTCTTGAGCAATTTCGTATTTCATCTGATCTAAAATGCGGTTCCAGTTCTGGGGAGTGGCTTTACTCTCCCCCACGTGCAGGGGATATCCCAGTTCATTGGCTATTTCAAATTTGAGGGCATCAAGACGGGAGTCGGCTGCCGGTACCAGAAGTTTATTTTGACGATTTGGCATTCGGCAACACCTCCTCACCCTTATTATCTCCACCTGACCGGCAGTCATCCCCATAAATTAAAGACAATAAAGTAAAAAAGAGGTCCCGGATTAAAGCCGGGACCTGGTAATTTATGTTAATAAAATTTTTATTAATCCTTTCAGCACAGAGCGTGCGGGTTATGCTATAATAGACGAATATAAAAAAGCGAGGCAGGGAGGGGTTAATGCTGTATCCGGAAAAATTTGCTAAGTTCGGACTTACCTTTGATGATGTTTTGCTCATCCCGGCAAAATCCGAGGTGCTGCCCGGGGAGGTGGATACCACCACCTATCTTACCCGGGATATTAAGTTGAATATCCCATTGATGAGCGCTGCCATGGACACGGTAACCGAATCCCGCATGGCCATAGCCATAGCCCGGGAAGGTGGGATCGGGGTAATCCATAAAAATATGTCTATTGAACGGCAGGCTCTGGAAGTGGACCGGGTCAAGCGCTCCGAGCACGGGGTTATTTCCGACCCCATCTATCTTTCCCCGGAGAGTCCCATCAGCGAAGCTCTGCTATTAATGGAACGTTACCGTATTTCCGGTGTCCCGGTTACGGTTAACGGCAAGCTGGTAGGTATTCTGACCAACCGGGACCTGCGCTTTGAGCGGGATTTCAGCAAACCGGTTGGGGAGGTCATGACCAGGGATAACCTGGTTACGGCTCCGGTGGGGACAACCCTGGAGCAGGCTAAGGAGATTCTGCAGCGGCACAAGGTAGAAAAACTGCCCATTGTGGATGAGAACTTCAACCTGCGGGGTCTCATCACCATCAAGGATATTGAAAAGGCGCGGCAATATCCCTTATCGGCCAAGGACAAGAAAGGACGGCTCCTGGTGGCGGCTGCCGTGGGGGTAAGTGCCGATACGGAAGAACGGGCGGATGCCCTGGTCCGGGCCGGAGTGGATGCCATTGTGGTGGATACTGCCCACGGTCACAGCAAGGGAGTACTGGAAACCGTGGCCAGGCTCAAGCGCAAGTATCCCGAAGTGGCTATAATTGCCGGAAATGTGGCCACTGCAGAAGGAACGCGGGATTTAATCCGGGCCGGTGCCGATGCGGTCAAGGTGGGCATTGGTCCCGGTTCCATCTGTACCACACGGGTGGTGGCCGGAGCAGGAGTACCCCAGATCACGGCTATTTATGAATGTGCCCGGGAGGCTATGGCCCACAATACGCCCATTATTGCCGATGGCGGGATTAAATATTCCGGGGATATTACCAAGGCCATTGCCGCCGGGGCAGACGTGGTGATGATTGGCAGCCTGTTTGCCGGAACGGAAGAAAGCCCGGGCGAGATCGAAATCTATCAGGGGCGCAGCTACAAGGTCTACCGGGGAATGGGCTCCCTGGGAGCAATGAAGGAAGGCAGCAGCGACCGCTACTTTCAGGAGCACCAGCCCAAGCTCGTACCCGAGGGAGTGGAAGGGCGCGTGCCCTACCGGGGACCGCTATCGGAAACCATTTTCCAGCTTATCGGGGGCTTGCGGGCCGGTATGGGCTACTGTGGTTGCCGGAATATCCAGGAACTGAAAACCAAAACCCGGTTCATGCGCATCACGCCGGCGGGCCTGCGGGAAAGTCACCCCCACGACGTGGTCATTACCAAAGAAGCACCCAACTACAGCCTGAAATAAACAATAAACCTCTTCCTCCGGCGGAAGAGGTTTTTAATTTTTTATAGCTGCTGAACCTGCCATTGGAGAAGGCCCTGGTGCATAAAGAGCATTTTCTTAAACAGTTCCAGGTCTTTTGGTGGTACCCTTTTGCCATAGCGGACCATGAGCGTGTTGGCTATGTGTTCCAGGATATCGGGATCATCGGTGGCTTCTTTTTGCATTCCCACCGAACCGAAAAGCTTGGTCAGCATTTTCTGGTACTGCCAGACATCCAGCCCCGTATTTCGTAAATCCCAGTGCCAGCAAAATTCTATGGTAATAACAATATAATCTTCCATTACCGGGTTGGAGAAGGCCAGCTTTAAAAGCTTCCGGGCCAGCTTGTATTCCCGCCAGTCGGGGCTGACTTCAATGGCCCCCAGCTCCAGCACCCGGGGGTGCTTGCTCCAGCGGCTGTAGCGGTCGGGTGGCAAAAAGGTGACGTAACCGATAACCTTTGTGCCAATGCGGGCAATGTAAACCATGCCTTCGGGCAGTTCGGCTATTTCTTTGAGGGCGGCTTTTTGTTTTTCCGGCTGCCGGAAATTATTTAACTTTTCATCGAAGGTTAATGTATCCAGATAATGGGCGCTCACAGGGCCTTCCAGAACAACTATCCCCCCGGGAATAGCTACCTGCAGCGTGTTTATTCCCTCTGCACAGGCAGTGCACATAATTAATCACCTCCGATGTCCTGCCGGCCGCCAGTGACCATTGGGGAACCCGATCTAACCGTTCAGCCATACAAAACGACAGGTGAAGGATCCAGCCCTGTTACGTTCGGGGGCTCATTTATACCGTTCAGCTTGCGTTTTTAACCACTGGCGCGTTCTCCGTTTGATCCAATTATAACCGGATGTCATCCGGCTGACAATATAATTTTTTCTGTAGAATTATGCAGGAATAAAGTGGTAAAAAGTGGCATTTATTAGCAGGGGAAACAAGATAAGTCAGGGAATAGATCCATTATTCCATGAGACATGAGGAGGATGGTGATTTCTGGCCATGGAAGGAAAGCTCTATTCCCTGACCGATGTATTAAAAAAGACTTTATTTTTCTTTGAATCTCTAACCGTAGCGGAATTGACCCCTTACGTGCACAAGCGGATGATGCGCGATTATACTTTGCAGCAGGTGGAAGAAAAGGTCGTGCTGTGTTTGCGTCAACACCCCTGTTTTTTTGTGGATAACCGCAACGCCTGGCACCTGGACCTGGAGGGGAAGCGGGAAAATGATGCTTTTTATGCCCTGCTGTTGAAACGACAGAAACCCATGAGTTTGAAGGAACTCAAGGGCGCCACCTGGGGGAAAAATAAGAAAAACAGGCATCTTATGGCCGAGGAAGCCAGCCTCATTTCCGATGGGCGTTTTATTCAGCTGGACAACGGTTGCTGGGGGTTGACCGAGTGGGAGGTGGAGGCCGGGCAGTACGCCCTGAAACACCTGGTCATCAAGGCCCTGAAAACCCATCCCCAGGGTTTGAGCCTGCAGCAGGTTTATGAAGTGGTCAATGCCTGGCGCCAGACCACGGTAGCTGCCGTCGAAGGGGTGCTCCGGAAGTTTCCTTATTTCGAGCTGGTGGGGGAAGGGGTGTGGACCTATAATCCCGGTGTACAATCGGCCTACGAGGCCCTGACGAAACGCTACCTGGCTGCTTTGAACCGCCAGAAGGAACGCTGGCACCGGGACCGGGAGCGCTGGCGCAGGAAGATCAGCACGCTGGAACAGCAACTGCAGGAGGTCAATGCCGCCTACCGGGAAGCGGCGGCGGCCCTGGCCCAGCGGGCGGAGGAAGTGGCCCAGCACGAGTACCTGGTGACCCAGATGGCGGAAAAGGATTTGCTCCTTTCCCTGCGCAAGAAGGAAATAATGCGCTACCGGGAGCACATCAACAAGCTGGAAGCCAAGGCCAACAGTATCCTGCATCAATGCCGCCTGTGGGTGAAAAGGGCCCGGGACGGCGAGCAGGAGATCGCCCAGCTGCGCCAGATGCTGGCCAAGAACCAGGCCAGCCTGGAAACCATGTTCACCAAGTTGCAGCAATATAAAGAGCGGGATCGGGAAAACAAGAGTAAGATAGCCGAGCTGAAGGAACAGCATGCCACCAGGGTGGCGGAGCTGCAGACGGAAATCGTTGAACTCAGGCAAAAACTGGAGCGGGTTCAGGAAATGGCCCTGCAGGAGGAAAGGCAGCTGCGGGAAGAAATCAGCGTTTTAAGCAACGACCTGAAAGAGGCGCTGGAAAAAGGGGAAGAGGTACAGAGGTCCCTGCGTTTTACCCAGAAGGAACTGCAGCGCTGCCAGGAACAGTACCGTCGCCTGCAGGGCAGCTTGAAAAATCCCCTGGTCAGGCTGGTCATCCGTTTTTGCTCCTGGTTTGGGGGACCGACAGGGCAGCCGGTTTAAAGCCCGGGGCCGCACCGGAAGGGTGGGCCCCAATTTTACGCCTGAATGTTCTACAGCAACCCGCTCCTGAAAACCCCACAGTCCTGTGCCGTGGTTCGAACGGACGTTTGAGAAGGCGGGTACTGGTTACATAGTCCTGATGCGGGATCAAAATAAACTGTACGGGTGGTCAACCTCACGCAGCGAACGGCTCCGCCCGGTAATTTAACGTGCAGTGGTGGATGGAGCTAACCTTCCATAAAGAACAAAAGACCGGGCGTCTTGAGAATGGACGTCCGGTTTCCCAAACACTGCTTCCCTACTGGCTAGTGATCTTCCAATACAGCTTTGGGTCTATCAAACCTGGCCCATTCTTCGGCGAAAGACATAGAATCCAATCACTGCACCGAAAATGATGATTAACAAAACAATTAGGGGAAGCTTAAAAATGTTCTTATTATCGGTTTTATTTGGATAACCTGCTAAAGAGTTCGGATTCTCGCGGAATTGTTGTAAGACAGGGCCTACGGTTGATACCACCTTGTCCCGTGAATAAATTTCTCCACTCCTTAAGCCGTGTGCTTCCTTCCAGTCTCCATGAATAAACGGTACGAGATACTCTTCACCTTCTTTCACAACTAATAAAAAGGTGGTATGTAAAGGCATAACCGTGAAAAATGCATAATCTTCAATGGCATATACCCCTGCTTTGCCCATGAAATCTGCCAAGCGGGAGCTATCGGAGATGAGAGAGAGCGTTTGTGAAGAAAGGTATCCACCTAATTCGGAAAACTCCCATTTTCCTTGAATCTTTTCAACCCTAAATGAGCCAACAAACTCGCCGCTTTTTTTGTTTATTACTGGAAATTCCCATGAATATGGGCACTGCTTAAGTAGTTTGGTCAAGGGATCGTTCTTCATTAATGCTTGGAACACAGACTCGTTAGGGATAAATACTTTAACTGGCCTACCGAGTGTCAGGTTAGTTGGATCATTAACCTCTGCAAGTTCAGCCCGGTTTAACTCATCCTTATTGCGAACCATGAAACCAAGCGGGTTCTTTTCTTTAATTACTGCTTCTATTTCATTTTTTTCAGGTGCATTTTCGAACGATGGTGTGTCGAATATCTGCTTGATGGAAGAGAAAGAAGCAAAGGTTGGTACCGTTAAAACCACACAGAAAAGAGTCAGGCTAATCAGCATAATTAGCATTGTTTTACTTTCCACTGGGTCTCACTTCCTATATGAGGTTTTATTTTGTTTTGTTTAATTGCTTTCCCCTGGTTGAAATGTGGTGCCCGCTCCTATGGTATAATTGGAGTATAAAGGGAAACCAAACCCTGTGTCTATAACATAACTTAAAATCCGGCAAAAGTTAATTACCCGAGATTAAAATTGTTTTTTTTGGGGGATTTCATTTCAATGAAAAAAATCCTGGTAGCCGACGATGAGGACAAGATCAGGGAACTGGTGCGTCTGTATCTGGAAAGAGAAGGTTTTGCGGTGGTGGAGGCCGCCGATGGAGCCGCTGCTTTGGATTATCTTGCCCGGGAGCATTTTGATCTGGTGATTCTTGATCTCATGATGCCCAGTACCGATGGCTGGACGGTATGCCGGGAGATGCGCAAGCGGGATAACCCGGTGCCCATCATTATGCTCACCGCCCGGGGGGATGAGATTGACCGGGTGCTGGGGCTGGAACTGGGGGCCGATGATTATGTGGTTAAACCTTTCAGCCCCCGGGAACTGGTGGCCCGGGTGAAGGCGGTCCTGCGCCGATCCGGCGGGGAAAAAAACGAGCCGCAGGTTCTTGTTTATGACGGTTTGACCATCGACCCCCTTTCCCACAGGGTGGAAGTGAACGGGCAGGTGGTAAACCTGACGCCCAAAGAATATGACCTCCTCTACACAATGGCCCTGTCCCCGGGCCGTGTCTTTACCCGGGAACAGTTGCTGGAAAAAGTCTGGGGTTATGATTTCTTTGGTGAAGCGCGGACGGTGGATACCCACATTACCAGGCTCCGGGAAAAATTGTCCCGGGTTCCGGGAGCACCCCAGTGCATTGTCACCGTCTGGGGTGTGGGATATAAGTTCGAGGTGAACAGATGAAGCTGCGGGGAATTGTCGGGAAACTCTGGCTGGCCATGCTGGCCCTGGTGGTAGGGGTTCTGGGGCTGTCGGCGCTGATCCAGGCCGGTATACTGGAAAAAATTTATTACGAACAGCAGGTAAGCCGGCTGGTGGAGCAGGGTGAAAGGCTGGCCGGCCTTCTGGTTGAACAACAGGATCCCTACCTGGCCGCCCGGCAGGTTGACCTGCTGGCCAGGTTGATGAACGCCAGCGTAATGGTGGTTGACCCGCAGGGCTACGTCGAGCACTGGCAGGCCATGGGGATGGGAAAAATGATGCCCCATATGGGAGGGCCTCCATGGTCCAGGGGTAACCAGGGGTGGGAGGCACCGCGCCGCGGCAGGTCGGGCAGTGGACAGGCCTTCAATCCCGGACCTGATCCGGGGGCCGGGAATGGAGCGTACTGCAGTTACGGTGAAGAGGGCAGCCTGGCTGCCATGATGCCCTTTGACCGGGAACAGATCCGGCGGGTACTGGCCGGGGAAAAGGTTGTGCGCCGGGAGTATAATCCCTTTTTTAATACCGATGTGGTGGTGGCTGGTATCCCCCTGGTTAAGGATGATCAATTCCTGGGGGCGTTGTTTATCCATGCCCCGGTGGCCCCCCTGGCCGCAAACCTCAAAGCCCTGCAGCAGTCCAGCCTGTATGCCCTGGCCCTGGGGGCGGTAATGGCCACCCTGCTCGGTCTTTTCCTCTCCCGCACCCTGGCCGGGCCCCTGGTGGAAATGGACCGGGTAGCCCGGGCCATGGCCCGGGGGGATTTTACCCGCCAGGTGACGGTACGCTCCCGGGATGAAATAGGGGACCTGGCCCGGTCGCTGAACACCCTTTCCCGGGAATTGCAGGAAAAGATATCCGCTTTGCAAAAGATCGACGCGGCACGCAGGGAATTTGTGGCCAACGTTTCCCACGAGCTGCGCACACCCCTGACCATCATACAGGGCTATACCGAGGCCATCCTGGACGGCCTGGCCCGGGATGAAGGCCAGCGCCGGGAATACATGCAAAACATCCTGGAAGAAATTTTACGCCTGCGCCGGCTGGTGGATGACCTCCTGGATCTCCGGCGGATGGAGTCGGGGCAGATCACCCTGCGCAAGCAACCGGTGGATATGGGGGCGCTCGTTCACCAGGTGGTGGAGCGTTTTGCCGGCGTGGCCGGGGAAAGGGGTATACACCTGGAGGTTCGTTTGCCGGATGATTTGCCGCCGGTTTGCGGTGACGGTGACCGCCTGGCTCAGGTGCTCTATAACCTGATTGATAATGCCCTGAGGGTTACACCCGCCGGCGGCCGGGTGGAGGTTGCGGCCCGGCAGGGAGCCGGCAGGGTGGAGGTGGCCGTAAAGGATACAGGTCCGGGAATTCCGGCCCATGAAATACCCCTGATCTGGGAGCGGTTCTACAAGGGAGATCCTTCCCGCCGCCGGGCCGGGGGCGGGAGCGGCCTGGGCCTGGCCATTGCCAGACAGATCATCGACCTGCATGGCGGGGAAATTAAAGTGGAGAGCGAGCCGGGGCGGGGAACTATCTTTACCATCACCCTGGATACCTATACGACGACGGATGCGTGAAAGTGGTACCGGTTTTAGATGTCCTGCATAGCCGTGGCGCGGTTTCGCTGCCCGCCCCGGATAACCTGCGGGATGAAAAGAGGGCAGGTTCCCTTTAGATACCTGCCCTCTTCTTACCTATCTTAACTGCCTGTGGAGGGAGCGGGGTTGGGGTTGCTGTTCCAGCCGCCTCTCATCCCCCAGCCGGGGCCCATTCCCCAGCCGCCCCTCATGCCAAAGCCAGGGCAGTTGCCCGGGCCAAAGCCGGCAAACCTGTCGGGATTCTGGGCAAAGAACTCCTGCCTGGCGTCCAGGTTGGCCTTAATTTGCTGGCCCTGTTCCGGGGTCAGCCGGCCGTATTCCACGTATTTGTCAATCATCTGCTTTTTCAGATCGATTATTTGCTGGTGCAGGGCGGTTAGCTCCTTGGCCTGCTCCGGGGTAAGGGTGGCGGATATCGTTGCTGCCAGGGCCGGGACGGCCATGGCCAGGACCAGTACGGTGGCCAGGATGATCACCAGTTTCTTTTTCATGGAATTCACCTCCCTGAGCTGGAATTCTTGTCTGGGGTTATTATACCCTTCATTTATTACAAAGCGGTTGGGAAACTGTTACAATTTTGTTACGGGGCTGATAACTGATATTATGAAAAGAAATCATTTTTCCCGGGAGAATTATGTTATAATTCTGGCAGCAAGCTGGTTAAACGGGGTGTCAAAATGGCAGATAAAGAAGACAGGATGGTTATCTTAACTGATAGCATTTCCCGAGAAAAAATTTCTATAGATCCCATGACCAGAAAATTCTATCTGGAACTTTCTGAACCATCCCTGGAGGATAACCGGGCCGATGTGGACAGGCTGGCGGCGGCTGTGGAGAAATTGCTGGGACCGGTGACTGTACCCCTGGAGCTCATGCGCCGTATTCCAGGTGTTTTAAGGGATGCCTGCTGGCGGGTCACGGTTACGGTGGGGATGGTAGCACCGGGAGTGTGGAGCCTGGTGGATGTGGAGCCGGGGAATACAGTAAGGCGTCATTATGGCCTGGCCGTGGATATCGGCACCACCACCGTGGTGGTTTACCTGGTGGACATGCATAACGGGCAGATTCTGGGTAAAGCGGCGGGTTATAACGGGCAGGTTGCCCTGGGCGAGGATATCCTCACCCGCATCTATCTGGCGGGTACGCCCGGGGGGCTGGAGCAGTTACAGCGGGCCGTTCTCGATACTTTAAATGGCCTGATCAGCCGGGTGGCCGGCGAGCATGGGCTGGCCGGGCGCGAAATCAGCGCTGTTGCTGTAGGGGCCAACAGCACCATGGTCCACCTGTTTTTGGGGCTGGATCCCTCCCGTATCTGCATGGCCCCCTATATACCGGTGGTAAATAATCCGGGCTTCATTCCTGCCGGGCAGCTGGGCCTGAAAATCAACCCCCTGGCGCCCGTTTACTGCCTTCCCTCTGTGGGCAGCTATGTGGGCGGGGACGTAGTGGCGGGTGTGCTGGCCAGTGGTTTACACCGCCAGCCGGAACTGGCCCTGTTTGTTGACATCGGCACCAATGGGGAAATTATCATGGGTAACCGGGACTGGCTGGTGGGTTGTGCCGGGGCTGCCGGGCCGGCCCTGGAGGGCGGTGTGGCGGAGTGCGGTATGCGTGCTGAACCGGGAGCCATAGACAGCATTTCCATAGATCCCGGTACCGGCAGGGTCCGCTACACAACCATTGGCGGCGCGCCTCCTGCAGGCATCTGTGGCTCCGGGCTGGTGGACTGCCTGGCGGAGCTGCTGCTGGCCGGTATTGTCGACCGGGCCGGTCGTTTCAGGGATGGGCGGCGGGAATTCGTGGTGGTACCTGCGGCGGAATCTGCCACCGGCAGGGACATTGTGGTGACCCAGGTGGATATTAACAACCTCATGCGTACCAAGGGGGCGGTTAATGCCGCCCTGGAGCTGTTGCTGGAGAGTGTGGGTTGCGAGCTTTCCGACATCGACCGCTTTTATGCCGCCGGTGCCTTCGGCCAGTACCTGCATCTGGAATCGGCCATCACCATCGGCCTTTATCCCGATTTGCCCCGGGAGAAAATGATTCGCCTGGGTAACGCTTCGGGAGAAGGAGCCCGGCTGGTTTTACTCTCCAACCGGAAGCGCGAGGAAGCTGAGGCCATCGCCCGTAATATAACCTACTTCGAGCTGAACGCCAACCAGGTTTTTATGAACAAATTTATCGGGAGCAAATTTTTACCCCATACCAACCTGGACTATTACCCCACGGTAAAGGCAAAGCTTGTTGAGCGGGGGCTGGTGGGGGACGGGGAAAGCTAAAAGTATGGCCCGGCATACCTGCCGGGCGGGGCACCGCCTGTCCCTGGAAGCCAACCGGCTGGTGGACGAAACCAGGAGAGAGCTGGCTGCCCTGTTCAATATCCGTAATCTCGAGCGCATAGTACTTCAACCGTCCGGAAGAGGTGGATTACGCTCTCAGATGCCTGGAGGAGATTGTCAAAAAGGACATTCCGGCACCGCAGGGCAGCAGTGGCTGCGGGTGTTAGCGGGCATGGAGAAGGGGGAACCCTGCAACGTGGTTCCCCCTTGCTTATCCAGCGCTTACAGGGCTAAATCAAACTTTTACGTTGGCCTGGATCCACTCGACGATGGCTTCCAGAGGGGTGCCGGGAGTGAACAGCTCTTTAACCCAGCCGCCCTCCTTGAGGGCCTTAATATCATCCTCGGGTATGGTACCTCCCCCGATGACCAGGATGTCATCGGCACCGTTTTCCCTGAGCAGTTGCGTTACCCGGGGAATAAGGGTCATGTGGGCCCCGGAGAGAATGCTCAAGCCAACCACATCCACATCTTCCTGAATGGCGGCCTCCACTATTTGCTCCGGAGTCTGGTGCAGGCCGGTATAGATTACCTCCATACCGGCATCACGCAGTGCCCGGGCGATAACCCGGGCCCCGCGGTCATGGCCGTCGAGGCCCGGTTTGGCAATGAGAACTCTGATCTTTCTGGCCATTATTTTTTCCCTCCTAACCAGTCAGGTAGTCAGTAAAATCCAAAGGTAAGGTTTTCGCGGTTTCCTTTTAGAAAGTTGGCTTCTCTTTGTACTCTCCGAACACTTCCCGCATGACCTGGATTATTTCACCTTCGGTGGCATAAGCCCGCACGCAGTCCAGGATGTAAGGAATGACGTTCTCCGTTCCCTCACAGGCCCGGCGCAGGGCATCCAGGGTTTCCCTGACCCGGATGTTGTCACGCTCCCGGCGCAGCTTTTGCAGCCGGGCAACCTGTTCCTGCTCAATCCTGGGGTCGATTTTCAGGATTTCGATTTCCAGCTTTTCATCAGGGTTAACAAATTCATTGACTCCCACCAGAATCCGCTGCTTGCTGTCCAGGGCCCGCTGGTAACGGTAAGCGGCGTCGGCAATCTCCTGCTGGAAGAAATTCTGTTCAATGCAGGCCAGCACACCGCCACGCTTTTCAATTTCTTCAAAATATTTTTCCGCTTCTTCTTCCATCTTGTTGGTCAGGGCCTCCACGTAATAGGAGCCGGCCAGGGGGTCAATTACGTTGGCCACTCCCGTTTCGTAGGCCAGGATCTGCTGGGTACGCAAAGCAATCTGAACCGCCTTTTCCGTGGGCAGGGCCAGCACTTCGTCCATGGAGTTGGTGTGCAGGGATTGGGTACCGCCCAGGACGGCGGCCAGGGCTTCATAGGCGGTGCGTACAATATTGTTCTCCGGCTGCTGGGCAGTCAGGCTGCAACCGGCTGTCTGGGTATGGAAGCGCAATAGCCAGGAGCGCGGGTCCTTGGCGCCGTATTTTTCCCTCATGCGGCGTGCCCAGATACGGCGGGCGGCCCGGTACTTGGCAATCTCCTCAAAAAAGTCGATATGGGCGTTAAAGAAGAAGGAAAGGCGGGGAGCAAATTCATCCACATTCAGCCCGGCTTTGATGCCTGCTTCCACGTAGGCAAAGCCGTTGGCCAGGGTGAAGGCCAGTTCCTGTACCGCAGTAGAACCGGCTTCCCGGATATGGTAGCCACTGATGCTGATGGTATTCCACTTGGGTACGTGACGGCTGGCGTAGGCAAATATATCGGTGATCAGGCGCATGGAAGGCTCCGGCGGGAAAATCCAGGATTTCTGTGCGATGTATTCTTTGAGAATGTCATTCTGGATGGTTCCGGTGAGCTGTTCCGGCCGTACGCCCTGTTTTTCGCCGGTGGCAATATACATACACCAGATAACGGCAGCCGGTGCATTGATGGTCATGGAGGTGCTCACTTTATCCAGGGGGATGCCTTCAAAAAGGGTCTCCATATCCTGGAGGGAGTCGATGGCCACACCCACCCGGCCTACTTCGCCCAGTGCCCGGGGATGGTCGCTGTCGTAACCCATGATGGTGGGCATATCAAAGGCCACGCTTAACCCCGTCTGCCCCTTCTCCAGCAGGTACTTGTAGCGTTTGTTGGATTCTTTAGCCGTGGCAAACCCGGCAAACTGGCGCATGGTCCAGAGCCGGCCCCGGTACATATTCCTGTAAACTCCTCTGGTAAAGGGATATTCCCCGGGGAATCCCAGGTCCCGTTGGTAGTCAAGATTTTCGATGTCCAGGGGGGTATACAGATCCTTAACCTCCATACCGGACACGGTTTCAAACAGGAAGTCCCGGTCCTTCATCTGCTCCCGTTTTTCCCGCCATTTCTCCAGGCCTTCCCTGATTCCTCTGGTTTCACCGTTATTCATTGCATTAATCCTCCTTTCCAGGACTTTTTAATGACTTCCATGGCCGCCGAGTACGGATCCAGCTGGCGTGCAGCCACCCTTTCGATCAGGTTCTGGTAGTGCCTGTCCAGATCCCGGTTAATCAGGTGTGTGAGCTGGTGCTGAATAATTTCCGCCAGTTCCCGGCGCACCTTTTCCTTAGTGGTTTCAACCCTGTTATCCTTACGCCAGGCCCTGTGCTCCTTAATGGTAGCCCACAACTCCGGGATGCCCCGGTGATCAAGGGCAATGGTGGTGAGAACCGGAGGGCGCCAGCCGCTGGCCGGGGTGCTCATGTCCAGCATGGCTTCGATATCGGTGACCATTTTACCCGTACCATCGAGATCGGCCTTGTTGATTACGAATATATCGGCAATTTCCATTATTCCGGCTTTTATGGTCTGAATATGATCCCCCGCCTGGGGGGTAAGGACAACCAGGGTTGTATCCGCGTGGTGCATGATATCCAGCTCCGACTGGCCGACCCCCACCGTTTCCACCAGGATAACTTCACACCCGAAAGCGTCCAGTACCCTGATGGCATCCCGCGTAGCTTCAGCCAGGCCGCCCAGGTTGCCCCGGGTACCCATGCTGCGGATGAACACTCCCCGGTCGGTGGCGTGTTCCTGCATCCTGATGCGGTCGCCGAGGAGGGCCCCCCCTGAAAAGGGGCTGGTGGGATCTACCGCAATTATGCCCACCTTCAGACCCTCACCGCGGATCTCCCTGGTCAGTTCATCGACCAGCGAACTCTTACCCGCTCCCGGAGATCCGGTAATACCCACCACATGGGCCCGGCCGGTGTAGGGATATATTTGCTTTAAAATTTCCCTTTTTTCCGGAGCATCATTTTCAATTAAAGTAATTATCCTGGCCGTACTGCGCCGGTCACCCTGGAGCATTTTTTCCACGAGATTGTTCATGGGCTCCCCTCCCTAGTACTCAATACCCTTCCTGGCATCAACGCCGTCATAATAGGGATGGTTGATCAGCTGCATTTCGGTTACCACATCGGCGGCCTTGATAATTTTGGGGTGGGCATAACGGCCGGTAAGAACCAGTTCCACGTGGGGTGGTTTATTTCTGATCAAATCCAGGACTGCCTCCAGGGGAACCAGATCAAAATCAACGGCTACGTTGATTTCATCCAGGATAACCAGGTCATAATTGCCTTCCATGATTACCTTGCGCGCTTTATCCAGGCCCTGCCGGGCCAGGGCAATGTCTTCGGGGGAAGGGTTTTCCTTGTCCACGAAAGTTTCCAGACCTGACTGCACAATGGTCAGATCGGGTAAATACTTTTCAGCTGCTTTAATCTCGCCATACTCCTTGCTCCCTTTCATGAATTGAAGCATATATACCCGGTAACCGTGGCCGATGGCCCGGAGGGCCAGCCCCAGGGCAGCGGTGGTCTTGCCCTTGCCGTTGCCGGTGTATACATGTACAAATCCTTTCTCCAGTCGCCGGTGGCTCATGGTCTTACTCCTCTCTTTCTCTATTAAAAAATATCTTGCCGCAGCGGTTGCGGTTTTTATTTCAGCAGGTTCTTGGCAATGACCAGCCGCTGGATCTGGTTGGTGCCTTCGTAGATCTGGGTGATCTTGGCGTCCCGCATGTACCGCTCCACGGGGTATTCCTTGCAGTAGCCGTAGCCGCCCAGGATCTGCACCGCGTTGGTGGTGACGAACATGGCCGTATCCGTGGCGTACATCTTGGCCATGGAAGCTTCCCTGGAAAGGGGCAGCCCTTTGTCTTTGAGCCGGGCGGCCCGGTAAACCAGCAGCCGGGCGGCATCGATGCGGGTGGCCATGTCGGCCAGCATGAACTGGATGGCCTGGAACTCCGCTATGGGCCGGCCGAACTGCACCCGCTGCCTGGCGTACTCCAGGGCCACGTCAAAGGCCGCCTGGGCAATGCCCAGCCCCTGGGCGCCGATACCAATGCGCCCACCGTCCAAAAGGGCCATAGCCACCTTGAAGCCTTCCCCTTCCTGGCCCAGCACGTTCTCCCGCGGCACCCGGGCGTTCTCAAAGATCAGTTCCGCGGTCCGGGAACCGTTGAGCCCCATCTTTTCTTCCACCTTGCCAACGTAGAAGCCAGGGGTGTCCTTTTCCACCAGCAGGCAGGTGATCCCCTTGTGCCCCCTGCCCGGGCTGGTGCGCACAAAGGTAACGTAGAGGTCGGCTTCCCCGCCGCTGGTGATGAAGATCTTGCTGCCGTTGACGATGTAGTAATCCCCTTCCAGCCGGGCGCTGGTGGACAGGTTGGAGGGGTCCGAACCGGCGTTGGACTCGGTGAGGGCGAAGGCTCCCAGCCACTCGCCGGTGGCCAGCCTGGTCAGGTACTTCCGCTTCTGCTCTTCCGTGCCGTGGTAGAGCAGCGAGAAGCATCCCAGGGAGGTGTGCACCGCCAGGATCACGCCGGTGGAGGCGCAGGCCCGGGAGATTTCTTCAATGGCCATGATGTAGGTGAGAAAGTCGCACCCGGCCCCGCCGTATTCTTCCGGAATGGGGATGCCCATCAAGCCCAGCTCGGCCAGCTTCTTCAGGTTCTCCCGGGGGAAGCGGTGTTCCCTGTCGATTTCCGCCGCCCGGGGGGCGAATTCATTCTGGGCCAGCTTGCGCACGGTGTCGCGAACCATCAGTTGTTCTTCGGTGAGGTCGAAGTCCAGGGTCATTTCCGTTCAGCTCCT
>NZ_JMLG01000037.1:0-14790 GCF_000686645.1 Desulfofundulus thermocisternus DSM 10259
GATGATGGGGGTCGTCTGCGTAGGCGTGGGCGTAAAAAAAGCTGGTATCCACTAAAATCTGCCGCAACATATCACGTCCTGTAAAGAGCTTCATCTAAACTTTCGCTGATCAAGTTTTTGAGTAATGGCTCACGGGCGATCCCTGCTGCTTCGAGAAGAGGTTCCTTTGCGTTTTGTCCGCTTTTATTTGCCTTGCTGGCAATGAGTTCCCGTAAAACGGCTGATATGGAGCGGCCCTGCCGGGCGGCCAGTTCACGCAGGAACTGGTACTGCCACTCTTCCACTACCACCTGCATGCGCCTCATACAAGCATCACCTTAAGCTATAGTTATTACACACTTAATTATTACACATTACACAACTGTTGTCAAGTAAGTAAGAAATGGACGGTGCCAGGCACTTGACTTATTAACTTATCTGGCGGCCTCTGTCGGCCATGCGCTGGCGGAGGTTTTCTTTTTTTTCGCCAATCAGCGTCATTTAGTTACCGGCTCAGCCCCGCCACATGTCAATACCCCAAGAAGAGGTGCTTGAGGATTTTACAGCTTTCAGGGAAAATCGCCGTAAACGCCAATGTGATCCTACCGGTTCTGAGCGGCGGGAAGGCCAGTAGGGTTCTTATATAGGCAGTGGAAAGGCGGCGTAAGGATAATAATTATGTTGCTAGATAGTATCACGATGTGATACAATCTAGCAAAGAAGGTGCCGGCTTTGAAATCCACCATATAAGTTGTTGCCAGATACGGGTTGTATCAAGTTTCCTTTTCCTCATGATGGTAATAAGTCTGCCAGGGTGACTCGTATTACTGGTTACTTACCGATTTCAAGTTAAAATAAAATCAAGCATAAAGTTTTGAAGCTTGTTTTAGTGTTGTCAAAAATAATGAGAAAATTGTCACAATGTTCATATGGAAATAAATCCGGGCTTTTCATTTTTTTGGGCGTTCCGGAGAGCCTGACGATGGTGTGATACTGACATCATCGCTAAAGCAACAGGGTTAACGATTAATGAGATAGAACCCCTAAAAAAGCAGTTGTAGCAATAGCTGACGGTTGGTGAAATTGCTGGAACTTACGGAACAGCTGCTTGAAGAATCCCTGTGAGGTGAAAAAGTGGTGGAAAAGGTGATTATAAATCCCGAAATGACCTTGGACGAGGTGCGGGAACAGGCTATTAAGGAAGGTAAATTGAAAGGTAAAATGGAAGTAGCAAAAAACATGCTCCTACTCGACTTAGACATTGATACTATTGTTAGAGCCACAGGGTTAAGGTTCAATGATATAGAATTCTTGAAAAAGCAGTTAAAGCTGCGGGAAAAAGCAGCCCATGCTTTGGAAGACGCTAATCCCCGGGAAGTGGATAAAATGATTACTAACCTGGAAATAGTTCTTAATGAGATGGAAGAAAATGCCTTGCTAAAAGGGAAAATGGACAAATTGGAAATAACAAAGAACCTACTTCTGCTTAACGTGAATACTGATATTATCATCAAGGCCACCGGCCTGACGGCTGACGAAATAGAATCGCTGAAAAAGGAGATACATGGTGCCAGGCACCTAACTTATTAACTTACCAATCGCTCCCCGGCTCCGCGACAGGGGGCTTTTTCTTTTCACTGGCGAACACGGTTCAGGTTCAGTATCCGGTTCAGTTCCTATTCAAGGCCAGGCTGCCCGGGCCGCTGCGGGAAAAGGTTGACAGGATTGTAAGCGAAGTCAACCCGTGGGAGGTGGAAAAGATGATTACGAACCTGGAAATAACCCTTGAAGAGATGCAGCAGCAGGCAGAAATGCGCGGGTTAATCAAGGGTAGGGCTGAAGGCGAGGTCGGCGAGGCCAGGGGCAGTTCCTGTAAATGAATAAAACTGCATGGTCAGGGCAATTTCCGGGCCGGGGCAATAAAAACTGCCCCGGCCCCTTCCTGTGCGCCCGGCGCAGGTCCAGGCCTGCCGGGGCCTAACCGGAGCGGCCGGCGCTCTCGCTGCTGAAGCCGTGCAGCCGCCGGTAGACCAGCCGGGCCAGCACGGCGGCCAGGACGGCCTTGAGCAGGTCGAAACCGATGAAGGGGAAGAAGCCGATCTTGAGCACCTGCAGGGCGGAGAAGGTCTGGCCCAGGTAGAAATTCAGGATCACGTAGAGGTAGGGCAGGCCGATGAGGTAGATCACCGCCAGGCCGGCGGCCATGGCCAGGAACAGCCGGGCCACGCCCGGGTCCTTTTGTTTGGGAGCCAGTGCCCCCGTCACCCAGGCACCGCCGATGAAGCCCAGCAGGAAGCCGAAGGTGGGCTTAAGCAGGTAAGCCGGGCCGCCGAAGGGGGCCGTCTCAAAGACCGGCAGGCCGGCCAGGCCCAGCAGCACGTAGACCAGCATGCTTAAAGCCGCCACCCGGGCGCCCAGAAGCCCGCCGGCCAGCATGACCACGAAGGGCACCAGGCTGAAGGGCACGTAGGGGGTGATGAAGAAACGGGACAGCATGGCCGCCACGGCCGCCAGGGCGGCGAAGAGGGCGGCCAGGGCCATGTCGCGGGGGGATAGTTTCATAGCGGGTTACCTCCTTTAAAGTTATTGAGCAGTTGATTGATCTGCCGGCTGTATCCCGGCCCGGCCGGGCACGGCAGAACGGGCGTGGGCCGGGGCGGCGGGAAAGCAGGGTCTGCCGGGTCAATAGTTAACCATAGAAATATATATAGTTAACCAAAGGGGTGCAGTAACCCCTCCCGCCCGTTACGGTGAGGGGATGCCCTCCGCGCGGGGCCCTACCTGGTCCGCAGGCTCACCTCCCCGCTGACCACCCTTTTGCACTCGCCGCCGGGCAGGCGCAGCAGCAGCGAGCCGTCGGCAGCCACATCCTCGGCCCAGCCCTCCCAGCTTTCCTTCCAGGTGAATACCTTCACCGGCCGGTGCAGGGTCACGCTCATCTCCTTCCACCGGGCCAGCACCGGGGCAAACCCTTCCCTCTCCCAGAGGGTGTACCAGTATTCCAGTTCGGCCAGCAGATCCTGCAGCAGGGCCACCCGGGAAACCCTCCGCCCCGTTTCCGCCAGCACTGAGGTGGCGGTCTCCCGGAGCTCCGGGGGGAACTGGTGGCGGTCAATGTTGACGTTGATGCCCATGCCGGTGATTAAGTAGTTGACCCTTTCCATTTCGGCGGAGAGCTCGGTTAAAATGCCGCAGATTTTTTTCTCCCCCACCAGCAGGTCGTTGGGCCACTTGATACCGGCCTCCACCCCCGTCACCCGGCGCAGCACCCGGGCCACGGCCACTGCCGCCAGCATGGTCAGGGGAGGGGCGTCCATGGGGTTCACCGCGGGGCGCAGGATCACCGAACACCATATGCCCAGGCCGTGGGGAGAGAACCAGCCCCGGCCCATCCGCCCCCGGCCACCGGTCTGCTCTTCGGCCACCACCAGGGTGCCGGCGGGGACTCCGCGGGAGGCCAGCTCCCGGGCCGTGCGGTTGGTGGACTCCACCCGGTCGTAGTGGTAAATTTTGTGCCCCAGGAAGGCTGTGGCCAGGCCCCGGGTGATTTCCGCCGGGTAGAGGCGGTCCGGGACGCTCACCAGGCGGTAGCCGGCGTGGGGCACGGCCTCGATGTCGTAACCCGCCCCCCGCAGGGCCTGGATGTGCTTCCATACCGCCGTGCGGGAAATGCCCAGGCTCCGGCAGATGGCCTCGCCGGAAACAAAGTCGGGGTATCCGTTTTTCAGCAGTTCCAGGACCCGTTCCTTCAAGAGCCGGCACCTCGCAGGATCAGCTGGAATTTCTCTCTAAAATTTTAAAACCGCCGCCTCAAGTTGTCAACCTGTGCACCTTAAATGGTTTACCGCAGGCCGTCTTTTTTCTTCCGCAGGCCCTTCAGGGTGGTCATGGTATCCTCCACCTGCGACACCAGCACCCCGTCCAGCAGGTCGAGGATCTGGAAAACCTCCGGGTACTTCACCCGGTAGTTCACCCGCAGGCCCTCCTTGCGGGAGTCGACGATATCCAGTTTTTTCAGCACCGCCAGGTGCTGGGATACGTTGGACTGCTCCATATCCAGCTCCTCAATGATCTCGCAGACGCACCGCTCCCCCTGCCGCAGGCACTCCAGGATGCTCACCCGGGTGGGGTGGGCCAGGGCCTTTAAAATGTCCGCTTTCATGCGGGGAATGCGCTCATCCACTGCGGTCAACCTCCGGTTTGCTATAATAATTATTATTTCATAATATCATAATTTTTTTCCCGCGGCCACTTCTGCCGCGGACATTTTATTGCGGTGCCCGCGGCCCTCTGGTAGAATTACTCTGAAAAGGAGTGAAAAGGCGATGATCCTGGTATTTGACGTGGGGAATACCAATATCGTTCTGGGGGTATATAAAGGCCAGGAGCTGCTGGAACACTGGCGCCTGTCCACCAACCCCCACCGGACGGCCGATGAATACGGGATGCTGCTCCGGGACCTCTTCCAGTACGCGGGCATTTCCCGCCGGGATATCAGGGCCCTGGTGATCTCGTCGGTGGTGCCCCCCCTGATGCTGGCCCTGGAGCAGATGAGCGAGAAGTATTTCGGGGTCAGGCCCCTGGTGGTGGGGCCCGGAATTAAAACGGGCCTGGCCATTAAATATGACAACCCCCGGGAGGTGGGGGCCGACCGCATTGTCAACGCGGTGGCGGGGTACGAGCTGTACGGCGGACCGCTGATCATTGTGGATTTCGGCACGGCCACCACCTTTGACGCCATCTCGGCCAGGGGGGAATACCTGGGCGGGGCCATCGCCCCGGGTATCGGCATTTCCACCGAGGCCCTCTTCGCCCGGGCCGCCAAGCTGCCCCGGGTGGAGCTGGTCAGGCCGCCGTCGGTTATCGGCAAGAATACCGTCAGCAGCATGCAGGCGGGGATCATCTTCGGCTTTGTGGGGCAGGTGGATGAAATAGTGCGCCGGATGAAAGCCGAGCTGGGGGGAAACCCCACCGTGCTGGCCACCGGGGGGCTGGCCGAGCTCATCGCCCGGGAGTCCCGCACCATCGACCGGGTGGATCAGCTGCTCACCCTAAAGGGCCTGCGCCTGATCTACGAGCGCAATCTGCCGGCGGTGAAATGACGGTGAGGATGAAGATTGGCAGCGTGGAACTGGCCAACCGGGTAATTGCCGCCCCCATGGCCGGGGTCACCGACCGGGCCTACCGCATCCTGGCCCGGGAGGCCGGCTGCGGGCTGGCCTTTTCGGAGATGATCAGCGACCAGGCCTTGATTTATGGCAACCCCCGCACGCTGGTCATGCTCGAGCGCGGGGGGGAAGGCGGGCCCCTGGCCGTGCAGATTTTCGGCTCCAACCCCGGGTACATGGCCCGGGCGGCGGAGATTGTGGCTGCCGCGGGTGCCGACATTATCGACATCAATATGGGCTGCCCCACGCCGAAAATCGTCAAAAACGGCGAGGGGGCGGCCCTGATGAGGAACCCGGAACTGGCCGCCGAAATTGTCTCCCGGGTGGCGGCCCGGGTGAAGGTGCCCGTAACGGTGAAAATGCGCAAGGGCTGGGATGACGAGCATGTGAACGCCGTTGAGCTGGCCCGCCTGGTGGAGGCGGCCGGAGCCGCGGCGGTGACCGTACACGGGCGCACCAGGGCCCAGTTTTACAGCGGCCGGGCCGACTGGGAGATCATCCGCCGGGTGAAGGAGGCGGTGAGCATCCCGGTGATCGGCAACGGGGATGTGCGCACGCCCCTGGACGCCAGGAGGATGCTGGAGGAGACGGGCTGCGACGGCGTAATGATCGGTCGCGCCTCCATGGGCAACCCCTGGATTTTTTCCCGCACGGTGCATTACCTGGCCACCGGCGAGCTCCTGCCCGAACCCGGCTGGGAGGAAAAGGTCCGCACCGCCCTGCGGCACCTCGACCTCCTGGTTGCCTTCAAGGGGGAGCACATCGGGGTGCTGGAGATGCGCAAGCATGCTGCCTGGTACCTGAAGGGCCTGCGGGGGGCCGCCCGGCTGCGGGAGAAAATAAACCGGGCCGCCACGGTGGAGGAAATGAGGCATATATTAACGGGGATCCTGGCAGGGGATGGCCCGTAAAACAGCCGGTGCTGCTGCCGGCTTTTTTTTGTTTGTGGGATTTTCTGCCTTGCCCTGGAGGAAAAGCGCTGATAAAATAAATTGTACACAAAAATGTGCACATATTTAATTCCCTGCCGGTATATAATGGGTGGTGTGGTTTTCCGTGGACCTTATCCGCATTGGCGACAAGATCATCAGCCGCCGGCGCATTGACCGCTGCATCTCCAGAATGCTGGAGCTGCGGGCCATGGGCCTTTCCCAGGCGGATGTGGCCGGGCGCCTGGGTGTGGACCGGACGCTGGTGAGCCGGCTGGAGGGGCTGGGGGAAGTGCGCAAGGGCCGGCGGATTGCTGTTATTGGTTTTCCCATCAAGAACAAGGAGGAGCTCCGTTCCGCCCTGGAAAAGGAAGGGGTGGATTTCGTGCTCCTGATGACCGATGCCGAACGCTGGGATTTTTTGCGCCGCAGGAGCGGCCTGGAGCTGTTCAACACCCTCATGGAAATGATAGCCACCGCCCACGGCTACGACCAGGTGGTGGTTATCGGGTCCAGCAGGAGAATAAAAATATTTGAGGCGGTGCTGGATAAGCCCGTCATCGGCTACGAAATCGGCGAGTCGCCCATCCAGGAAGACAGGTACGTCAACCCGGATGAGATTGTCGAACTGGTCCGGGCGGTCAGGCATTGAAACCACCATAGAGTGAATTCGAGGTGAGCCCTGTGGAAAAATTCGCGTTCATCATTCACCCTCTGGACGTCCGGGATGTGGCCAGGAAATTCCCCTTTACCCGTTACCTTCCCGGGCGCTGGGTGGAAAAGGCCTTTCAGATGATACCTCCCATGAAGGTGTCCCATATTACCGGGGTGAAGACACCCTGCGGGGAAGCGGAAGGCTGGTTCGTGGCCTGCCCCCTGACCGCCAGGCAGATGCTGGAGCTTCCGGAGGATTTTGTGCTGGAGCGGATAATACAGGCGGGGCGCGTGGCCGAAAAGCTGGGGGCCGGCATTGTCGGCCTGGGAGCCTTTACTTCCGTGGTGGGAGATGCGGGCATAACCGTGGCCAGAAACCTGAATATAGCCGTGACCACGGGTAATAGCTATACTGTGGCCACGGCCATCGAAGGGACGAAGGAAGCGGCCCGCCTGATGGGGCACGACCTGCGCCGGGCGCATATTGTGGTGCTGGGCGCCACCGGTTCCATCGGCAGTGTTTGCGCCCGCATGCTGGCCCGGGAGGCCACCAGGATGACCCTGGTGGCCCGGGAAAAGTCCAGGCTGGAACAGCTGGCGGCAAAAATTCTTTATGAAACCGGCCTGGCGGTATCCATTACCTCCGACGTGAAGAAGGCCCTGCGGACGGCCCAGGTGGTGATAGCCGTTACCAGCGCGGTGGACACCCTCATCGGGCCGGAGGACCTCCTGCCGGGGGCTGTGGTGTGTGACGTTTCCCGCCCCCGCAATGTGAGCCGCCAGGTGGCCGAGCAGAGGGACGATGTGCTGGTCATTGAGGGGGGCGTGGTGGAGGTGCCCGGGGAGGTCAATTTTAACTTCAATTTCGGCTTTCCGCCCGGCACGGCCTACGCCTGTATGTCCGAGACCATGATCCTGGCCCTGGAGAAGAGGTATGAGAATTTTTCCCTGGGGCGTGACATAACCATTGAACAGGTGGAGGAAATCAGGGCCCTGGCCCAAAAACACGGCTTCAAGCTGGCCGGTTTGCGCAGCTTTGAGCGGGCCATTGATCCCCGGGAAATCGAGCGCATCCGGGCCCGGGCCGAAAGCCGCCTTAACGCGCTGGGGGAGCAGCAACTTGTGGGGGTAGCCCCTTGACAAAGGGAAAAACCCTACTTATAATTGGGGGAAAGGTTGCTGGTAACCATGGGCACTGCAATGAGTCCGTTCATTGCAGTGCTTTCAGTGTCGTTGGGGGAGTGGGCTTTTGCCCCGGGTGCAGGCCCGGGCAGAGAAGTGCAAAGGAGTCGATAAAAAGTGAAGGAAAAAGAAGTAATTCTAACCCGCGAAGGCCTGGAGAAGCTGGAAAAAGAGCTGGAAGAGCTTAAAACCACCCGCCGCCGCGAGGTAGCCGCCCGTATCAAGCAGGCCATTGAGTTTGGAGATATCAGTGAAAACTCGGAATACGAGGACGCCAAAAATGAACAGGCCTTTATAGAAGGCCGCATTTTAACCCTTGAGCAGATGCTGCGCAACGCCAGGGTTATCGACGATGAGCGGGCGGGAACCGATGAGGTGACCCTCGGTTCCACTGTCCTCCTCAAGGACCTGGAATACGGCGATGAGGTGGAATACACCATTGTTGGCTCCGTGGAGGCCGATCCCGGAGCTCATAAAATTTCTAACGAGTCTCCCGTGGGCAAGGCCATCCTGGGCCAGCGCAAGGGGAGCATCGTGGAGGTTTCCGTGCCTGCGGGCCTGTTGAAATACCAGATACTGGACATACGCTAAAGGGAAGAGCCGGAGGAATGATATGTCGGATAAGGAAAGCACAGAACTCAGAACGGACGATTTAAACGAATTGATGCGCGTGCGCCTGGAAAAGATGGAGGAATTAAAGGCCCGGGGGATTGAGCCCTACGGTGGTCGCTACCCCCGCACCCACCTTGCTGCCTGGATTGTCGAGCACTATGACGAGTGCGAGGGGCAGGAGGTGAGGATTGCCGGACGCCTGATGGCCCGGCGCGGTCACGGCAAGGCCAGTTTCGGCAACCTCCGGGACGTTTCGGGTCAAATCCAGATCTACCTGCGCCAGGATGACGTGGGTGCCGAAACCTATAACCTTTTTCAGCGGCTGGATATAGGGGATATCATCGGTGTGCGGGGCCGGGTTTTTAAAACCCGGACCGGTGAAGTTACCGTAGCCGTGGGGGAGCTGACCCTGCTGGCCAAGTCCCTGCGCCCCCTGCCGGAAAAGTGGCACGGTTTAAAGGACGTGGACCTGCGCTACCGCCAGCGCTACCTGGACCTGATCGTCAATCCCGGGGTAAAGGAAACTTTTGTCATCCGCAGCCGGGTGATCCATGCAATACGCAATTTCCTGGAAAGGCGCGGGTTCCTGGAAGTGGAGACGCCCATGATGCACCCCATCGCCGGCGGGGCGGCAGCCAGGCCCTTTATCACCCACCACAACGCCCTGGATATGGATCTGTACCTGCGCATTGCCCCCGAACTTTACCTCAAGCGCCTGCTGGTGGGGGGGTTTGAAAAGGTTTACGAAATAAACCGGAACTTCCGCAACGAGGGCATATCCACCAAGCACAACCCGGAATTCACCATGCTGGAGCTTTACCAGGCCTATGCCGACTATCACGATATGATGGACCTGACGGAAGAAATGATCTCCACCGTGGCCTCCGAGGTGCTGGGCACCACCACCATTACCTACCAGGGGGTGGAGATCAACCTGGCGCCGCCCTGGAAGAGGCAGACCATGCTGGAGGCGGTGGAGGAGCATACCGGTCTTGATTTCAACCGGTACCGGGAAGACGGGGAACAGGCCCGCCGGGCAGCCCGGGAACTGGGGGTGGAGGTGGAGGAAACGGACGGCTGGGGCACCGTCCTGAACAAGGTGTTCGAGGAGAAGGTGGAGCCGCAGCTGATCCAGCCCGTTTTTATCCTGGACTACCCCATTGAAATTTCACCCCTGGCCAAGCGCAAAGAGGATGACCCCGCCCTGACGTACCGGTTCGAGCTGTTTATTTACGCCCGGGAGATGGCCAATGCCTTCTCCGAGCTCAACGATCCCCTCGATCAGAGGGCCCGCTTCCTCAAACAGCTGGAGAAGCGCCGGGCGGGGGACGAGGAGGCTCACATGATGGACGAGGATTACCTTACCGCCCTGGAGTACGGCATGCCCCCGGCGGGCGGCCTGGGCATCGGCATCGACCGGCTGGTCATGCTGCTGACCGACTCCCCGTCCATCCGGGATGTGATCCTCTTCCCCTTAATGCGGCCGCGGGAGCAGCCATAAAAAAGCTTCCTGTGCCTTCTGCCGCACCGGCCCTGCGTGCTTACATACGCCCGGAAGCGGCCCGGGTCATATGGCCCGGGCTGCTTTTTTCCCGCAGGTCAGGAGGATTACGGCTTCCGGAAAGAGAAAGAATATTCAATAAAGTGCGGCCGGCGCAGTTACTGCATTTTGGGCCAGCTCAGGCCGGCTTTCCTGCTAATCTGACTCTAATAGATAAGGAGGGTTATGGATGAAGTTCCAGTGGCTCGGCCATGCGTGTTTTTTAATAACCACGGAAGGCAATACCAGGATAGTGACCGACCCCTTTGATGAAACGGTGGGTTATCCCCTCCCCCGTATTCCGGCGGATATTGTCACCGTCAGCCACCAGCATTTTGATCATAACGCCGTGAAAACGGTTCCCGGTAACCCGAAGGTGGTGCAGGAGGCGGGGGAACATGTTTTCGGCCAGATCAAGATCACGGGGCATAATTCCTACCATGATAAGAAACAGGGCAGCCAGCGGGGTAACAATATCATCTTCGTGGTGGAAAGTGAAGGGCTGAGGGTATGCCATGTGGGGGACCTGGGCCACCTGCCGGATAAGGCCCTGGTGGAGGCGCTGGGGCCGGTTGACGTTTTAATGGTTCCGGTGGGGGGCTACTATACCATTGATGCCGGCGAGGCGGCGGAGCTGGTCAGGCTGCTGTCCCCGCCCTATGTTCTGCCCATGCATTACAAGACCGCTTATGTCGATTTCCCCATAGCGCCGGTAACTGATTTTCTCAAAATGTTCCCCGGCTACGGTGAACAGGAAGAACTGGTGGTGGACAGAAGTAATTTACCCCGCCAGACCACGGTGGTAAAACTGAACTTGTGGAAAACCGCCCCTGAAAACCTGTAGCCCTGTGTTGTGGTTCGAGCGGGGCATCGCCCCATAGGGCGATAATTATACCCAAATACGGCTGCTATTGTACGTGACAATGACGCCACTTACCGGCGTTACCGGTTGGCGCATTTTGTTAAAAATGTGACATAGTAATTCTTACCTGGAGTCAGTTTTCTTTTTAAACCAATGCAATGGATTCAGGTATTTTCTATATTTCATGACAATTTCTCTCCCTAGTATAAAACCGCCAAGCCAGAACGATGCTTCTCCTGAAATAACAAGTATTGAGGATATTAATGCTTTTGTACTTACTGTATAAGGGGTAAAGGGTACAAGTAATAAAGCACCATAGAAAACACAAGAGAGAATAACCAGGGAAATACCAACTTTCTTTAACCATGACCTGTTTGAAATATTCATTTTTTGTAAGTTTATTTCTCCTTGATTTTGGTCTGTCATCAGTTGTTTCCCCCTTATGGAAGTGAAATTCATTTTTAAAATTAAAAAGATCGTTAAATCCTTTGGGATTCATTGTAATATAAAATTACTGCAAATAACAATGAAAATGCGCAGCAAGAAAGCCCGTTCTCCTTTGGCCAGTGAGGAGGCCGGGCTTTCCCATCAGTGTTCCTCCTCTTCGCGAAGATCGCCCCGGAAGTAGACCAGATCCGCTTCCGCGGCCCAGATGTCTTTGTCCACGGCCAGCACGATGTCCCCGGAGGGCCGCAGGCGCACCATCTTCTCCCGCCTCTCCACTATCCACAGCACTTCGTCTGGCAGGTGCCACTCTCCGGGAGCACCCGCGTCCCCCCGGCGAAAACGTTCGTGCTCGTAATATTTTGCACCCGGGCGCAGCCTTACCTCCCGCGCGGTGCGGTAATTTTCCGGGGTAACCGGCACGGTGGCGGCGGCCCTCAGCCAGCCGGCTCTTTCCCGCCCGGTTTCGTAAACGTTAACCTGCGCCCAGTACCACTGTTCCCCGGCCGCCTCTTTTACCGCCAGCACCCTCACCACCGCCCCCGGAGATAAAATATGGTACGGGGGCGCGGCAGCTTCGGGCCGGCCGTACAGCGGGGTAGCCATGGCAACCAGCCGCCGGGGCGCTTTCCCGGGATCAACGGGGAGGATGTCCGGGTTCACCACCCGGATACAGGCGTGAGTACCCACCCCGCTGTTGACGCGAAATTTCGGGTCGGCGGCGAGAAAATAATAGTTTCCCGCCGGCAGATCAGGGGGGATTTTCACCCGGGCATAATTTTCCTTCATCCGGCCGTAGTTTTTCACCAGGCCAATCTCCGGGCGGAATAAACCCAGCGCCGGTTCCCCCTTGATTTCGAACCGGCGATCGCTTTTCAAAGCGACGGAAACCTCGTCGCCCGGCTTGACTATCAGGGGCGAAGCTACGAGGTAAATGCCTTGCGGGCTAATTTCTTCCGGATGGGGGGCGGCTGCTTCCTCCTGTACGTTACCGGGCCGGCAGCCGCTCAGAAAAGCCAGAGCAAAGATTACCGCCAGCAGCCAATGGTTTAAGCAGGTTTGCCTTCCCCTCATGAAATCACCATCATCACAAATAAAAATCTTGAGAGGGACGTAAGGCCAATCCAATTTACACCTGGCCAGGGCCAACCCCGAGCACAACTGGCTAAAGAACTCTCCTGTCACAGGACTGCTATTTAATTTTTACGATATAGGTCAGCTTATGGTTCGGGGTGCTGCTGGTGTCAATGTTATAGACCGGTTCACCTTTTGTATCTATCTCAACCAGCAGGGAAGGTCCCTGGATGGCGGCAGTGCTTTTCAGGGCGGCGCCGTAGGGGAAGTCTTCCTTCAGAAGATCCTCATTGGCCACAGGTTCTTGAGCCGGCAGCGCCCGCCAGGAAATCCTTTCAATCAGCGGGTGATCAGGTTTGAGCTCGCCCTTGCTGCTTTTTGGACAACGCACGCCGTAGATGCGGACGGTTAAACCGTCGTGCCGGCGGTCAACGACAGTAAAAGGCCTTTTATGCCCTCCGGCCAGCACCTGCTCCGGGGCAACGGCCAGCTCCAGGGCAACCGCTCCGTCTTTAAAGCTTACGCCTTTAAAGACGTGCTCCCAGGATCCGCTTGCCCCGAAAGCGACGGAGCGCGTAAGGTATAACTCTTCCCGGGACAATTTTTTGTTTTCCACATCGTAGCGCAAAAGGTAGGGGAAGCTGTAATCGCCGCAATCACCGCCTCCTTTGGCGACGAAGACAAGTTCGTCATCCCCGGCCTCTTTGAGTCGCGCGCTTTCCAGAAAACCAACGATCAAATCTTTTTCGTCCGTCTCTGCGTCGCAAAGGAAGTAACTGTAATCCATATTCCAGACGTGCTCCAGTAAAAAACAACGCTCGCCCACCCGCCAGAGCTTTTTCACTTCTCCTTTCACGTCCGGCGCGGGCTTGAACTCGTCTCCGGCCCGGGCAAGGGACCCGGCCAACTGCCCAAGCCAATCGCCGGCAACCACTTTTACGGTCCGGCTTCCGGCATCCCAGGCTACCTTCGCCCCCAGCGCTTCGGCAACCTCCCTGACCGGCGCCACGGCACGCCCGTCAATTAGCTGGGGCGGGACGTCCGGGCTGATTTCCTTACCGTCTACCACGAGCCTGACGGCCTTTTCGGCAAAGGCCGTTCCCGCAACCAGGAAAATTATTGCGGTTATCGCCAGCAGTAAGAAGATAAATAACTTAAACCCGGGGTTAGATCTAGACAACATCATCCGTCTTCCCTCTTTCATTTAAACTATTTAATGTTTTTAATATTTCAACGCTTGACTTATTAATTATGACGAATAACACTGAAAAAGGTTCCCGCAATGTAAAAATTTTTTTGGAAGTCAACCACGCAAAGGCCACCAAGAATAAATTTTCGAGGATTGCTTGCGCAATTCCATGGTCTTGCTTATTGAACATTCATTTAATGACCAGGTTGTGAGAATATGCCACGGGGCGGGTTCAAGGACCGGCTGCAGGTGGCTGTCTGGAGGTAAGAGCCGAGCAGAAGAAGCCGGGTTGGGTAAAAATGAAAATGCACAGGTATGATACTTTTATATTATGGCTATATTACGGTTATATTAGGGCATATATAACACACATAAGATAAACTGATTGGACGAGCAACCTTTTCTATGTTACATTACTTTTGTAGATGTGTCCTGTAGATGTGGCCGAATTGGCTGATTAGGAAAAGAAATACTCTTTCTTTTTGGTACAAGAAGGTGAGAAGTCGTTATGGTTCGAAAGTACGCCAACAAGGGATTTATCCAGCAACTGGATGGTACTTACGCCGTCTTAATTCATCCTCTCAACGGCTATCTGGAAGCCGAACAGATAGAGGCTATATCTGAACTTTAACACCCAATCCCAATAAAACCCCGGAAAATCAAGGCTTCCGGGACATAACGAGTTGGCGTGCCACAACATTTTTCCTTATTGTGGTAGATATGCTAATTAATGATTCTTACATGATTTGGAACTCCTATTCCTAATGCTTTAAAAGCTTGAAAAGCATTTCCTGGTAATTCAGTTCGGCACAAATATCTTATGCCCTCCAGGGTTAACTCGACGGCTTTTAGATTTTTTAAATCTCTCATGAGATACAAGTATTCAACCTGGCTGCCGGCCAGCTTTAGATACCGGTAAAAAGCCGATTCCAACACCAGCGCCAGAAAACAAACCATGACATGTGCCCTTACCCGGCGGTCTTTCCAGTGGTAGATTGGCCTTAAATCAAGGGTGGATTTTAATTCCCGGAAGGCCCTTTCCACCCGCCAGAGTTCTTTGTATGCCAGGGCTGCCTCTGCGGTGTCCAGTTGGGAGTTGGTTCTGAGAACATACTTCCCGTCATAACGGGCATCTTCTTCCAGAGCCTTCTGATCCA
>NZ_JMLG01000038.1:0-11417 GCF_000686645.1 Desulfofundulus thermocisternus DSM 10259
TCTGGCCTATTGTAAACCCGGTCAGGCTTGAAGTCAAGGGGGGTATCCGCGTGCATTTCACCCGGAATATAAAAAAAGTTTCGGCATCACCGAAACCTCAAGCTGTCGACAAAGTACTCCTGGTGTGTGCCCCGGTTTTACTCGTCGCTCCCGGTCGTTTCGCTGGCCGGGCCTTTTGGCCCCGGCTCCGGTCTTCGGCGGGTACCGGCCACATTCACACATCCTGTGTTCAGGTGGCCTCCGCGGACATCCTGTCCGCGGCACGGGCCTGGCCCGGCGGCGCTCACTCCAGGTCGCTCCTACTGGAAAACCGGGGCACACGAAGAGTTTGTCAATACTCTGAGGTTTCGGCATCACCGAAACCTTAAAGGTCATCTTCGTGCTCCGCCCCTGCGCTGCCTTCCAGTTCTTCGGGCTCATCGGCGGAGGTGTAAGCGTTATCGTTAACAAAGACCACCTCGTCGCAGTTGGGGCAGGTTACTTCAATCACATCCTCATCATCGAGAATATCCCGGTCGAAGCAAACTATCTCCCCGCAACGCGGGCATTCAACTTCCATGTAATCGTCATCATGCCTGTCCGGGCGATCTTCATAAACTTCATCTTCCAGGGAGTACAGATCCTCATCAATACTTTCCAGATAATCCTCCAGCTGCTCCTGGGCTTCCTGCAGCTCGTCAAAAGAATTGGCAAAGTCGCCAAGGACATCAATTATGCTTGAAAGTAACCGGCCTTCCTTACTCTCCTTTTCCAGGTCCATACCTGCGGAAAGACCCTGCAGGTAAGCCACCCTGGCTTTCAAATCTTCCATTAATCAAACCCCCCTTATTTAATGAGTATCCAACTGGACTGTTATAGTATTGCTCTTATCGGGGGGTTTTAAACATATATTTCCTGAAGATTAAATTGAGAAGAAAGATTCTTATACCCGCTTGATATACTGCCCTGTACGGGTGTCAATCTGCAAAACATCCCCCACCTCTACAAAAAAGGGCACCTGAACGACATACCCGGTTTCCAGGGTAGCGGGTTTGGAACCCCCGGAGGCGGTATCGCCCTTAATGCCAGGGGGCGTGTCCACCACTTTCAACTCCACAAAATTGGGTAAATCCACGCCTATGGATCTTCCCTGGAACATAAGGAGGTTGATGGTCATATTTTCCTTTAAAAAGTTGACCGCATCACCGAGCTGTTCTCTGGTCATGGAAAACTGGTCGAAGGTTTCCATATCCATAAAGTTGTAGCTGGTACCGTCATTATACAGGTACTGCACTTCCCGCCGTTCCACGTGAGCGCGGGGTATTTTCTCGCCGGCGTTAAAGGTCTTTTCAATTACCGCCCCGGTGCGCAGGTTTCTGAGTTTTGAGCGGACAAAGGCTGCCCCCTTCCCCGGCTTGACATGCTGGAAATCAATTACCTGGTAGACATCGCCGTCCAGTTCAATGGTCAATCCGGTTCTAAAATCGTTGGTGGAAATCACTTTTCAGCCAAACCCCCTTTATAAATATAAAATACCCTTTATACCGGAACCTCAGGCAGAGGGTCTTTGGGAGCACTGGTCAGGATACGGCACCCCTCTTCCTCCACCACCACCAGGTCCTCAATCCTGACCCCGCCCCAGCCGGGGAGATAAATACCCGGCTCGATGGTAATGACCATGCCCGGCTGGAGCAAGGTTTCATTCTTTTTGGAAACGGAAGGCTCCTCGTGCACCGCCAGACCCACACCGTGACCCGTACTGTGGCCGAAGTTTTCCCCATAACCGGCGGAATCAATCACCTGCCGGGCCGCCCGGTCCACCTCGCAGGCCTTTATTCCAGCCCGCACGGCCGCCAGGGCGGCCCGCTGGGCAGCCAGCACCAGGTCGTAGATTTCTTTCTGGCGGGGATGGGGCGAACCAACCACCACCGTCCGGGTAAGGTCGGAATTGTACCCGCGGTACACGCAGCCAAAGTCCATGGTCACCAGATCCCCCGCTTGAATAACGCGCTGGGAAGCCACGCCATGGGGGAGGGCACCCCGGGGGCCCGAGGCCACAATAATATCAAAGGCGCTTTTACGGGCACCCGAACGGCGCATAAAACATTCCAGCTCCACAGCCACATCCCATTCGGTTACCCCCGGCTTAAGATAACCCAGGATGTGCTCGAAAGCCTGATCGGCCAGGGCCGCGGCCCGGGACAGAAGCTCAATTTCTCCCGGATCCTTCACCTGCCGCAGCTCCTCCACAAGTCCATAAAGGGGTACCACCGGGGTTTTTTCCAGCTTCTCCTGCAGGGTAACCGCCTGTTTATAGGTCAGGAAATCCCCTTCATAGCCCAGCCGGCTGACCCCCCAGCGGGGAAGTTTTTCAGCCAGGGTATCAGAAAGGGATTCTTTAAACCCTATCACCTGACAGAAAGGGCATTCTTCCTGCGCCTGTTCAAAATAACGAAAATCGGCTAAAAAATAGGCCTCCCGGGCGGTAATCACCAGGGCCCCGGCGGAACCGGTAAAACCACTCAGGTAATAACGGTTTTCCGGGCGCATCACCAGCATGGCATCTATGTTCTCCCGGGCCAGCCTGGCCCGCAGGCGCTCAATCCTTTCCCGCACACCCGGCCCTCCTCTTCCGCGCCAGCTCCACCGCGGCCCTTAAGGCCAGGCGGTATCCGAGCTCACCCAGGCCGCTGATTTGACCGGCAGCCACCGGGGCGATTACCGAACGGTGGCGAAATTCCTCGCGGGCATAGATGTTGGAAAGGTGCACTTCGATTACGGGTAAACCGGCAGCAGCTACCGCATCCCTCAGGGCAATGCTGTAATGGGTGTAGGCTCCCGGGTTGAAAACCACCGCATCTTCTTCCTGCGCCGCACGGTGGAGCCTGTCCACCAGCTCACCCTCGTGGTTGGACTGGAAGAAGGAAACCTCTACGCCCAATTCTCCGGCCAGCCGCTCGAGGGAAGCGTTAATTTCCTCCAGGGTAAGGGCGCCGTAAATCCGGGGTTCCCGGCGCCCCAGCAAATTTAAATTGGGTCCATTTAAAACCAGTATTTTCACCAGGAGCACCTTCCTGCCAGGAATGGATCGCAAAAAAAATTTTATCATAACCCATTATACTTGCAAAGCCTGTTCTTAATGGCCGCTGATGGACATCCCGGCCACCCTGATGGCCGGCGCCCCCCGGCCTCCAAAAAAGGTCAGGTTGCTGGCCACACCATCCACCTGCTGGAGCATGGTCATAAGGTTGCCGGCAATGGCAACGCCCCGGACAGGGCGGGTAAGCTCCCCGTTTTCAATCCATATCCCCGCCGCCCCTACGGAAAAATCGCCGGAGATGGGGTTGGCCGTGTGCATTCCCAGTACCTCGGTAACATATAAACCCTGCTTCGTATCACGAATGAGATCTTCCAGGGAAGTGGTTCCCGGCTGGATGAAAAAGTTGGTCGTCCCCACCTCCGGAGGGCTTTTAAAGGAACCGCGCACCCCATTGCCGGTGGATTTGACGCCATCCCTGGCGGCCGTATATGTATTGTGCAGAAAACCGCGCAAAATTCCGCCTTCTATCAGCACCGTACGGCCGGTGGGCACGCCCTCGCCATCAAAAGGAGCGGAGGCAATTCCCCCGTTCAGGGTACCATCATCGATAACATTCACCAGGGGAGAGGCCACCTTTTGCCCCACCTTACCGGCAAAAAGAGAACGGTTCTTCTGCACGGCTTCAGCAGTAAGGCCGGGACCCAGCAGGCCCAGAAAACCGGTAACCACATAGGGTTCCATTATTACCGCCGCCCGGCGGGTGGTCACCGGCCTGGCCCCCAGCATGCGTACGGCTCGCCCGGCAGCCTCCCGCCCAACCCTGCCGGGATCAAGCTGGTCATACCGCAGGCGGTAATCCATGGCAAACCCCGTCTGGCTGTCATTGTTTTCTTCGGCCACCAGCGACAGGTAAAGACCGCAGTAAGCGCTCTGATAGGTGGCCACAACGCCCAGGCTGTTGACCAGGGTAACATCGATTTCCGCATCCTGGTAGGCGGCACTTTCAATTATTTTCACCCGGGGATCAAAATCCCGGGCCGCCCTTTCCATGGCCCGGGCCAGCTCGATCTTTTCTTCTACAGAAGCTCTACGGATGGCCGGGTCATAAAGGTCCAGAGCAGGATAAGCGGGGGGAGGTTCCGGCAGTACCCGGTGAGGGTCCGGGTCAGCGCTGGCGGCATTGTTTATGGCCTGGCGGACAGCATCCTCAACAGCAGTCCTGGAAAGATCGGTGGTAAAGGCAAACCCGGCACTGCTACCCACCAGCACCCTCAGGCCCAGGCCGCGGTCCCGGGCCAGCTTCATGGTTTCCACCTGACCATCCCGCACTTCCACGACCAGTTCCTTACTGTTATTGAGATAGGCTTCAGCCTGGCCGGCACCGAGGGCAGCAGCCCGCTGAAGGGCAAACCGGGCAATTTCCATAAAATCGGCCAAAATTGATCCCACTCCTTTCCACATCACCATAAGTATTATTCAATAGGCATCAACCTATTCCTTTCAGGGGCAATAAAAAACTGCCTGCCGGCAGTCAGTGCACATAAATGCTTGTGGTCAGGGCAAATATATCTTTCAAAGACACCGGGGCCAGTTCCTGTACCGAAGCTTCCACTATGGTGGTGGGGTCCAGCATGGCCAGTATGGCCACCCGTTCCCCGGTGCTCTGCCTGGTGTAAAAGCCCAGTATGCAAAACTGCATGTCTTCCCCGCATACCTTACGGGTCACGATATCACCAATTTTCATACAGCCTACCCCCTGGATAAGGCCTCCAATAAGCATGCTCTCCCTTTTCTTTTGTTACCATATGCCGCTGTTTACAGAGGTGTGTATTCCTTTTCCTGAATAAGGCGGTGGAAAAAGGAACAAAATAGTAACAGGTCCTGCCAGAAATCAGGAAAGGGGTGTTAATATGGACATCCGGCAGGTTAGCACCAACTGGGACAACTGGAAAAACTTCCTTGGTCAGGCCGTAGAGTTTGCGGAAGAACTGGGTATTTCCCGGGAACGTATCGTAAACCTGGCCCAGCAGGCCGGCCAGGTGCTGGCCGATCACGTACCGCCGGCCAGCCCGGAGCAAAGGGTTCTGAAAGAGTTATGGCAGGTGGCCGACCAGCAGGAAAAACAGGTTATCGCCAGTTTGATGACCAAACTGGTTTCGGAACGTCCGGGAAATTACACCGCGTTTTAAAAAATTCCGGGCGGTAAAAAAGTCTCAGGGGCGGGGTCCGGCAGCGGGCCCCGCCTTTTGTTTAAATTAAACCCAACTCTTTCAAACAGTCAATAGCTGAAGGAAGGGGGTCCTGCCACAGCCAGCTCACCTGCAGCCAGAAGCCGGGGATGACCTCCGAACGATAGATCCCCTCTTCGTTTGGATGAACTGTACGGTAGCGCCCTTCTTCAGCCAGCCTGTAAAATTCCGCCTGCCGCCTGTCCGGGTCGATAAGCCAGTATTCTTTAACGCCTGCAGCCTCATATTCCACATACTTTTCCCCCCGGTCCCGGGCCAGGCTTTCCGGAGAGGTTATTTCCACAATCAGATCGGGGGGACCGTCCATATATGTTTCCTTCAATAGCGGTAGCTTTTCGTTGCTTACGTAAAAAATATCCGGCTCCCGGCCCCGGCGCAGGCTTTCTGGCAGGCGCACCAAAAAAGGAGCGGTCAAAACATCTCCCAAGCTCTGCTTGAGAACAAATTCCCTTAACAAGGTTGATAATAGGGCAGTTATTTTTTGATGCTTTCTGGCTGCCGGCGTCAATATAACAACCTCCCCATCCACCCACTCCGCCCAGGTATCTTCATCGCACCAGGCCAAAAACTCCTCAAAGGTGATCTTGCCTTCCGGCAGGGGCCTGGTTTCATAAACCGCTGCCGTTTCTTTTAGGCGGCCCATTATCGTCCCCCCTAACTTTTGCCTGAAACCGCGGGCACTACAGGCGCCGGATCTTGCCATCGGCCCGGCTGTGGCTTGTGCCGCCCACCACGAGCTCCCTGATGGCCATGGTGGGCTGGCCGTCGCTCACCGGCACTCCCTGCCCGTCCTTGCCGCAGGTTCCGATGGTGAAGCCCAGATCCCTGCCGATCATTTCCACAATCCGGAGCACCTCGGGGCCGTTGCCCGTCAGGGTCGCCCCCCGCACCATGGGACCCACTTCCCCATCCTGGATCAGGTACCCCTCGGCCACGTCAAACACAAAATCCCCGGTGGTGGTATTCACCTGGCCGCCGCCCATTTTCTTCACCAGCAGGCCGTTTTTGACCTCCCGGATGATTTTTTCCGGGTCCATTTTGCCCGGAGCGATGTAGGTATTGCCCATGCGGGGGATGGGCTTGTGCTGGTAGGACTCCCGGCGGCCGTGGCCGTTGGATTTCCTCCCCTCCCGGGAGGCAGTGAGCCGGTCGTACATGTAGTCCGTGAGCTCCCCTTTTTCAATGAGGGTCACTTTCCGGGCCGGCACCCCCTCGTCATCAAAGCGGTAGGAACCATAATGGCCGGCCATGCTGGCATCGTCGATCACGGTTACAATGTCGGCAGCCACCTTTTGCCCCTTTTTGCCGGCATAAACCGAAAGCTTTTTCTGCACCAGATCCGCTTCCAGGCCGTGGCCGCAGGCCTCGTGAACCATGGTTCCCCCGGCCTCGCCGGCCATCACCACGGGCATCCTGCCGGTGGGAGCTTCCCTTGCTTTGAGCATTTCCACGGCCCGCCGGGCCGCCACCTCCGCCACCGCCTCGGGACGATATTGCTCCAGCAGTTCAAAGCCGGTTAGCCCGCCCACGGCTTCGTAGCCCGTCTGCAGGTTCGGCCCTTCGGCGGCCACCACCTGCACCATCAGGCGGGTGCGGATGCGCTCGTCTTCCACGTATTCACCGGCGCTGTTGGCAATGACCACCTTCTGGACCACGTCCCCGTAGCCCACCATTACCTGCTTGATTTTCTCCGCATCCACGGCCCGGGCAGCCCGGTCGGCGGCCTGCACCGCCTCCACTTTGCGTTCCGGTTTGATTGTATCGGGCGGCTCCTTTATGGAAAATTCCACCACGGGCTGCACCCGGCGCAGGTCCAGGTGGTATTCCTTTTTCTCTCCCCGGGCGGCATGACTGACCATGCGGGCAGCCTCGAGGAGGCCTTCCCGGCTCAGGTCGTTGGTATAGGCATAGGCCGTGGAATCGCCGTTAATCACGCGGATACCGGCACCCATATCTATACCCGAATGAACCCGCTCTATCTTACCGCCTTCAAGGCCGATACCCGTGGCCCGCCTGTGCTCGACAAAAATATCGGCAAAATCTCCTCCGCTGGCCAGGGCCAGGTCCAGAGCCTCTTTTAATAAACGTTCATCGACCAAAGGGATCACCTCTTATACGGGATTGAATCATTCCATAGAATCTTTGCCAGTACTGTAAACGTAATTATGCCCAATTTTTCTGCGCGTATAAGGAGACGGCTACCCGCCATACCAGCTGGCGGGAGGTGTGGGCGAAACACGAACCCGCCCGGTAACCGGGGCTACAATCACATAATAAAAAAAGCTTTCGTTCCTGCCCTTTAAAGTTAACGTACCCCCGCCGGGGCGGGGTACCCCGCTGGAGTTAAAGCTCAACGCATTTCCCCGATCGGAAAACCTGACCGCGGCCAGATCCACTTCAGCGGGCAGCACCACCTTCCTGAGTATTTTTACCCCGCTGGCCAGGTAGTAGCAGTCCCCCACCACATCAAAAACGATTTCCACGCTCATGCCGGGCGCACACATATTCTCCTGCTGGCAGGCCCGGATGTCCTGCGCCATTTGCCGGGCGGCCATGAAAAGCGCCCGGTGCGTATTAGTGTTCTTATAGGCGGGGATAACCACCACCAGCACCAGGAAGGAAATTCCCACCACCAGCAGCAATTCCACCAGGCTGTAGCCGGGGGAAATCCCAGCGCCGGAGGATACCTTCCGGCGGCCCGGCCGGCCTCCCAGCCCGCTGTTCCCCGCTGCACAGGGCAAACCGGCGCCCGGCAGCGGATTTGAATAACTTTTACGACCTGCCCGTTTCCAAAAGCGACCCGACATTATCCCACCCGCGGCCTATTTTCAGTTATTCCTAAACGCCTGCAATCATTACTTGTTGAAGTAATAAACCTCTCCCGCCACCGTACCTTTTTCCCCGGGCGGCAGGTTCTGGCCTGTCAACTCCGGTGTGTTCCCCGCAGCGGGGGAGGCGGGAGATGACCCCGCGCCGGGCGGCGCGGGCAGCCCTTTCAGCCGGCCGGACAGTTCGGGAACGGGTGCCGTACCATCCGCTGGCGCGAAAATATTATAGCGGCCGGTCAACCACCTGCCCATTTCCTCCAGTTTCAACCTGCTCCCGGGCGATCTATCCGCATATACGACCACGCTGAATTCCGCCTTCACCCTGCCGGGCGTATCAGTGCCTTCCATATTGATACCCCTTACCTCGGTCAGGTTGTGCAGGGCCCCTTTTTCCAGGCTCCGGCAGAAATCCAGCACATCCCTGAAGTCCCCCTCCACGAAAATTTTCAGGGGCATTTCCAGGGTATATTTTTGTTCTTTGATCCCGCCGGGCTCCACACCTGTGATGTCCACGTTCCTGGAAGCAGCCTCCAGGCCCAGCAGGACAATATCCTCTCCCTTCCCAATATCGCTGGCAAACTGTTTTCCCAGGATGGCCGCCTGGGCCCGGGCCTTTTCCAGTTTCTCGCTTTCATCCCTTAAAGCAGCAGCCGTGGCCCGGTAGCTGGCCAGTTTATTCCGGGCATTTTCCAGCTCCTGCCGGGTCGACAGGTAAGCCCTGGCCTGAGGCGCCAGAATAAATGTATATAAACAGAATCCCAGGCCCAGGGTCAGGAGAGCGGTTAACAGCACCCTTTCCCTCCTGCCAGGTCTATCCGTCCAGAAAGCCATCAGCGCGCTGTTTCCTGGTTCAAAAAACTTAACAATTCCTGATACATTGTACCATTCCTTGTTAAGCGGCCTCCCCATGACCAGGCTTTCGCTCCTTTCTGGATTGGATTTGCCTACCCCTGGGAGCAGGCTGTAGCGACAGGGAGACCTCGGCCCCGGGAGTCCCACCCGGACGGGAGAACTGCGCGTAACAGGCACCTCCGGCTTGCACCTTCATCAATGTTGACTATTTCGCGGCCCAGCACTCAAGTTTCTTGAGTGCCGAACGCCCCCCGCAACCTGTTAGGTACGGCCTACCGGTTTGTCCGATACCGGCTAAACGGGGTCACCTACTTGATAAAGCGAGCTGCTTCAACTCGTGCCAGACGGAATAAAACGATTCCTGCTTAAAACGGGTCAACCCGTTGTGAATGAGAATCTTTCCTTCCAGCCGCTTGAAGAGTCGCTTCACCTTTCGGGTCATCCCTCTTCCTTCCCCAGGTAAGGAATCAACCTTCTGGTTCAGCTTCTCTTTGATGACTCGAATCTTTTGCTTCAACTCGCTGGTAATGCACTCTCTGAAGCCTATCGCACGCCGGGCGATAACCAAAGCGGCGGCGTGGTGGACAATTACCCCGTACCGCTCCATGTACTTGTAATAGCCGATGGTGGACGTGTGCGCCGGCCAGACCGGTTCTACTCCAATACCTTCCTTGAATGCCCTCCTCATGACGGCCTCGATTATCTTTTTGAACGGGAAGTTGGCCGCCATGCGGTTGAATTTCCTGTCCGTATCCAGCCGGTCTTTCCCAAAGTCCAGGTCTTCCAAGGCAATGGGCTTACCTAAAAATTTGGCAATGTCCACCACTACCTTGGCCAGTACGCCAATTAAGTATGTGCGCCGGTACCCCCGGCTGTAAGCAAGTTCCGGTATCTTGATGTACAGAAAACCGTTCGGTTGTACTGTCACCTGGAATTCCCCGGCAAATTTGTGCAGGGCCTTCGGATGTGGTACAGTAAATCCTTCCGGCCAGGGTTCCGGTTGGCCGAAATAATTGACGTTGGCTAAAGCCACACCGTCCGGGTTGGTGTCCATCCCTAAGTAGCCCCGGCTGGGACTGGTCACCGGTTCAGGTGCTGTTATGGCAAAGGAAATATGTACCCTGTACCGGCCGTCCCTGCCCCTGATCAGTTCCACAGTGTAGGGTGTGCCCAAAAGAAGCAACTCCCACACCTTCAACCGGTGCTTCTCCGGCAGCCAGAGCTTTCCCTCCACCCGGGGAGCCCTCGTCATTACCGGTCTTCCTCTGCTGTCCGTGCCTGTCTGCTCGGACAGGTGGGAGATGGTCACGGACAAAGCAAATTCTCCGCTGCGGTAGCTTATCTTAATGTTCGGATTGCCGCCCTTGGTTTCGTCTCCCCGGGCGTACAGCCGATCCTGCCGGGCATTTCGCCATTCTTCTTTTGTGGCTCTGCCCCTGCAGGCCCGCTTCCACAGAGAACGGCCGCCAAAAACTACCGTGGGTATGGTGCCGTTATTTTGATGGGTTTTCAGTTCATCCAGCTTCGTCTTCAGTTTTTTGACCCGCGCTTTGCGGCCGTGTACGATGCGTTCGGCTTTCTCGATTTTTACCGGGTCGTTTGCTTCAACCGCTTTACCCAGGTCTTTTTCCGCCCAGCCGAGTTTCTTCCTAGCCCGGGCCAGCTTTGTTTCCGTTTCCTCGATTTCCAGCGCCAGCAGTCCCCTCTGTGATTCAATAATGGCCTTTGCTTTCAATACGGCATCGTCACAAAAACGGGAGTTTATGCCAAATAGCTTCTGGCCTTCTCTTTTAAGCTCTTCACGGGAACGGCCTTCCTGCAGCCGGTTGAACGCCCAACGCTGGCATGAACAAAAAAGGCGCATCTCGGTGGCCAGGGGGTCTTCGCCACCTCGACCCCAACGCAGGCTGCGCCGGGCAGGAAAACTTTCCGGAAACCACTCGCCGCATACGGTGTATTTTATACTTTCATCCGGGTTAATTGTTGCCTTCTTTTTTGGCTTTTTCATCCCGCTCCACTCCCACTATCAGCTCCCGAAACCCCTGCCTAACCCTCCTGCCGCCCCTGGCGCCGTACAAACGGGCCGAAAAGGTCGTGACTATGGCCAAAAGGTCCCGGACCAGCTCGGAATTGACGTCCTCCGGCTCTTTTTCAGCTATGGCGATTATTTCTACGCCGCAGTACCTTAAATGCCGCTCGATATACTCATAACCAAACCGGGCCAGCCGGTCGGGATATTCGATGATGAGCTTCTTATACTCGCCCTGCTCGGCCAGCTTGAGCACGTTCGCTAAACCGCGGCGCTTCTGGTTCAGGCCGCTGGCCACGTCTGTGAACTCCGCCCTGATGGTAAAACCGTTTTCCCGGGCGTACTGCCGCAGCCGTTCGATCTGCCGGTTCAGGTTGCCCGCGTCGGCCTGCTTTTTTGTGGATACCCGGGCGTAAAGCACGACTGCTTCCTGCCCGTCA
>NZ_JMLG01000039.1:0-10450 GCF_000686645.1 Desulfofundulus thermocisternus DSM 10259
GAAGCTATCTGCAAGGTGGCCGATAAAGCCAGAACGTATCCGCCGACCAGAAACCGGCCGGCCTGGTTTGCTGCCGTGTTCAGAGAAAAGTTGCTGGAAGCACGGGCGGAAATTCTGGCCCTTAAGAAAAAATATCCGTTTAACCGGTTTTGAGCGGTATTACCACCGGCTGCCTCTTTCGGGTAGCCGGTTTTTCTTTTTTGGGTTTTCGATGGAAATGCCAGCGGAATTTAAAAATTATTTTTATGATTACCGGTTTAAAATGAGAATTTCCTTTGTTCCACCAGTTGGTTGCTCCAATTTAATTTGAAGATTTTTCCCGAATCAATTTGAAAATCTACACTGAACTGCTAACCCTCCCCCAAAAGCTGGGCGAGGAGCACGTTGCACAGCATTATTATCTGCTGTTAAAAAATTTTCCCAATTTGAAACTCATCCCGGTAACAGAAAAGGTCGCCCTCCGGGCCGCCGGGATCCGCGCTAAATGGGGTCTAAAGACACCGGACGCCCTGCACATAGCGACAGCCATCGAAGCAGGCGCAAAGGCCTTTCTTACTAACGACCGCTCCATTGGCAAAGGATTCCCGGGTTTACAAGTAATCTACCTTTCAGATTTTTTACCACCACAAAACTAATGAACACCGGGCGTTGCTTGAAAAGCAGGCTGATGCTGCCTCACCTGCAGTGGACTTTCGCCACCAGACGTACGTTAAAAGACCCCCGCTGCCGAAATGGCAACGGGGGTTTTTTTAGCTCCTGGCTTTTACAGCCTGCCGGTGGCGGTCAGGAAGCGCTTGACCATGACCACCGCCTCGGCCCGGGTGGCATTGGCTTTCGGCACGCACTGGTCGGCCAGGCGGCCGTTGATAATGCCCTCCCTGATGGCCACAGCCATGGCTTCTTTAGCCCACGGGCCGATTTCGCCGGCATCGGCGAAGCGCCCGAGCAGGGCCTGCACCTCGTCCTCGCCCAGGGCGGTATCCTTACCGCTCCTGGCCAGGGCCCGGGTGATCATGGCCGCCAGCTCTTCACGGGTGATGGGCGCGTTAGGCTTAAAGGTGCTATTGGGATAGCCGTTCACCAGGCCCTGCGCCGCGGCGGTTTCCACCGCTCCCGCGTACCAGGCACCGGCCGCCACATCCTTGAACCTGCCGCCGGTGGCTTTCTGCTCGGGCACGTTCAGGGCCCGCAGCAGGAAGGCAGCAAACTCGGCCCGGGTGACGGTGGCGTTGGGCGCGAAGGTGGTTTCGGTTACGCCGGCCGCGATGTGTTTGGCCGCCATCAGCCTCACGTCGTCAGCCGCCCAGTGGCCGATCATATCGGTGAAGTTCTTGTAATAGGCCATCACGGCGTAGGTGGAAAGGCTGGAGCGCTCCACGGAGACCGTACGGGCCGCCCGGTCAACCTTACCGCCCACGTACTCCCATGTGCCGCCGGTCAGCCGGTAGATACCCAGGTAGTCCTCCGGCACGCCGGCCAGCCTGGCCGGATCGTAGGGCAGGGTCAGGGTGACGGGCTTCGCCAGGCTGCTGATGCCGCCCTTGTCGGCACCGTTGGCCTCGGCCCGGATGGCGATCTCGTAGGCGTCACCGGCCATCTTGAGCGCGGTATCGCCCGGTGCCGCAGCCTGGGCCTTACCGATATTGATATTCAGGGTCACGCCCTGGCCTTCGAACACCGACAGGTCGATGGCTCCCGGAGGCAGGGTGAGCTGCACGTCACCCACCTGGATCACCGCCGGCTTGCCGGCCTCAAAGACCTTCGCCAGGGTGTCCGCCACCACGGCCACCGTGCCCTGCTGCGCGGCCTTATCCGCGGGGATGGTAAACACAACCTCGCTTACCTTCGGATCGGCCAGCAGGGACTCCACCTTCCTGTCGTCCACGGCCAGGGTGGCCTTCCCGTCGGCAACGGTCAGCGTGCCGGTGTCAGTGGATACGCCGGTGGAAGGAGCGGTCGTTCCTCCGCCTCCACCACCGCCACCGCCGCCACCACCGCCGCCGCCACCGCCGCCGCCACCGCCGCCGCTTTCAGGTGGTGGTGCCTCCAGGTCCAGGGTGATGGAAGCAAGCGGGGTATCGTTGCTGCAGATATGCAGGGTATAATCCTCATTACTGGCTACGTTCAGGCCCTGCTGGTAGACCCAGTGGTAGACGAACTGGTAGACGTAGTAGACGGTGTTGTAGACGGTGTTATAGATTTTCTTGTATACTACATCCTTTATCCCGCTTTTGTCCAGGTCACCGATACCCAGGATATGCAGCATAATGCTGTTAAAATCGGCATCGGTAAGAACCTGGACGGTGAAATCGACTGCAGTTTTGTCTTTACTGGTGACGAGTTTGGCAATGCCGCCGTCCTTAATCCACTTGCCGTCTTTGTCCTGGACTGCAGCCCGATGCTGCTCGTCTACCGTGACAGATAGATCCGGCTTTTCTGTCAGTGTCACCGCTCCAGCCGGGGCCGGATGCACCACACCGAAGGTCAGCGCTGCCAGGAAGGCCAGGAACACCACCAGGGCGATGTTCCCCAGGAAGGTGCGGCTGGCATAGAGCTTGCCCATTTACCTGTTCACCTCCTTTCCCGGCAGAATGGGGGAAAAACTACCTTATGCAGGTAGAAATTCCCTTTGTCATTTTATCATCAGTTAAATAAAAAAGCAAGGTAAATTATAGATCATACATACCAGGACCCCGCTGACAGGAGAAAAACGCTGCAGTTCCCTTCCCCCCCGGCGGTCCTTCTTCCCGGCCCGGGTGCAGATATTGTCGGCTGGCGGATTCTTCTACCAGCACGGGGCGCATATAATGTAATACTAAACACCGCGAGTTGTACAAAAAATTAGATGCTCTGCCTGAATCCGGCTGGTGGAATTTCATTCCACGGCAAAGGAGTGAGATTATGGACTTCCTGAAGAGGCTGGAAGAACACCGTTCCCTGGAAAAGGAACTGGCCTGGGAAGGCACATTCCAGGAGTACCTGCAGATAGTCAAAGAGCGCCCCTGGGTCTGCCAGCTCGCCCACGCCAGGATCTACAACATGATCAGGGATGCCGGGGTGGAGGAGATAGATGGCGTTAAGCGCTATAAATTCTTCGCCAGCGAACTTTTCGGCCTGGATAAAACCCTGGAGAAGCTGGTGGAGGAATACTTCCACCCGGCCGCCCGGCGGCTGGACGTGCGCAAGCGCATCCTGCTGCTCATGGGGCCGGTGAGCGGCGGCAAGTCCACCCTGGTGGCCATGCTGAAAAGGGGCCTGGAGAAGTACAGCCGCACCGACCGGGGGGCCCTCTACGGCATCAAGGGGTGCCCCATGCACGAGGAGCCCCTGCACCTCATCCCCCGGGAGCTGCGGCCGGAGTTCGAGAAGGAGTACGGCGTCTACGTGGAGGGGGAGCTGTGCCCCTACTGCCGCATGATGCTGGAGACGGAATACGACGGCAGGATAGAAAATGTGCGGGTGGAGAGGATTTTCCTGTCCGAGGAAAACCGGGTGGGCATCGGCACCTTCACCCCCTCCGACCCCAAGTCCCAGGACATCGCCGACCTCACCGGCAGCGTGGACTTCTCCACCATCGCCGAGTACGGCTCGGAGTCGGACCCCCGGGCCTACCGGTTTGACGGCGAGCTGAACATTGCCAACCGGGGGATCATGGAATTTCAGGAAATGTTGAAGTGCGACGAAAAATTCCTCTGGAACCTGCTGAGCCTTTCCCAGGAGGGGAACTTCAAGGCCGGCCGCTTCGCCCTGATTTACGCCGACGAGATGATTGTGGCCCATACCAACGAAAACGAGTACAAGGCCTTCATCAGCAACAAGAAGAACGAGGCCCTGCACTCGCGCATCATCGTCATGAAGATCCCCTATAACCTGCGGGTGAGCGACGAGATTAAAATTTACGAAAAGCTCATCCGCCAGAGCGACTTAAAGGACATCCACATCGCCCCCCACGCCCTGCGGGTGGCGGCCATCTTCTCCGTACTCTCCCGGCTGAAGGAAAGCAAGAAGCAGGGCATGGATATCGTGAAAAAGATGAAGCTCTACGACGGCGAGGACGTGGAGGGCTTCAAGCAGAAGGACGTGGCCGAACTGCAGAACGAGGCGCCCGAGGAGGGCATGAGCGGTGTGGACCCCCGCTACGTGATCAACCGCCTTTCCTCCGCCCTCATCCGCACTTCCACCAGATGCATCAACGCCCTGGATGTGCTGCGGGCGCTGAAAGACGGGCTGGACCAGCACCCGTCCATCACCGGGGAGGAAAGGGAGCGGCTCTTGAACTTCATCTCCATTGCCCGCAAGGAGTACGACGAGATAGCCAAGAAGGAAGTGCAGAAGGCCTTTGTCTATTCCTACGAGGAGTCGGCCCGCATTCTGTTCGACAATTACCTGGACAACGTGGAGGCTTACTGCAACGGGACCAGGCTCAAAGACCCCATCACCGACGAAGAGCTGGACCCCGATGAAAAACTGATGCGCTCCATCGAGGAGCAGATCGGTGTCTCCGAGAACGCCAAGAAGAGTTTCCGGGAGGAAATCCTCATCCGCCTGTCCAGCTACGCCCGCCGGGGCAAGAAATTCGACTACACCTGCCACGAACGGCTGCGGGAGGCGGTGGAGAAGAAGCTCTTCGCCGACCTGAAGGACGTGGTCAAGATCACCACTTCCACCAGGACACCCGACGCCGAGCAGCTCAAGCGCATCAACGAGGTGAGCAACAAGCTCATTTCCGAATACGGCTACTGCGCCGTGTGCGCCAACGAACTGCTTAAATACGTGGGCAGCCTGTTAAACCGCTAGGGGGGAGGCTGATGTCCGGGAAATACATCATTTCCAGAGAAGACTGGTCGCTGCACCGCAAGGGGGAAATCGACCGGCAGCGCCACCAGGAGAAAGTCCGGGAGGCCATCAAGAAGAACCTGGCCGATGTGGTCAGCGAGGAAAGCATCATCATGTCCGACGGGAAGAAAGTAATCCGGGTCCCCATCCGCTCCATCGAGGAGTACCACTTCCGCTACGACATGGGGAAAATGAAGCATGCCGGCCAGGGCAACGGCAAGAGCAGGGCGGGAGATGTGCTGGGCAGCGATTCCCCCGGGGCGGGCAAGGGCAAGGGCGGGGCCGGTGAGGAGCCCGGGGTGGATTATTACGAAGCCGATATCACCATTGACGAGCTGGCCGAGCTGATCTTCGAGGACCTGGGCCTGCCCCACCTGGAGCAGAAGAAGAAACCCGAGCTGGCCTCGGACGCGGTGGAATTCAAGGACGTGCGCAAGATGGGCATTTCCAGCAACATCGACCGCAAGCGGACCATTTACGAGGCCATCAAGCGCAACGCCCTGCAGGGCAAAAAAGGCCTTGCCTCCATCACCAGGGAAGACCTGCGCTTTAAAACCTGGGATGATACCTTTAAGTACGAGTCCAGCGCCGTGGTCCTGGCCATGATGGACACCTCCGGGAGCATGGGGCCCTTTGAGAAGTACATCGCCCGCAGCTTCTTCTTCTGGATGGTGCGGTTCCTGCGCACCAAATACCAGAACGTGCAGATCGTCTTTCTGGCCCACCACGTGGAGGCCAGGGAAACCACCGAGGAGGAGTTCTTCACCAGGGGGGCCAGCGGGGGCACCCGCTGCTCCTCCGTCTACAAACTGGCCCTGGAGATCATTGAAAACCGCTTCCCGCCCCGGGACTACAACATTTACGCCTTCCACTTTTCCGACGGCGATAACCTGGCCTCGGACAACGAAAACTGCGTCCGGCTGGTCAACGAGCTCCTGAAGGTGTGCAACCTGGTGGGTTACGGGGAAATCGAGGGGCCCTATTACTACACCAGCACTCTGCGCTCGGCTTATAAGAAAATCACCAGCCCCAGGTTTGTCTGCGTGACCATTAAAGATAAAAAGGATGTCTACCCGGCCCTGAAAAAATTTTTCAGCGTGGGGCCGGACCGGGTAAAGCATTAAGCGGGCCGGCAGCCCGCTTCAGCTTGTAGGCAAAGTGCTACCAGGATGTGCCCTGGTTTTAGTCGTCGCTCCCGGGTCGTATCGCTGGCCGGGCCAAAAGGCCCCGGCTCCGGTCTTCGGCGGGTACCGGCCACATTCACACTTCCTGTGTTCAGGTGGCCTCCGCGGACATCCGGTCCGCGGCCCCGCCTCATCCCGTCGCCGTGGCCTGGCCCGGCAGCGCTCACTCCAGGTCGCTCCTCTTTAAAACCAGGGCACATAAAGCGTTTGTCAACAGTCTTCTTGTTTTTTACGTACTTACTTATTAAACTTCTATGCGGTAGCGCTTCAGCTTCTTGTACAGCCCGGCCCGGGATATGCCCAGCAGCTGGGCGGCCTGGCGCTTGTTGCCCCTGGTAGCGGCCAGGGCCTCCAGAATGGCTTCCTTCTCCGCCTCCTCCACCAGCCTGGGCAGGCCGCTCTGGGCGGCCCGCTGTCCCCCGGCCAGGGAGTTCTTCTGCAGGTAGAGGGGCAGGTGCTTTTTCTGGATCACGGTGCCGTCCAGGACGTTGTAGGCCCGCTCCAGGACATTTTCCAGCTCCCGCACGTTGCCCGGCCAGTGGTGGCTCATCAAAATATCCATTACCTCCGAAGAAACCCCGGTCACCCGCTGGCCGAACTGGCGGTTGAAGTGCTTGATGAAGTGCTCCACCAGCAGCTCCAGGTCGTCCATGCGCTCCCGCAGCGGGGGGATGGTCAGGGTGACCACGTTGATGCGGTAGTAGAGGTCTTCCCGGAAGCGGCCCTTCCTGATCAGGTCCTCCAGGTCCTGGTTGGTGGCCGCGATCACCCGCACGTCGACGTGGCGGGGCCTGGTGTCCCCCAGGCGCTCGATTTCCTTTTCCTGCAGCACCCGCAGGAGCTTGGCCTGCATGGTCAGGGGCATGTCGCCGATCTCGTCCAGGAAGATGGTCCCGCCGTGGGCCAGCTCGAACTTGCCCGGCTGCCCGCCCTTGCGGGCGCCGGTGAAGGCCCCCTCCACGTAGCCGAACAGCTCCGACTCCAGGAGGTTTTCGGGCACCGCCGCGCAGTTGACCTTGATAAAGGGGCCCTTGCTGCGCAGGCCCTCCGTGTGCAGGGCGTGGGCGAAAAGCTCCTTGCCGGTGCCGCTCTCACCCAGGATGAGGACGGTGGAGGTGGTCATGGCCACCCGGCGGGCGGTTTCCTTGACGGCCACAAACTGCCTGTTGCGGCCGATAATCTGGTCGAAGCTGAACTTGCTGCGGTGAAAACGCTCCAGCTCGCCCTTGTAGTAGTCCAGCTCGCTCTTCAGGTAGCGGATCTTCTTGATCAGGGAATACAGCTCTTCCACATCCCGGAAGGTAACCACGCCCAGGGCGCCCACAATTTCCCCGTCCCGGACCAGGGGCACCCGGTTGGCGATGACCTCATGGCCGTTGAGGTTGGCCAGGTAGCCGTATTCCGCTTCCCCCGTCTCCATGGCCCGGGGGAAAATGGGCGTGCTCTTCCCGTAAACTTCGTAGACATTCCTGCCGATGATTTCCTCGGGGGTCTTGTTGAAGAAGCGGGCAAAGTTCCGGTTGGCCATGGTAATCCGGTAGCTCCGGTCGATGGCCACAATGCCGTCGCTGGAGAGGTCCAGGATTTGCTCCAGCAGGTTCATCAGCTCCCGGATGCGGGCGTTGTCGCTGGAAAGCTCGTCGATGATATTCTGGATTTCGTTGATGTTTTGAAATTCCGAAATGGCCCCCACAATCTCCCCGTTGCGCCGGAGGGGGGTGCGGTTGACCAGGTAGACTCCGTCCTTTAGCTGCAGGCGGCGCCCCAGCTGCGGCCGCCCGTCTTTCAGCACTTCCAGGAGCGGTGTGCCGGGGAAAAACTCCTCTATGTGGCGGCCGTACAGTTCCTCCCTGGGCACCTCCAGGTAGCGGGCAAACTGGGAGCTGCAGTAAATGATCCTGCCCGCCCTGTCCACAACCACCACGTTGCTGGCCAGGGAATCCAGGACGGCACCCAGATCCGGGACCGCTGTTTCCGCCGGAACAATCCTCTCATCCAAAACCCTTCTCACCTCACCGCCGGGTTTTCTACTTGAGTTTACATATGCATACTTTTTTCTACACACCCTGTTCAAAATCCTCCGCCCGGAAAAGAAAAATAAAGCCGGCACCTGCCGGCAAAAAAAAGAGGCCCGGGCTGCTTTTTCCCGGGCCGCCGGGTAAACCCACTGTCAACCAGCTTTGCTTACGGGCCGGTTCTCCCTCACCCGGCCCATCAGTTACCCAGGAAGAGTCCTTCCGGGTCGATGACGTTGCGCAGCAGGTAGAGCTCGTGATAGGTGGGCGGGGGAGTTTCACCCCGGCAGCGGCTGACATCCAGGTCGAAACCCACGTTGTTTTTCACGTCTTCTATAGTTACGCCCGGGTGGACGGTGTCCAGGTACATCTCCCCCGTCTCCTCGTCAAAGCGGAAGACGGCCATGCTGGTGATCACCGCCACCGGCCCGCCCCGGAATACCGAGCCGAAAGCTTCCTGGCGGGTGACCCACTCCCCGCCGGGCCACTTCTTGACCCGCCAGCCCGGCGAGGTGACGTAATCCACCTGTTCTTTAAAGCGGCGCTTCTCCTGGACCATGATGAAGACGGTGCGCCGGGCCAGGGAGTTGATATCCGGGTTGCCGCCCGAGCCGGTAAGGCGTACCGCCGGATGGAAGTAGTCGCCGCCGATGGAAGTGGTGTTCACGTTGCCGTACCTGTCGATCTCCGCCCCGCCCAGGAAGGCCAGGTCCACCACACCCCGCTGCAGCTGGCTGAAAACGTCCAGCAGGCCGGAGGAAACCGAAGCCCTGTACTCGCAGCGGGCGTCCCCCACGGAAGAGGGCAGGTGGACCGGCCGGCCGTCCATGGAGCCGGCTTCGTAGATGATGGAAGCCCGCGGGGCGGTGGTCTTCTGGGCCAGGGTTACCGCCAGCATGGGCAGCCCGGTGCCGGCAAAGACCACCTCGCCGTCTCTAATTTCCCGGGCCCCGGCCACGGCCAGGAGTTCGATCAGTTTATATTCCCCGGGCTTTGCCGGACTGTGGTTATTGCGCATGTTTACGCACCCCTCTTCACCCGCGTGCTGTACTTGTAGGAGGAGTTGGCCCGCAGCAGATCCAGGCGCCGGAAGCCGATCTTGTACAGGTATTCGTCAAAGCTGTTTACCTTGAGGATCCACTCCTCCGCCCAGGCGTCAAAGCCTTCCTGGGTCCTGGTCTTGTTGTAGAAGTCCCGGATGAACATGCCGTCCACTTCGTAATACCCGAAGCAGCCGGTGGGATGGGCGCCCCAGGGCTGTTCCACAATGGCGTCCACCAGGTAGTGCGGGATCAGGTTGGCCGTGGGATCCTGGCGGATGACTTCTTCCGGCACGATTTCCTCGGCCACCACAATCACCTTGTCGGCGGCCTTTATGGCCTCCGCGTCGGAATAGCGCTGCCCGTAGACCCGCACGGTGCCCTCCTCGCCCACCTGCTGCACGTGGGCAATGCATACGTTGGGCCGGGCCGCGGGCACGTGAATGATGTCGCCCTGCTCGCCATAGAAGGAGTCGGTGAGGAATTCAAACTTGCGCCTGGGGATGCGGGGATTGGAGCCGTCCCGCAGGCCGTGCTTGCCCAGGGCATCGTACTCGGGGTTGAGAATGTCCGTGCCCAGGGAAGCGCGGGTGGGCAGGTAGGGAACGCCCATGGCCCCGGCGGCAAAGCGCATGATCATGTGCACGTGGCTGTAATCTTCCACGATCAGTTCCCCGGATTTCAGCTTGCGGGCGGCGTTGGCCCCCACCTTCCCGTAAAGCTCGTGGCCGATCCAGCAGGTCTCCAGGACTTTGACGCAGCCCGCCCCGATGAGGATTTTCCCGTGGGTCCCCGAGTTCACCTCGATCAGGTGCAGGTTCTTCTTGCGCTGGCGCACCATTTCGTAGACGATGGCCATGGGGCGCCGCCAGATGGTGAAGCCGGAAAAGGTGATCATGTCACCGTCGTTAATCAACTGGACCGCTTCCTGAATGGTCATGCGTTTACCTTTGGCCATAATCCATATACCTCCTTATATATTCCTGGCCCTCAACCCCGGAGCAGGTTCTTGGCAATGACCAGCCGCTGGATCTGGTTGGTGCCTTCGTAAATCTGGGTGATCTTGGCGTCGCGCATGTACCGCTCCACGGGGTACTCCTTGCAGTAGCCGTAGCCGCCCAGGATCTGCACCGCGTTGGTGGTGACGAACATGGCCGTATCCGTGGCGTACATCTTGGCCATGGAAGCTTCCTTGGAAAGGGGCAGCCCCTTATCCTTGAGCCGGGCGGCCCGGTAAACCAGCAGCCGGGCGGCATCAATCCGGGTGGCCATGTCGGCCAGCATGAACTGGATGGCCTGGAACTCCGCTATGGGCCGGCCGAACTGCACCCGCTGCTTGGCGTACTCCAGGGCCACGTCAAAGGCCGCCTGGGCA
>NZ_JMLG01000040.1:0-9083 GCF_000686645.1 Desulfofundulus thermocisternus DSM 10259
CAGTCACTGGTTGTCATATTCTGGTGAATAGACGGACTGACTGACCTGAAATACCAGCACAATTTGCGAAGCAGTTGCAGATTATTCTGGTATCGGAAATAGTTGCAGATTGTTCAATCTGCGAAAATGGGCAGGGGTTGGGCTAAATCAAAGTGAGAATTGACAAGAGGAATTAGATGAAAAGAGGAAGGCTGCTTTACAGCAGAGAGCTGGTTACATGCGGGCCCAGGAGACGATAAATTCGGTTGCTAGAGCCCTGGAGGAAGAAGCAGGAAAAAATTCGATATTGAACTCGGCAATTCTACCACCGGATGATGTAATCAAAAAATTGGAACAAACAGTAAAAGAGATTTTAAATCGTTTTCGGCTCGTAGACGGTATTTGCCCCGTTCACTTTAAAATAAAGAAGGATAGGAGGGTGAAGACGGGATCGCTTTTAGAGGTTTACACGGATGACAACCGTCCGCTGGGCGCCTTATCTACGGGCCAGAAGGCTCAACTGGGCCTGGCGATGATCCTTGGCCTCAATTATTCGCTTAACAGGTATATTGGTCATAACATTATTGCCCTGGATGACGTAACCACTGCTTTTGACATGGCGCAGTTGCCGCGGACTGCCGCGCTCATCAGGCAGATTGTGTATGCGAGCGGTGAGGAGTTTGGTCGGCAGGTCTTTATCGTCAGCCACCACGAAGACCTCACCAACCGCCTCCTTGATTTTCTTATACCCCCTGAGGGTAGGAAGATGCGAATTTTGAACTTTGTAAATTGGACCTCAAATAACGGGCCGGTGATTGAGCAAAGGGAAGTCATTCCGGGTTTGAAAGCTTCCACGGATAATAGGAAGAAGTTTGTGGATACCCTCAAATCCATTTGTCAGGCGGGTTATTAATTTTAGTAATCAGAGCAGGTGGCGAAAGGATGGGCCGTTCTAATACCATTGCCAGGGCTACGGCGGTGATCGCCTTTTTTACTTTGCTGTCCAAGGTCCTGGGTTTCATCCGGGAAGTAGCCCTGGCTTACGTCTTCGGGGCCAGCGCGGCCACCGACGCCTACCTGGTGGCGTACACCGTGCCCAATGTAATCTTTGCCGTGCTGGGCGGGGCGCTGACCGTGACGGCGGTGCCGCTGTTTGCCTCCTATGCTTCGGCGGGCAAAAGGGACGAGGCCTGGCGGCTTTTCGCCGTCTTCTCCACCCTGCTGGGCCTGGTCCTGCTGGCGGTGGTGCTGGCCGGCGTGCCCTGCGCCCGGCAGATTGTCTGGCTGGTGGCCCCGGGCCTGCCGGAGGGCACGGCCCGGCTGGCAGCCTCCCTGCTGGCGGTCATGCTGCCCGGGGTGCTCTTTCTTTCCCTGGCCAACCTCTTCTACGGCCTGCTGAACGCCAACAACATCTTCGGGCCGCCGGCCCTGGGCCCCGTGGTCACCAATATCTTCATCGTCGCTTCCATCCTGGCCGGGCTGAAGTTCGGCATCACCGCGGTGGCCGCGGGGACCCTGCTGGGTTACCTGGCCGCCCTGGTGCTACAGCTGCCCTGCCTGCAGCGGGCGGGGTTTACCTTTCGCCCCGCGCTGGAGTTCCGCCACCCCGGCCTGAAGCGGGCCCTGGGGCTGATGCTGCCGGTGATGGTGGGCACGGGGATCGGCCAGGTCTACCTGATCATCGACCGCATCCTGGCCTCGGGCCTGCCCGAGGACAGCATTTCGGCGCTCAATTACGCTTCCAAGCTCATCCTGCTGCCCCAGGGGGTGCTGGTGATGGCCCTGAGCACGGCCATTTTCCCCACCCTCTCCGGCCGGGCCGCCGCCGGGGACAGTGGCGGCTACGCCCGCGCCCTGCTGCGGGCGGTGAAGACGGTGCTGCTGGTGGCCCTGCCCGCCGGGGTGGGCCTGGCCGTGCTGCGGGAGCCGGTGGTGAAGCTGCTCTTCATGCGCGGCGCCTTTGATGAACAGGACGCGGCCATGACCGTTTTCGCCCTTTTGTGCTTTTCTTTTGGCCTGGCGGGGCAGTGCCTGGGGCCGGTGCTCACGCGGGGCTTTTACGCCCTGCAGGACACGGCCACACCGGTGAAAGTGGGAGTATGTACGGTGGGTCTGAACCTGGTTTTCAGCCTGCTGCTCATCCGGCCCCTGGCCCACGGCGGGCTGGCCCTGGCCAATTCACCGGCCGCCGCATTTAATCAGGCAACGGCAAGCTTCTTGAAACCCTTCTGCATTTTTTGCCGAATTCATGGAGTTGTTCTTTCCGGAAGCCGCCCGATCCATAGACCTGACACAGATCAGGTTTCTCCAGCAAGAAATCTTCACCGATGTTACAGCCGGTGACAGGCACAAAGTGGACATTCTGGTGGAAACCAGTCTCAAGGGCCAACCCGGTTTGATTCTGGTACACATTGAACCGCAATCGTACGTGCAAAAGAATTTTAACGAGCGGATGTTTATTTACTTCAGCCGGTTATACGAGAAGTACCGGCGGAAGATATTACCGGTGGCCGTGTTCTGCTACGACCGGGTACGGGATGAACCGGACATTTTCGGGATTGCCTTCCCCTTCCTGGATGTCCTGAATTTCCGGTTTTACAAGCTGGAGTTGAAAAAACTTGACTGGCGGGAGTACATACATAGTGATAATCCGGTAGCAGCGGCGTTGTTAAGCAAAATGGGCTTCAGGCCGGAAGAAAGGGTGCGCGTAAAGCTGGAGTTCCTGCGCATGCTGGCCCGGATGAAACTGGACCCGGCGCGGATGGAACTGCTGGCCGTCTTTTTCGAGACTTACCTGAAGCTGAACCGCGAGGAAGAAGAACAACTTTACCGGGAACTGGGTAAAATGGACAAAATGGAGGTTGACGCCATTATGCAGATGACCACCAGCTGGTATGAAAAAGGCCGTGCGGAAGGCCGTGCGGAAGGACGTGCGGAAGGGAAGATTGAAGCCAAGCGGGAGGTCATATGCAAATACCTGGCCCGCAGGTTCGGAGTTGATTCTGCCAGTGTGCAGGACAAAGTGCAGCAGCTGACCGAGATGGAAACCCTGGACCGTGTACTGGAGCAGCTGTTTGCCGCCAACTCCCTGGAAGAAGCCCGGGCCATCATATGGGAGGAACTGGGCCAAAACTCATATTGAAAAAGATTCGGGGATAGTGTAAACTAAAGCCAGAACCGGCAGAAAGTTGAGGTTTGGTATGGCCCGGGAGTTTGATCTGGTTATCAAAGCACTGGCGGAACGTTATCCGGCCCACCTGGTACAACTGGTGCGCGGTATGGCCGTGGAAAAGGTTGAACGCATGGAAAAAGAAGCAGTGGCCGTGGAGCGGGAATCGGATATACTGCTTAAAGTTATGGAAAATGGCTATGAATATCTGATGCTCCTTGAAGTACAGACTAAAGCCGAGCGAGAAATGCCCCGGCGGTTGCTGGAATATACGGCGATGCAGCACCGGGAGTTCAAAAAACCGGTTTACCCGGTGGTGCTTAACCTTACGGGCCGGCTTCAGGAGGAGAGGTACTCTTTTGACTGCCTGGACCTCACTGTGGTGACGTTTAATTTCCGGACTATCAACCTGGCAGATTTGCCCGGGGAGCACTTGCTGCATCATGCTCCGGTGGGGATTATACCGCTGGTACCGTTAATGCGGCATGAATTTCCTGCCGAAGAAATACTGGCCCGGTGCGTAGAACGGATTGCAGAAGCTCCCGTTGAATGGCAGGCGGACTTGTATCTTGGGCTGGCAGTATTTTCGTCACTCCGGTTTACCAGGGAAGTGATTTTAAAAGTGATCGAGGTGAGCAAAATGGAGACCTCCCCGCTGTTCGACGGCATTCGGGAAAAGTGGATTGATCAGGGGATACGGCAGGGGATACAGCAAGGAATACAGCAAGGAATACAGCAAGGAATACAGCAAGGAATACAGGATACCATACTGGATGCCCTGGAGGAAAATATAGGCCGCTGCCCTGAGGGCCTGGTGAACAGCCTGCGGGCTATACGAGATATTGATACATTAAAATTACTGCACCGCAGGGCGGTGAAAGCGAAAACAATTGATGAATTCATGCAGGCTCTTAACGAGGCGGTGCGGAAGAATAATTAGACGAACACAGAAAGCGGTCAGACCCGGCAGGTGTAGAGCTGCCGGTGTTTTCATTTATGTGGAAAAGGTGCGGGAACTGCCGCCGGTAAGCTTTTCCTACCGTGGCCAGCCGGTGGACAACCGCCGTGCCCCGGCGGATTTCATCAATCTTGTAGGTATAGAGGAGGCTTTTTATGCATGTCCTGGTTACCGGCGGTGCCGGCTACATCGGCAGTCACACGGTGAAAGAACTGCTCCAGGCGGGTTATAAGGTAACAGTGCTGGACAACCTTTCCCGGGGCCACAGGGCGGTGGTACCGGTGGCCGTGTTCGGCTACGACCGGGTACGGGATGAACCGGACAGTGGTGGTCCTGGACCAGCTGGGGGCCCCAAAGACAAGCTGCATGTGGTATATTTGCTTAAGAAAACCCGGGTTTTTACCATTTTACGAAATGAACATTTTCCGCATCCTGACCTCGGGCCTGCCTGAGGGCTTTATCCGTGTGAGACCGTTGTACCGATCCAGATAGGAAAACTTTTGGGGATACGTGTTGATTGTTTTTCCAGGGAAAACGGTTTTCAGATGCTCTTATCGCTTAACGGCGGGGCCGCCTTGAGGACGACTTAGGGTGGGATTAAAATCCGAAAAAAATTTTCCCAGGACGAAAGGATTTTTAAAAAGAAAAAAAGAAGTATTTACCACAAAACATTCGTTCTAAGGAAATCCTGATCCAAAGGGGGTGGTAGAACATAGATGATTAAGGGAACATTTAAAGACGGGGTTATCATTCCTGATGCCCCATTACATTGTGAAAATGGAACCAGGCTTTATATAGGCCATCTGCAAAAAGAAGAAGATTATCCCTATTGGTTTCGTGACCCGGTCCACGGTTTTATCAGGGTCTCCGCTAAGGAAAAAAAGATTATCGATCATCCCTACTTTCAGAGATTGCGCCGGATAAAGCAGTTGGGGATGACTCATTACGTTTATCACGGCGCCGAACACAACCGGTTTGGCCATTCATTGGGTGTAATGGAATTAGCTACCCGGGCAATTGATTTGCTTTGGGAAAAACACGCCAGTTTATTGCAGTGGATGCCTTTGGAGAGACGATATATCAGACAATTGGTGCGCCTGGCAGCACTTCTCCATGACCTGGGGCATCCGCCATTTTCGCATGTGGCCGAAAGCCTTTTGCCGGAAAAAAATCAACTACCCGGGGGGAAACCTAACGAGACAAAGCCGGCAAAGCACGAAGATTATACGAGGGCTATTTTACTTCATTCAGAGTTAAAAGATTATATCGAAAAACTTTTTGCTGATATCCAATTAAGAGCAGAAGACGTTTGGGCTTTAATTAAGGGTACGGTGGTAAAATATCCCTTCCCTTTCAGAGAAAACTTCGTTGATCCTGCAGTCTTGATGACCCAGCTGATTTCTGGCGAACTCGATGTTGACCGGATGGACTATCTGCTTAGAGATTCCCTTTATTGTGGCGTGGCTTATGGGAAGTTTGATGTGGATCGGCTTATTTCCTGCTTGACCATCAATATGGAAAATGGAAACGCGGAGCTGGCCATTGAAGATGGCGGAGTTTATGCCGTGGAGGGTCTTTTGATTGCTCGTTATCACATGTTTTTGCAGGTATACTTTCATGATATCCGTCGCATTTATGACTATATATTAACCAAGTATCTGGCTTCGAAGTTGCCTGGAGGAAAATTTCCAGCTGATCTTGATAATTTCTTAAAGCTGGACGATTCCAGAGTGGAAAGCTGGATTACGGAAGACTTTAACAAAAATGAATGGGCGAACCGGCTTTATTATCGAAGGCACTTAAAACTTTTACGTGAAACAGCACACCATCCATCGAAAGGAGAACTCGAATTCATTCAGGCAAAGAAAAAGTTCTTGGAAAGTAAAGGAATAAGAGAGTTATATCTTGATGACGGAGCAGAAGGGATTTTAACTAAATTAAAACCAATGCGGTATACAGGGGAAGAAGAAAGAAAAATATATGTCATTGGGGAACATGGAGAAAAAGTGCCACTACAAGAAAGATCTAAGGTAATTGAGAAAATAAATGAAGAAATAAAACTTTGGCGGTTATACTGTCATGAGGATGATGTATTAAAAGCAGACAAGATACTTAAAGAAGAATTGGAGGTAGGGAACTAAATGAGAGAAGATTATAAGTTGATTAATTTAATAAAAGAATTTTTTAATCGAATGGGAAAGGCAGTACCAGGAAAAAAAGCTTTACAAAAATTGGTATATTTTAGTCAGGTAGAAGGTTTATCTTTGGGATTTGATTACATTCTCTATAAGTATGGCCCGTATAGCTACGAATTAGAAGATAAAATAAAGGAAATGGAGTTTTTCGAGTTTATTCAGGTCACTCCTGATGATTTGGGCTATAAAATAACTTGTTCGGTGAACGTGCCTCCTCTTCCCAGGGAAGAAAAAAGAATAGTCGAGAGAGTAATTCAAAGGTATGGTTCATTTAGCCCACGGGAACTCGAACTTTTTTCTACAGTGCATTTTATTGCTGTAGATATGTTAGATATTTATAAAGAAAATAATCCGCAGGAAATAGTGGCGCGGGTAAAATCCATCAAACGTGATAAATATTCCTGGGAAGAAATCGAATCTGCTTATCAGACTTTGAAAGAGTGGCAGTTGATTTAGTTAAAATGGAGTATGACATCAGCAACAGCGCCCACCCAAACAGCGCCATACAGCCAGCGTATATTTAAACGGCTAAAGGTCGAGCATAACTACCAGGGCAGTGAGGAAACCGTGCGTCGCTATGTGCGCCTCTGGCGGCAAAACCAGCCCAAAGAAATGTTTTTGCCCATGGACTTCGGCATCGAAAGAGGACCGTCACCTGCTATACCCACTACCTGCCACTGCTCAAGCAAAAACCCAACTATGTGCTACATACCCTGCCTTTCCGGCAGCTTAAGCTACCGGCTCCTCTGAAACAATTCATCAAATCAACTGGCAGCCAGGTCTTCCCAGCCGCCTCAAGACATAGTGGATCTTTTGGAACTAATGGACCAGCAGGGAGTAGAAGCGGTGGCGGCAGCTGCCGGACAGGCACTGCTGATGGGTACGGTAAGTGTAACCGCCCTGCGGACTCTCCTGCCCCCGCCTGCCGAAGTGAAGGTACAAATATCAGCCCTTTTATTGTCAGGATAAGTTTTTGACCATTTGACAGCCATAGTTCAGGCTGAATTAGTTATAATCAAAAAATGGCGGGTTTATGGGCCGGGAAAGCCTGGCTGAATGAATTAATTGGTAAGCTGGTGCAGGAAAATGAGCCGTTCTAATACCATTGCCAGGGCCACGGCGGTGATCGCCGTTTTTACTTTGCTTTCCAAAATACTGGGCTTTGTAAGGGAAATGGCCCTGGCCTGCGTTTTCGGGGCCAGCGCGGCCACCGACGCCTACCTGGTGGCGTACACCGTACCCAACGTCATCTTTGCCGTGCTGGGCGGGGCGCTGACCGTAACGGCGGTGCCCCTGTTTGCCTCTTACGCTTCGGCGGGTAAGAAGGAGGAGGCCTGGCGGCTTTTCGCCGTCTTCTCCACCCTGCTGGGCCTGGTCCTGCTGGCGGTGGTGCTGGCCGGCGTGCCCTGCGCCCGGCAGATTGTCTGGCTGGTGGCCCCGGGCCTGCCGGAGGGCACGGCCCGGCTGGCGGCCTCCCTGCTGGCGGTCATGCTGCCCGGGGTGCTCTTTCTCTCCCTGGCCAACCTCTTCTACGGCCTCTTGAACGCCAACAACATCTTCGGGCCGCCGGCCCTGGGCCCCGTGGTCACCAATGTCTTCATCGTCGCTTCCATCCTGGCCGGGCTGAAGTTCGGCATCACCGCCGTGGCCGCGGGGACCCTGCTGGGTTACCTGGCCGCCCTGCTGCTGCAGCTGCCCTGCCTGCGGCGGGCGGGGTTTGTTTTCCGCCCCTCCCTGGAGTTCCGCCACCCCGGCCTGAAGCGGGCCCTGGGGCTGATGCTGCCGGTGATGGTGGGCACGGGGATTGGCTGCCCCAGGGGGTGATCATCATGGCCCTGGGTACGGCGATTTTCCCCACGCTGTCGAATAAGGCCGCTTCCGGGGACGGTGCTGGTTTTAGCCGTACCCTGCTGCGGGCGGTGAAAACGGTTTTGCTTGTCGCCCTGCCCGCAGGAGTGGGCCTGGCCGCCCTGCGGGAGCCGGTGGTGAAGCTGCTCTTCATGCGCGGTGCCTTTGACGAGAATGACCTGGCCATGACCGTTTTCGCCCTATTCTGCTTTTCCTTTGGCCTGGCGGGGCAGTGCCTGGGGCCGGTGCTCACCCGGGGGTTTTACGCCCTGCAGGACACGGCCACCCCGGTGAAGGTGGGGGTGGCCACGGTGCTCCTGAACCTGGCCTTAAGCCTTGTGCTCATCCGCCCCCTGGCCCACGGGGGCCTGGCCCTGGCCAACTCCCTGGCGGCCACCTTTAACGTGGTGGTGCTGTTTTATCTCCTGGCCCGGCGGGTGCCCGGCCTGGATGTGCGGGGCCTTCTCGCCTTTGCCGCCGGCGCGGCGCTGGCCTCCCTTCTGGCCGGCGGGGCGGCGGCGCTGGCGGACAGGTTTCTGGCCGGGGTGCTGGCGGGGGGCACGGCGGCCCTGGCCCTGCGGCTGGCCGGAGATGCCCTGGCCGGGGTGCTGGTGTTTGCCGGGGCCTGCCAGGTGCTCCGGCTGGATGAGTACCTGTACCTGAAAGATCTCCTCCGGCGGGCCTTTCAGCGCGGGATGAGCTTTATCCGCGCGAGACCTTTGTACCGATCCAGATAGGAAAGCTTTTTGGTTTGTGGTTTTGGACCGTGTATTGGAGCGGCTGTTTGCCGCCAACTCCCTGGAAGAAGCCCGGGCCATCATATGGGAGGAACTGAGCCAAAGCTCATATTGAAAAAAAAAAAAAAAAAAAAAAAAAAAAAAAAAAAAAAAAAAAAAAAAACGGTTTACCCGGTGGTGCTTAACCTTACGGGCCG
>NZ_JMLG01000041.1:0-8301 GCF_000686645.1 Desulfofundulus thermocisternus DSM 10259
TCATGCTCTTTTGAGCTTGAGCTGAGCTCCCCTTTGAAATGCGAAAATTTTGCCTGCCTTGACAGGTGGAAGCAGCCGGTACAATGGATTGGAGCGAGGCGGTTCCTTACCCCCATCATGCTCCCCATCGCCGTCGCCTCGCCCGTGTATTCCTGCACCGGCTGCTGCCGGTTCCTGTCAAGGCCGAGCGAAGCGAGCCAGGCAAAATTTTCGTCTCATCAGGGGGATCAATGCTGGTTATTTTTGTTCTCCAGTGGGTCAATTTTATTTGCACATAGTGGGTCAATTCTATTGACAATCAACAGGCAGGAATTCTTGGAGAATTGCATGTAGGACTTCCATCTCTGTGGTAGCGTTTAAGTCTGCCGTAGCAGGAGTAAACCGCCGTTGTTCCGTGGTCATAGGTTCCTCTAAACTGTAACCCGCATATGCCACAGTGAATAATGCCAGTAAGCAATGGCGTCTTGTGTTTTCTCTGCCAGAACTTTGCTCTGTTTCTTCTTTCCTGTGCCAACTGGTAGATATACTCATCTACAATAGGAGGGAAGGGAATAACAATCCAGTCATCCTCTATCTTGTCTGGTTCGGCATTCTTACCATCCCTGTCAAAGTAGTTCTTACCTATGTATGCCTGATGAGTAAGAATCTGTCTGACAGTAGCGTTTGACCAGTGCTTGACGTATTCCCCTTTTTGGCCTCTCTTTCCTCTGACTCCGACACGAACTCCACGGACAGCGGAAGGAGGAAGGACACCCATCTGTGTTAACTTATCAGCAATAGCCTCCATTCCCAGTGGTTTTCCTGTTTCGTCACCGTAAACGTACCAATGATAAATCAGCCTGACAATTCTTGCTTCTTCCTCATTAATCTCGAACTCTCCGGTCACTGGGTTTTTCCTGTAGCCGTATAGGACATGACCACCCGGGAACTGACCCAACCGTGCCTTTTGGTACTTTCCCATCTTCATCCTTTCGGTAATCATTTCTCTTTCCAGTTGAGCGAAAAAAGCAATTATCTGCATTACAGCTTTTCCAATAGCTGTGGTAGTATCAAACTGTTCCTGTATGCTGGTGAAACCTATCCCGTTCTTCTCAAAGGCGTCATCGAGGAGGTAGAGGGTATCTTTTAAGTTGCGGCTCAACCTATCTAGCTTCCAGACAACTACGACATCGAACTTTCCAAAGTGAATGTCTTCGAGTAATTGCTGCAATTCAGGCCTCTCCATAGAAGCACCGCTGTAGCCGTCATCCCGGTAAATCCTTACAAGCTCCCATCCTTGAAGCTCACAGTATTTCTTGATTGCTTGGGCCTGAGCTTCAAGAGAGTAGCCGTGCTGAGTCTGTTCTTCTGTACTTACTCTAATGTAGCCTACAGCCTTAGTCACAATGGGACACCTTCTTCCACAGGCTGCTCCCTAGCTCTCTTCTGGAGCATGTTGAAAATAGCTAGTTCAGCGCAGTAGAGCGCAACATCTTCTCGTCTGATGAACCAGCGGTCAATTCCATCCGGGCCTCGTCTCTTGATACCCGGCAGTTTCTTGTCTCGGAGGAGATTAGCGACCGCAATGGGCGAAATTCCGAGAATTTCAGCCGCTTCATTGGTAGTAAGTAACTTATTCACCAGATTTCACCTCCTATGTTATTATTATAGGATGTATGTTAGGAACTTAAAAGAGGGCTTCCAAATTTTTCTACAATATTCTACGGCCAATTTTGGTAAAAAAATCCCATATCTATTACCATCATATTCACGGGATGGACAAGTTATTCACCCTTTCATCAAACCGAAAGATTTTTTGACGAAAGGTGTCTGAAAAAGACGATGAGTTCCTTGCCAGTATATGGAACTATTTTAACCCACCATTCGTCTTATTAAATAGACAGGTTGAGGGAGGTGAGGGTTCCGCGCTCTTTGACGAAAACTAAATACTTTGGCGTTAAAGGCAAACCCATTGAAAAATGGGGACGTAAAGCTACAGGGTCTAAGGTGCCCACAGGCACTATGACAGCCTGGCTGCCGCTGCTCTAGAAGTCTAAGACCTGCCCTCTGCCAAGGTGTGGTAGGTCTTTTTGTCTCTAGAAGAGGGTGATACCATTTGCAAAGAAAGCCAAAGCTCCGAGAACTGATTGACCTGGCGAAGAGTGGTAATGAGGAAGCTATGACCCAGGTCGTTAAACGTTTCATTCCCATCGTCAAGAAATACAGCCGTCAACTAGGTTACGAGGAAGCCTGCTCCGATTTGGTGACTTGGATAATAGAAGCCGTTTACCGCTACCAGCCAAATACCACGTGGGGTAGGGATGAGCTGAATCGATACTTCTCACGTAAGAGCGGTTACTAAGAGTAACTCAAAAAATTTTTTCGGTAGGGGGTTATTAAAATGACCCCCTATTTTCTCTTTATGAAGTAGAGGGCAGGATAGACAAGCTGAAAGGAGGTGGACAGTGATGGCTTCCTACACCTGACGCCTGTGAAGATGACCTTGAAGAAGCCCGGATTATGGCCTGGTTTATAACCGGCCTGCGTCACGAGGCTATCAGGCTAGCGAAAAAGCAAAAACGGCTACGGGAGCGCGAACTGCTAATCCTCAACGACCTATTCAGCCAAGACGCCGAAGATGAAGAAACAGAGAGGCTCGATACCGTAGCCGCCATATGTGACACCCTTACCGCAGTAGAGGATTCGCTATTCCTCCAGGAAGCCCTCTCGTTGCTAACGCCGCAGCAGCAGAAGGTCATCAAGGCAACGATCCTGGAGGGACACACAGAGCAGGAGGTAGCTGCAGAACTCGGAATGTCACAACCCGCAGTGCACCAGATGAAAGAGCGAGCGCTGAAAAAGTTGAGAAAACATTTTGTCCTGGACGAGCCCACCGCCAAGTAGAGCCTCATCCAGGACGGACGACCCCATACCCAGAGGCGGAAGTAGAATGTCTTGTTTCGTAAATCTTTAAGTTAGGAGGGAACATTTATGCCCTATGACTATGCTTACCGCAGGATAAAGACTTCCTCGACTGGTTATCGGAAAATCGAGGCAACAATTACTTTACCGTCACTGAGTGACGTAGCTCTGGGAACAGGTGCTGCATTGTATGAATACCTCGGCTGTGATGGCTCAACCTTCGACTTTGAATTTGGTTTTGGATTAAAACCATCTGAAGGCTATAGTACACAATATGGTATCTACCGTAGTATTTATGTAGGTGGGAGCGATTGGCAGTGGATATCAGGTTATACCTTTAGTCCAGGTTCGACATATAGGCTATTAATTGCTGCTGAAGACGGCTATATTAAATGCTATGTCTATAGTTCTAGCGGTACACTTTTATATTATAACGAGTTTACAGTTAATGGAATTAGATACGACGGTTCTGGACAAAAAGTTCGACGTGTCTCCACCTTATTGGTACCTTCTGGGGGCTCGGCTAACGCTAACAATAACCGGTGGACAACCACGCTAGTTGGAACGCCTACCACTTTTGTTAATGCGACTCCTTCTAACTGCGTAGCAACAAATGAAACGAGTCCTTCTGGGCAACCGTGGATATCAGTAACTACCTATAATGCTTATTACAACGAGAATATAAACCTTGACATCCGTTAAAAACTCCCAGCGCACCGTTAATATGGTGCGCTCTCCTTTGTTTATCAGGAATCTTTTTGCGGTATTTATCTTATATCCAACTTTGACCATTCCAGGAAAGCTTCAGCTATCTTTTGAAGTTGATCGGAGGCATCAGGATGGTCAAAAATAATAGCGTTAACTACTGTATGGTAACTCATATACTTAACGGCTTGCTGATAATTATTGTCAACTGCCTGCAATAAACTATCGTTATTTATTTGATTACCCCATTGCTTTCTGAAAAACTGATAATGATTCTGGATAGCTTTATATGATCCTTCAACTTGTCTATTTTGCTCTGCTATCCATTTATTGGCAGACTCAGGATTAGGTTCGCCACTATAAATTGCCTCGGCCCACTCAACGAAACTCTTTATTCTAAAAGCCGAATTGGACAATAAACCCTTCAAATAGGCAATTATAACCTCGTTCTTTTCTGCGTCCCACCGTACATTTGCTCCCATTGCTTCTGAAACGAACCTTACAGGTACTAATGTTCTTCCTTCTACTACCTTAGGTGGTACGTCAAGTTCTATTGTAACTCCATTTTTGAAGGCCGTGCTTTTACCAACGGTTAGTTTGACAAGATTATTGCCTTGAGTTACCGTTACTGTACCAGTAGTACCGTCCCAATTTACGGTGGCATCTAACGCCTTAAAAATAGCTCGAAGTGGTACCAGTACCCGTCCGTTTTCAAGAAGTGGCGGGACATCAAACTGGAGCTGCTCACCGTTAAAAGTTACAGTAATTGGTTGGGCTGCCATAACACTGCTTGGTAAAATGGCTATCAGAAGTACCACAAGCAAAAGGAATAACAACCACTTCTTCTTCATGACAAAACCTCCCTTGACATTTTTCTCCATAAAGCATAGACGTAGCCACTGACTACGTTCCGCTGCTCGCACTACGGAGTTGCCTCCTCGGTATTACGGTAGACCTCAATGCGTCCCATATTTCACCGGTTACCAGACCTAACCGCCAGATGGCGATACCGTCAAGTCTGTACCGCTTAGCGATACCCAATTTGGTTAGAATGCTTTCCGGTGTTTCCGAGGCAGCAGAAATACCAAGTACCAGTTTTTCCGGCGGGACAAGAGCCTTGGCCATCTCCACAGCTTGCGTGACAAGGCTTACCGGCTCCGGCGTGGAGCCGTAGTCGTAGGCCATGATGATAATCCGGTCGGCTAATTCTCCCAGTGCCTTGTAATTGTAACCCTGATATGCGCTGTTGGGAGCGTGGAGAGTGAGGTGAGGGTCAGTGTGAGGTTGCCGGTCCTCACCTGTTCCGCTAAGAGGCGGACAAACTTGGTAAAGGCCTCCTGCACGGCCTTTAACTGCTCACCGTCATCTCGGTAGCCCAAACCCTCAAAGTCCAGGTTTACTCCTTGGTATAGTACCGCTTCTCTCATTATACCACTAACCGCCCTCGTCATGGAAGCCTCATCTTTTAACAAAGAAGAAATGGTGCCGTTACCGTCAGTCAAGTGAACCACCATCTCGGTCTTCAGGTTATACTTATTGGCCGCTTCCAGCACCTTCTTCCAACCGTCCGGCCTCTGCCAGCCAGTCCTGCTCCTGGTTAGGAGGTTACCCTCTTTGTCCAGACTATACCAGCCTAACGCCAGTTTGCCTACCACATCGGTATTTCCTCTGTCCGTTTCCGGGTAAGGTTTCCCAAAGAGGTTGGTCCAACTGCTGGTCTTGCTGTCGCCCAAGGCGTAGAACCCAATTACCGTCATCTCTTTGGGTGGGGAGGTAATTCTCACCCCGTTAATCGAGTCATCCCACTCCACCTTACAATTGAAGGCTTCGCCGAAGAACCGGAGCGGTATCAGTGTTCTCCCGCCCAGACTCAAGTTTGAAACATTAGCGCCCCATACATTTCCAATGAAGCTGGAAACCCAGTAAAATCGAGGGTCTTAGTTAGCGGAATACTTAAAAATTGCAAAAGTGTAGTGCCACGTCTGTAAATATTTAGTTTTTCTAACCTGCCTTAACATGGTATAATATCTATGCCATGTATGCCAGAACAAAAACTTTCACCAACAAGGACGGCTCAAAAAGAACCTATGTCCAGATAGTCGAAGCCGTCAGGGAGTACGGCAAAGTGCGCCAGAAAGTGGTGGCCAACCTGGGCCGCATCGACGAACTTCAGAAAGGCTGCCTTGACCGGCTCATTGCCAGCCTGGCCAAATTCTCAAAAACGAAATGGATACAGGCCGAAGCTGATAAACTGATGGTTCACAGTGCCAGGGAATGGGGGTTGGATTTAATTTTCCGGCATCTGTGGGAACAACTTGGCCTGGACTTTATCCTGAAACGCCATTTCTCCCAGGCATACACCTGCAGCCAACTGGCTGAGGCCGTCTACGCCATGGTGCTGAACCGGATCAGCGACCCGCTTTCCAAACGGGGCGTTAATGAATGGCTCAAAGAAGTTTACCGGCCGTCCTTTGACCAGCTGGAACTGCACCATTTTTACCGTGCCCTTGATTTTCTGGCCGAATATAAAGAGAGGATAGAACTGGACCTTTTTGACAGCACCAGAAACCTGTTCGACCTGGAAGTGGACATGATTTTCTGGGACACCACATCCACATATTTTGAAGGCAGAGGGCCAGAGGAATTGGGTCGTTACGGCCACTCCAAAGATCATCGACCGGACAGAATCCAGGTAATGGTCGGCGTGGTAATGACCCGTGCCGGCATACCTATAGCCCATGAGGTTTTTCCCGGCAATACAGCTGATGTCAACACATTCAGTCAAACCATTGCCGACGTCCGCGAACGGTTTCAACTGACCCGGGTCGTCTTTGTAGGCGACCGGGGCATGGTCAGCCAGGATATTCTGGAACATTTGGACAAAAATCACATCGAATATATTGTGGGTATGCGCATGCGTAAAGTCAAAGACGTCGGCGAAGTACTCAAAACAGGCGGCAGGTACCGGACCGTCAAAGGAAACCTGAAAGTAAAAGAAGTCTGGTACGATGCTGACCGGTACATCGTTTGCCACAATCCCGTCCAGGCCGAACACGACAAAAAGGCCCGGGAGGAAATGTGCCGGAAGCTGGAAGAACAGCTTAAAAACGGCGGAATCAAATCGCTGGTGGGCAACCGTGGTTACCGCCGGTATCTATTGCTTAACAAAGACGCCGTGGTGGGTATAGATCAGGAAGCCCTGAAAGAAGAAGCCCGGTATGATGGCAAGTACGTCCTGCGTACCAACTCTCAACTCAGTACCGAAGAAGTGGCCCTGGCCTATAAAGACCTCTGGCGTGTAGAGCGGGCCTTCCGGGAAATGAAATCCAGTCTGGACCTGCGCCCGGTCTACCACTGGAAAGACAGCCGTGTCCGGGGACACATCATGGTCTGTTTCCTGGCCCTGGTCCTGGAATCGGCTTTACAGAGAAAACTGGCAGAAAAAGAAGTTGAACTGGAGTACGTTTACCTGCTCAGGGACCTGCAACAGTTAAAAGCAGTGGAACTCAGTATTGGGGAAGACAAGTACCTATGCCGCACGGAACTGGTGGGCAACGCATATGAAGCATTCAGAGCACTGGGAATCCGGCCACCCCTAAAGGTAGCTGAAATCAAAAACGACGGTGACGGCACTTGCAAACAAAGTGCTCGGACTTCCGATGATTACCACACACCCTCATTATTGTAAAATGAAGGAAAATGTAGTGGTACGTCTTTAATTATTGCCCCGGAGCCCTTGATTTCCGGGAGGTTTTAATTTGAAAGTTTTAAACTTCGACCAGAATTTGCGGGGGAACGTCCAAGGTGATAGGGTTTTCATTGCGATAGGCGGTTCTGTTGCCAATCTGGAGCCGGATAGAAGTTTTCCCGTCCGTAGCACTTATCGTTTGAGTAGTGCTGTCCCAGTTAACCCTCACGTTCAGCGCTTCCGCTATGGCTCGGAAGGGAACCAATGTCCGACCGTTCTGTATGATTGGTTGTACATCAAAGGCAACCGGCAGCCCGTCAATCAGGACGGAAATTTTTTGCTGTTCTTGAGCGAAGGCCGGTAGCACCAACCTACCGGCCAGCAAAACTACAGAAATGATAGTGATAAAGAGTAACCGCTTCATTTTTAACCTCCTGCAAAGGTAGTGTCGAATATCATCTCATTAACAAGAACCATGTAATTTCTTCGCTAATAAAGCTGGCAATCCCTGCCTCTCTCACAGAATTTCGTCGTTTAGGTCTTGCACCTCCTTAGGTTTAAAGCCAAGGGCTTCCAGAAGTTCGTGAAATTGTTCGCTATTAGGGTCAACCTCACGCCCGAGGAATTCTTCAAATTCCTCCAGGAGTTCCCAACCGGTCACGGATTGTCACCTCCTTAGAACGGCCTGATGGAGAGAGTAACCCTGTAGATTTTCAAATTGATTCGGGAAAAATCTTCAAATTAAATTGGGGCAACCAACTGGTGGAACAAAGGAAATTCTCATTTTAAACCGGTAACCACAAAAATAATTTTCAAATTCCGCCGGCATTTCCATCGAATACCCAAAAAAGAAAAACCGGCTACCCGAAAGAGGCAGCCGGTGGTAATACCGCTCAAAACCGGTCAAACGGATATTTTATCTTAAGGGCCAGAATTTCCGCCCGTGCTTCCATCAACTTTTCTCTGAACACGGCAGCAAACCAGGCCGGCCGGTTTCTGGTCGGCGG
>NZ_JMLG01000042.1:0-5828 GCF_000686645.1 Desulfofundulus thermocisternus DSM 10259
TGGTGGGGCTGTCTTTTGTCCGGCACGGGTTCATTCTTCCTGTGGCTGTATTATACCACATCCGGCCGGAGATTGACATGAGGCGGAACTGGACCGATTCTGAATCGTACACCGGCAGTGAAAAGAAAAAGCCCCGCCGGCGCGGGACCGGGGCTCGATAAGTTAATAAGTTAAGTGCCTGGCACCAATTATAAACTGCATTTTTACCGCATTCTTCAAATGTAGGCCGGATGTGGATTTAATATCCCTGCCAATATGCAGGGTATAAACCTGGCCCGGGGTGTACCCCGCCAGCGGCGGCTTAACTATAACCGACCTGCCGTCATTGCCCATTTCTATCGTAACATTTACTACATTACCGCTGGTATCTTTAACAGTTATGTTTTGAATGGTTATGGTACCTGGATCCACAGGCATATTGAATTTAATAGTCCACACCTTATTGGGCGGCACATTTACTTGTGGAGCCCATTCCCGGGCATCGTCTTCTTCCCGGTCATTGCCGTATTTTACTGTTACTCCCCTGCTGATCAGCCTGGCAATATCTTGATAAGCCTGCGACCCTTCTTCCAGATCCAGGGGATTATCCCGCAGATCCACCACCGCGCCCCATCCTAAACCGCCCTGTTCACTGTTTTTAACCAGAGGACTTATATCCCGGATATTGTTGTGGGCAAGGTTGAGGTATTTTAAGTTCTGTAAATTTTCAATCTCCCGGATACTATCAATCCGGTTCCCGGCAAGATTTAAGGAAACCAGGTTAATGGCAAACTCAAGCCTGGCGAGATCAGCAATATTGCGTTGACTGGCATCCAATTGCTGTAAACCCTTTATATCCTCCCTGGTAATGGCACCCAACGGTTTATTTAAACTATTCCGGACTGCCGCCTCCAGGCCGGGATCCGGGAAGTCAACGGAATCAATAACGTGCACTATCCCCCGCTCACCAACCGCTACACAGCGATGGTCACAGGAGGCAATGTCATTTACCTGGCCAGAGGGGAAGCCGGTGGGGTCTTTTATAACCCGATCCCAACTGGTTCCGTCCAGTGAGGTTAGGATGCCGTTGCCAGAAAAAGAGGGAATGCCCACCCATTGAGAACCGCCCCAGGCAATATGTGCCGGCGCATCAAGGCAATCATATCTCTTCCACACCACACCATCGGCAGAGGTAAGCATCTCGTTTTCCCCCGCCACCAGCCACTGGCTGCCGTCCCAGGCCACATCACGCAAGTTGCCCGTGGTGCCGGAAATCCTCTCCGTCCAGTTCAGCCCGTCGGAGGAAGTAAGGATCAGCCCATCATCGCCTGCTATTATCCACATCTTCCCGTTCCAGGCAACGGCATTGAATGTACGCGGCCCTTTTTCGTTCAGGTCCCGCCACTCCCAAACGTACCCGTCCGGGGAAGTAAAGATGAGGCCGTCATGTGAAATGGCCACCCAGAGGGAAGGGCTTCCTGCAACTCCCACCAGATTAGGATTGACAACGGACGCTCTTCTTACATCCCACTTTACCCCGTCCCGGGAGACAAGGAAGTGCTCTCCAACGGCCACCCACATCCGGCCGTTAAAGGCCACGGCCCGTAGCATTTCCCCTGTCCCGGCATCCTGTTTGGTCCAGCTAAACCCATCGGGAGAGGTATAAATGGCACCGTGATCGCCCACGGCTACCCAGAGGTTCCCGCCGGCAGCCACTCCCCACAACGACCCGGTACCATCTCCTATGGCCCCCACCGGCGCCCAGCAGGTATCTGCCAGCTTGCACCTTCCCGGCACAACAAGAGTAAACTCTTTCGTATCGCTTGCATTTCCCCTGGTCACGGTAGCCGTTAAACTTACACGCTCTTCGATAATTGGATTTTCTCCCGAAAGGTACCTCTCCACCAACCACCGGGGCATTACCGGCCGGGATACTTTTCCGTCTTCAGAGATGATCTCCGGCCTGTCGGACTGCCACCGGATGGTGGAGCCGTATTTTCCCTGCACCGGTAGGGTTAAATCACGGGTGACGCTGGTGCTGCTGTCTCCCGGGGCAAACCCGATGGCCAGGGCTGCCGTGTCTTCGGCCACCGCGTAATAGTCGCTAAGGCGTATTTCGTATTTAAACTCCGCAACGTCGCTGACGTAATCCCAGTTGCCCAGCACCGCCACCGCTTTGACGGTCGTGTCGGCGGCTATGTGCACGGGCTTCCCGTCCCAGAGGCGGGCTGTGCCCGGCCCGGGAACACTGCCGTCGGTGGTGTAGTAAATGGCGCTCCAGGGATTGTCTTCCGTGCGCGGGCAGTCCAGGCTCACATCCAGGGGCCGGTCGTATTGGCCAGGGGAAATACTGGCCAGGGGCGGCTGGGGCATTTGGAAACCGGGAGGCAGGGAATAGACCGTAAAGTTAATCTCCAACATTTCGCCTCCCTTGGAAATAGTGACCCGCATGCCGCCCTCTTTCAGGTCAAAAATCCGGCGTCCTATTTTGGAGCTACCCCAGTAGCCCCCCAAAGGACTTTGAGACCATACCGCAACCTCATTCAGCGACTCTGCCGCAATGATAAAGCCGGGTATATAATTGCCCTTCTGGCCATTCAGAAAGTAGGCGTATATTTGTTGAGACTCCCTGTCTAAGGGGATGTCCACCAGGACGCCGCGCTGGGAGTCAAAGAATTTAACCCCTTCGTTAATGTGAATAAAAGGTATTTCCACATAGCTGACCACCCCCTGGGGAACCACGGCAATGGCCTTGATGGTGGTTCCATTGGTGATGTGCAGCGGGGTGGAGTAAAGAGTGGAGTTGCTGGTTGGCTCGGAGAGATCCAGGGTGTAAAAGATTTTTGCCCCCGCCTCGGAACAGGAAAGTTCCAGGTCCAGCTCTTCCCCCTGGTAATCAAACCAGGCGGCATTGACCAGGATTTTATGGTGATCGGCAGAGAATTGCTTTTCGTCAATCAGATAATATTGATAATGTTCCAGGTAATAATCAAAAGGATATTCCGGTTGGTGTTCCATTAAATCATGATACCTGCATGAATCCCAGGTGACATCCACGCTGTACCACTTACCGTCAATATAAATTTCATTCCAGGCATGATTTGTCTTCTCCGGCAGCCGGGGCCACCCGCCCACACCGTCAGCAGCACCTGTAACAAATTTCGCCGGTATGCCGCCTGCCCGCATCATGGCCGCCAGAAGGAGGGAAAAGCCGTTGCAGACCCCCTTGCGGGCGTGTAAAGTGGGCAGCGCTTCGTAAATTGAATAACTATAGTCATATTTAATGTTCTGAACCACCCATTTGTAAATGGCCGCTGCCTTTTCTTTATCACTGGTCAAACCGCGGGTTATTTCCTGCACCAGGCCGGTTATTTCCGGATCATCACTGGGAATGTCCCAGTACGGGTCCCAGGGACCCGGCCTTAAATAGTCCCATGGGCTCTTGGGCAGCTCACTTGTTGCCGTTCGGAAAAGCTCTCTTTTTGCTGTCTTAAGCTTATCCCCGAAAAGTTTTTTGCTCAACTCGGGCGGCAGGGTGGGCCGGAGCAAACGATCCCCCTGAGGTACTGCCTTTACTTGGCCGTACGCCGCACTGGCAACGGAATTTACGGACAGCAACTGGTTTATATCTTGCTGCCCTGCCTGCCCGGACTGGCTAACCCCTGCTTTTCCATCAAAAGTACGTGCCCAGGCACATCTGCCTGCCCAGGATGGCAAAGAAATATTGACCACAAACATTACCAGTACCATCAGGCCTGTGAAAATGAGTTTTTTCATCGCCTTCACCTTGCCCTCAGTTTTTCCCAAAACGGCCTCTCCGGACAGCCCGCTCAGCTGGTTCCCTTCGCCGGCCATTTTTCGACCGTCACAGGCCGTCCTGCGGGACGGTTTGTTCCCTACCACTGTCGCGGCGATAAGATAAGGCGCCCCCGGAAGGACAAGCCCAGGGGGCACCGGCCACGGGCACGCGCTTATCAATAAGTTAATAAGTTAAGTGCCTGGCACTATCCGCTCCGGAATAACCCTCATCACCCGACGGTGGGGTAACTGGATTATCCTCTTCAGCTTTAACAACAATATTCAAATTATAGTTGGCAAGCTTATGACCCGAAGTGGCGGTCAGGCCGGCATCCACCCGCAGGGTGTACGTCAGGCCGGGTAAAAGGGCATCGCGCGGCTTGAGCCAGAAGGTGGTGTAGCCGCCGGTTTCACCTGTGTTCACCTCGCCTACAAAATATAGCGTGCAGGGCAGCTCGGCACCTCCGGCAGTGAGCAGGTGGAAGTGGGAGGAGGTATTCCCATCTATCTTCACCGGCAGGTTGAAGTCAATCTGCAAAATCTGGCCCGGCTCCATAACGATCCCACCGCCACCGCCGCCCCCGCCCGGGGTGCCTGCACCCGCCAGCTGCGCGGCCACCAGATCCAGATCCAGGCGGCCGTAGCCGGCGTAGTCATCTTTCCCCGGCGGGCCAATATCCACGGCGCCCTTCTGGATTATCTCCGCCACCTGATCCGGCCCGGCACCGGGCAGCTGCGATTTAATTATGGCCGCAGCGGCCGAAACAAAGGGCGCCGCTATGGACGTTCCGCTGACGACGGTATATTCGGGATAAAAGGCATCGGTTGATAGAACATCCACTCCCGGTGCTGCCACCATAATTTCCGGCCCGTGATTTGAAAAATAGGCCACCCCGTCGCCCTCATCGCTGGCGGCCACGGCGATCACATGGGGCAAAGCCGCCGGGTAGAACACCGGACCGCCTTCATTGCCGGCGGAGGCCACCACCACCACGCCGCGCTCCCACGCATAGTCAACCGCATCGGCCAATGCCTGAGAGTACTGTGGACCGCCCAGGCTGAGGTTGATCACCTGTGCCCCGCAGTCAACGGCGTGGGCAATGGCCTGGCTCACCCAATAGATATTAGTTTCCCCCAGCCAGTTGAAGACCCTCAAGGGCAGTATCTGCACATTTTGCCGCCCGGCGGTACCGGCAATGCCGGTGGCGTTGCCGGTGGCGGCAGCGATAACACCGGCCACTTCCGTACCGTGCCCGTCCAGATCCAGCGGGTATGAATCGTTTAATACAAAATCCCAGGCTCCATCAAGCGAGATGCGCCCCTGCAGATCTTCGTGATAAAAATCGATGCCCGTGTCAACCACGGCCACAATCACCGGTTCCTGATTTGGCGCCAGCTTATCCCATGCCCCGGCGGCATTGATCGTGTGCAGTGCCCACTGGTCAAAAAACAGGGGATCGTTTGGGACGTACATCATATGCAGGGGATAATTGGGCTCCGCATACTCTACGCGCCAGTTGCGCTCCTTTAGCATTCTGAGCAAAAGGATGAGATTACAAAAGTAAAACGCTCCGGGGCCCCCCCAGGGCACCGGCCCTTACGCCGTTAATAATAATAATAATAATAAGTTAACAGGTTAATTGCCTGGCACGGGATAAAAGTTTGTAAACAGCCACCGAAGAGATGCGAATATTTTCGCCTATTTCTTGCAACGTATATCCCTGCGCCAGTGCTTCCCTGGCGTACCAAACTTTATACGGCACCAGCGATCTTTTTCTGGATCCGCTCTTTATTTGCGCAAACTCTTCCATATTCACTCCGGAAGCCATGAGGATTTCATCCAACCGCTTCCTGGTGGGTACAGCCTGTCTTGGCTCAACCTTTAAAGCAAAAGATTCCCGGCCGATAAATGAAACATTCTCCCAGTCCTTATCATCATCCTGTTCCATAAGTAAGACATACTTTTTAAAAGCCCTCCCCGGATCGTCATCCAGGATGTCCAGCAGCTGCTTTGTATGTACAAATCCACTACCCTCTCCGCGATAATCAGC
>NZ_JMLG01000043.1:0-2836 GCF_000686645.1 Desulfofundulus thermocisternus DSM 10259
TAGCCTCTTATGGGGTTCTTGTTCATCGGGCCGTGGTTTTGCCGCCGGCGCACCGATCCGATTCCACCTCGCGATGGACACCCTTGCCTTTGGCTAGCAGACTCGTGCTGCCTCGCCTGCACCTGCCTTTCACCACCAAGTTAACGCCCATGCCGGGCGCACACACCTTAAAAAGCAGCGGTTTAACCGCTGCTTTTTTCTTGAAAAAGCTTTTTGCTTTGTGGAGTTTCCGGGGTATCCGGGTTTTTCGGCAGGTGTACCGCATCACCGGAAATGGCCGCGCCACTGACCGTCCGACCGGACGCTTGTGCTCTACCCCCTCACCCGCCTTTGCCAGGCGGCTTGGGTGGTGGTACATAAGGCTGAAAGGTCTTATAAAGACCGGGGCGGCTCGGGATCTGCTCCAAAGGCAACGAAGGAAGTGGTGGATCCGCAACTGTAACAACTGCGGGTGCTGGTTTAACCACTTGGCTTCCTGCTTTATTGGGCTCTTGTCGGCTGATTTCCTGGCCTGTAACATTTGCTTGCTCGCGCTGGCGGAGGATCTTCATCACCAGATCGGCCAGCTGTTCCAGATCAATGGTTAAAGGCTTAGTCTCTGCGGCCGGCCCTCTAGCTGGTGCTTCCTGCTCCGTCAAACCGCCAGGCTTTTCCATACCCTGGGGTGGCACTGGTTCCTTACCTTCATTTTTCTCTGCTCCTGCCAGTCTACTTACCACAGTACGAGGTAAATCAGGCAACGACTTCGGTACAAGGGCAATCTCGGCAGTTATTTCGCCATCCACCTGCACCTCCACCCAGGCCGGATACGAAAAAATGCTCTTCCAAAAGTCTCCCAGATTAAGGCGCGCCGGCTTACCTGGCCTTGTGTGCACGCGCAGGGGGCGGCTAAAGGAAACCTGCAATTCTACATCCCCCGGTAGGGCTCCTGCCGCCCATGACCCGACAGGCTGAATTCTCTCGCAGAAAGTGCGGGGCATCACGGCAGCATGGTAGCCGGGTGTAAACTGATTTTCCTCTTTATAATGGCAAAAAAGAAACTCGTACCTGCCGAAAACGAGGATTGTGTTATCTGGCAGCAACTCGCCAAATAAAGTTACATTGGTAACCCTACAAGCAACAGGATAATGGGCCAAGGGAACGATAAAAGAATCCCAGAACTCCTTCTTTGCACTAACTAAAACTTGCTGGAACATGGTTATCCCCTCTTTTTTAAGAAAATACACGAGTTCAAAAAAGAATGCTACGTTTAAAAAAAAGGGAGGTTTCCCTCCCTTATGACTAGGTATGCTAGCGGCCACCTGCCGCCTACCGCCTAGCCTTCCCTCAGCGAGAGCGCACATTACGGGCCATCACAGGAGAAGCAGAATTCGGCTTTGAGGCATAAACTTCCAAGCACTGGCAGTGATACATGCGCTTAATAGTTTTTTCATCTACACCAAACTGCCGGTAATATTCAACAACCATGTTTGGCGGTGAAGTCATAGAACTCATCCGTTCTCTCTTGCTCTTCGCGGTGCCGTTCCTTTCACTTGCCAGGTCCAAAAATAGCCCCCCTTTAGCAATGAATAAGTTGCCTCTGCTGGATATTATATGCAACCCGAAGTGAATTGACACGGCCGACTGCTTTTGAGAGCACCGGGGGAGCGCGGGAGGAGACACCCCCTCAATTTATTAAAGGGGATACGACGAGCAATTTTGCTGCGTTAGATCTCCCTCGATCCAGTAAGCCTCCCGAGGCAAAATTGCTCGTCGCACGGACCCCCTCGCCCTGGTATTTACGTCCCTCCCCAAATGTTACATAAATGGCATGAAGAAAGAAACCTGGAAGTCAACCGGAACGGCAGTCTATACCATCAACTACCACTTCGTATGAACGAAGTACCGCCGTAAGGTATTGCTCCCACCAATAGACGAAACTCTGAAGGCAGCAATTACTGCTCTCTGTATGGAGCATGGCTACGAGTTACTGGCCCTGGAGGTCATGCCCGACCACGTTTCGGCGCATTTTGTTCCAAAAAAAGAAAAACCCCGGTTAAACCGGGTCAGCTCAAGGCTTTTTCAGCGTCTTATCATGTTCGCCGCAATTTCGCAGAATAATTGTATCACCTTTCCAGGAAAAGGTGATGCGCAGACTTATGGTAGCACTGGCTTCCCAAATATCTTTTGTCCCTTGAACACGCTTAACACGCAGGGAGGGGTGATTGATATTATCAGACATCAGCCGCAACGCTTTTTTTATGGCGCATCTTTGGTTCTCATCCAGCTTTTTATAAGCTCTCTTGAACCGTTCCGTTCGCTGAAAAATCATTTATCCAGATCCTCCAGAAGATCGTCAACATTATCAAAGGACTTAACCCTCCCAGAAGCTATGTCCTTCTCGGCCTCTTTTTCCCCGTCCTGCCATTCCCTGGTCCAGAACCATGCCTGCTCTGCTGGAATGAGCTTCATCGGTCTCAGGATAATTTTCCCGTCTTCAAGCTCTACCTGGAAAATATCGCCATCATTTAAAGGCATATGCTCTTTTAACAAGCCCAGACTGACAACACCGCGCTTCTGTACGATAACGTTACCAATTATTTGACCCACAAAAACCGCTCCTTTACAACTGCTGTAATACAGTTTATCTATGCTGTAATACAGTTTACCTACCAAACTGCTTTGCAGTAATTATATCAACGACCAAAAATTATTGCAAGTGGAAAACACCTTCTTTCTCCTGAACTTTAACACCCAATCCCAATCGAGTAGGAGGAGGCGGCTAGCCCCCGTCCTCTCACACCACCGGACATGCGGGTCCGCATCCGGCGGTTCACCAAGCTTGACGAAGATAAGA
>NZ_JMLG01000044.1:0-2359 GCF_000686645.1 Desulfofundulus thermocisternus DSM 10259
AACTATAACTTTAACGAATGGGGGGAGATATTTTCCGACCAGGTGGTGGCGGCGGCCATAATTGACCGGCTTGGAATACGAGATGATAGCCCACAGAAGACTAAACAGGCTCGGGATATATTTGCTAAATTGAGTGAGCAACTACCGAAGATGTCACCCAGTAAAGAAATTATGATAGAGGACATAAAAGGTAATTTATTGGAGGGATATGTGCAGGTAACTGCCGAGGAAGCAAAAAAGCTGTCCGGTTACGACCGTATCACTCCGAAGTATCTACCGGAACGCTTCCAGCATTACGGAGTGTTTATACAGGATAACCCAGGGATACCGACTGAAAAGATGGTAAAACAACTGTGGTATGACCCGGAAAAATTTGAAGTGTTAATGGTAACAGAGATGAAAGGCGACAGTACATCTCTGGAAGGGCGAATAATCTTCACAGAGGATTTAGAAGGACCAGGTAAAATTAGCGACATCTACGCTTGGGCTAAGCATATTTGTAGTTATGAGTTTACTAAAAATGGAATTCACGTTCAGGGATATATGCTTGTAAATGATGAAGGTAACCGAGACGAATACGAAAAGATATTGAAATCCTTGAAGGAGTAGCAACGTGTCAGTTGCCTTATAAAATTTTGATGGGAGGGGTTCTTTCCTGCCTGGAGAAGGTAAAGGTTAATCTTGCTGGCAGGGTCGTTGAAAGATTTTGTTGCGGAGAGCGGAACAAAGTAGGCCATTTATCCGTCTATTATTATTGAGAGATTTTTTAAAGTAGGTTTTTAGTGATAAAAAATTTTTTTGGGGGCACGGAAAAATGTCCAAAAAATTACAGGTAATTATCCTGATTGTCTTATCTTTATTAATAACAGTGACAATAACTGCTTGTTCAACGACATCCTGGAAAGCAAAAAGCCGGCTGAATAACCCTACTCAGATAGAAGTACATGAGAATTATTTGTATTTTTTAGACACATATTCTACAATAAAAATATACGACCGGGGAACAATTTATGATCTCACATCTTGGTTACCTGAGGGGTTTAGAAAGGAAAACACGATAATGGACTTTGCTGTGGTAAACCCCTCTAAGATAGCGGCTCTAACCGGCTCGAGTCTCTACTTGATTGATGTTCAGAAAAAAGAGATCAAAAAGATCTTTTCGGATAAAGATAACTTTACCTCAATGGATCTGGATCAAAAAGGGAATATTTACCTCATTTCAGCTAAACAGGTATTAAGGATAACACCGGAGGGGGAAAAAAGCCTGCTTTTTGCTTTTGAAAACCTCCCTTCCGATCAACGTCAGGAAGATGCATATTTCAGTAGAATTTTTGTGGGTAAGAATGATCATCTGTTTGTGGAGCTTCATAAAAGAATACCCTTCAGTAACATAGTTTTCGAATTAGATGGTAGAGGAAACATAACAGATACATATGATCTGCGGAAAATCATAGAAAAAAGCTTTTCTACCACTTCTGCCGCCAGGATATTAGATTATCAAGATTTTTCTTTATTTATCGTGGACACTCGTGGAAAGCTTTACAAATACAGGCCGGGTACCGGCAGCTTGCGCAAGCTTTTTGACGTAGCCCTAGGTGACTTTCACTATTGGCGTGTGATAGATCTTGTTAAAATAAGTGATGATTTTGATGAATACGTTTTATTGGTTACCGATTCGGACACAGGAAACTTCACAAGGGTGTGGAAACTACTGAAAGATGGAACACCAGTGGGAAATTTTATCAGCACTGAAGTCACCAGAGATTAACACTGGAGACTAAAAAAGAAGAGGGGGGTTAAAACCCCCTATTTAATTAACCGGTATATACGTAAGCCAGCACTGGCCGATGGTCTGAGATGTCAATTTGCAGTACTTGACTCTTTGAAGTATCTACTGAAACACCCCGCTTAAACCAAAAATCAACCTTGGGATTATTGGGGTTATTATAACATTGTAGTGTACATACTCCTCCAGGTCCAGTATCAGCCATTGGAAATACATTATACAGCATTATGTTGTAAGGATCTGAACCTTCATCATCATTTAGGTCACCACCGATAATCAATTTCTGATCTGAATAACCGTTGTTATTTAGTAAGCGTAAAATAAACCCCACCTTGCAATCAGGTGGGGACATAATCTGGCTTATTTATTAACCCTGCACACAGGGGGCAGTGAATCGGACCAGGGGAGTAACTGATCCAGGGCGTTACTGTCTTTAGGGTTCAGGTTGGGAAGTTTTTCAAAAAGATAGCTGAGGTATTGGAAAGGATTCAACCCATTCTCCTTTGCCGTTTCTATGATGCTGTAAGTAATAGCGCTGGCCCGGGCACCCCGCGGAGTATTGGCAAACAACCA
>NZ_JMLG01000045.1:0-2270 GCF_000686645.1 Desulfofundulus thermocisternus DSM 10259
GAGGAAAACGATCCCCGGGAGGTGGAAAAGATGATCACCAACATAGAACGGGCACTGGATGAGATGAAGAGGCAAGCTGTGATGGAAGGCGTTTTGAGAGGGAAGGCCGAAGGCAGGGCTGAAGGCGAGGCCAGGGGCAAGGTTGAAGCAAAGCAGGATGCCATCTGCAAGTACCTCAGGAGGAGGTTCGGTGATGCATCTGCCGGCCTGCAGCAGAAAGTCCGGGAGATGGCCAGCCTGGAAGTGCTGGACGGCGTAATGGAGGAACTGTTTGCCGCCAACACCCTGGAAGAGGCGCGGGCCATCATCAGGGACGGCATTGAGAGGTTTATGCAGTGAGCGGTGCCAGGCACTTAACTTATTAACGTATTGGGCGTGGGCCTTCCCCGGCAGCTACGCCAGCGGGGGTTTACTTTTCAAGCAGGCCACCCCGGGTTGAGCTCACTTCCAGACCATGGGACTCCTAAAAGTGCCTAAAAGTGCCACGCGAAAAACCAGGAAGTATCTTTCCGCGATCGCCTTCAAGCTGGAAAGCGAAAGTCCCTACCGCCCGCGGCTGGCAAGGGAGGCGGGAGCTTCATCTAAACTAACTTTCGCTGATCAAGTTTTTGAGTAATGGCTCACGGGCGATCCCTGCTACTTCGAGAAGAGGTTCCTTTGCGTTTTGTCCGCCTTTATTTACCTTACTGGCAAAATATGGTTAGAGGGCTAAAAAGAAAACCCCTCCGCAGGCCACCGGTAGGGCTTTACCTTGTCTCCGGACGTTACACTTCTTCCAAGAGCCGGGCGAACTCTTCGAGGCTCTTCACCCTGACGCTTTTCTTGAGCAGGGAACGGAGCACCGCCGGGTCGTCAATGGCGGCCAGCTTCTTGCCCATACCTTTTTTGACTCGGCCGAAGCGTTCCTCCAGGACTTCCTGGATGTCCCTTTGCAGCGTCTCGATCTCTCCCTCGAGCTTTCCCGCCTTCCTGCCCTTTTCCAGGCCTTCAGCCAGGCCCTTTTCCAGGCCTTCCGCCAGGCCTTCTTTCCGGCCTCTCTCCAGGCCTTCGTTTATCCATTCCTGGACAATACTGGCTTCTTGCAGCATCTCCATTTCCCCCTTGAAAAACTCGAGCAAAAAATCGCGACTGAAGTAGCGCGCCGCCACGGTGATGGCTACCGACAGGGCATCGGCCCGGTGCTTCTCGTCGCCTATGGCCAGGACCAGTTCTCTAGTTCTGGCCAGGGCAGCTTCTTCTTTACCCTTTTCGGCCAGCAGGACGAGCAGGGGAGCGAGCTCCTTCAGCTCGCCGCCGGCAATGGCTTCTTCGTATTCCCAGAGCCTGATGACCCGGTAGGTGAAGGTATGGACCGCCCTGCTCCGGAAGGTCACGGCATAGGCTTCGGGTAAGCGGCGGTATTCCTGCCGCGCCAGGTAAATGACCGCCGAGATGGCCGGTCGCCGGTAGGCGGCGGTCAGGAGCGCGTTGTAGGTGAACATCCGTTCCGGCAGGTCGGTCTCGTGCTGGAGCTGGAATTCGAGGTGCAGCAGGTACTCCTGGTCATCCAGGCGCAGGCCGTAGACGAAATCGAGCCGCCTTTCCGGGAGGTTGATCTCCGGGTTTTCGATGGTGGCCACGGCCACCCCTTCTGTGGAGTCCAGGACAAGTTTGACAAAGGGTTTCGGGTAACGGCGGGCCAAAGCCTTGAGACTCCGGTCAATGACATTAACGGCCAACTATCCCAGTCCTCTCAACGGCAGGCAATTAAATCTTGCGTGTATATTATATCATGCCGCGGGCGGCGGCAGGAAGATGGAATTGACGGTGCCAGGCACTTAACTTATTAACGTATTGGGCGTGGGCCTTCCCCGGCAGCTACGCCAGCGGGGGTTTACTTTTCAAGCAGGCTACCCCGGCATCCCGCCGTACCAGATCCCCGTTCCGTGTGGTATAATTCAACCTATAAAACGGAGTACACCCCCAGAAAGGAATCCCGGCTGGATAACGTACTGGAAATAGATGACCCCAGCAGCCCGTACCTGCTTCACTTCGAGCCTATGGGCTACCGCGACGAGGCGCTGCCGGCCCGCATGCTGCGCTACCGTAGCGACATATGGGAGGCCACGCTGGCTGGCGGCAGGGGCACCCCGTCCATACGCCAGGTGGTGATGTTTTTCTACAAGGAAGACGACAACGGGCTGCACCGGTTAAGTGACCGGTGGGATACGGGAGGGCTGGAATATTCCTATACGGTGATCCGGGTGTGGGAAGAGCGCAGGCAACCGGTG
>NZ_JMLG01000047.1:0-1261 GCF_000686645.1 Desulfofundulus thermocisternus DSM 10259
CAGTTCCTCCCATATGATGGCCCGGGCTTCTTCCAGGGAGTTGGCGGCAAACAGCCGCATTATACATGCTTTATTTTATACCTCAGCATCGTATGGATTGACTGCAATCAAGCCCTCGATATACTTGAAATGCCTTGTATTCAATGTAAAAAGGACGGCTTCGTTAACTTTGGCCGTCGCTGCAATTAAGGCATCCAACGGATCCAGGCCGTGTGAACGGCGGTACTTCGCTAAAAGACTGCCAGCTGTAATTGCGGTCTGATTATCAACCGGACAATGCTCGAAGATTCCCAATAATTCCTTAACGGCTGATAACCGCTCCTTGCTCATTTTGGGTGCAGCCATTATCTCCATTAGGGTAATAGTAGAAATTAAACCTTCAAGACTACCTTCTTCAATCTCCTTAAGTAATTTGACCGCCTGGGGAACACCGCGCAGGTGGTCTATAATGATATTGGTATCAACGACCACCTTCAAGCTCGTCTAACCTCCTACCAGAACCCTCACGCAGCATTTCTACATACTCCCGGCCGCTCATTTTCATATCGGAAAGCAGCCCCGCCGTTTTCTCTGCGACGCCTTTCAGCACACTCCTTTTACGCACGGGCTTCAGTATTATTCTTTCTCCCTCTTCTTTCACAGAAAGAAGGTCTCCCTCTTTGATATTCATTCTTTTTCTAACTTCCACCGGTATAACTACCTGGCCCCTGGAGGAAACAGTAACGGTATACATTCAAAGTTCCTCCTCTTACAGATTTTACTCATCTTACTGTTCTTATTTTACCATGAATCCGGCTATTTGTCTATTTTAGGTCTATTTTATGACTGCCCAGTTGCCTGTTTAGCCCGGCCACTTTTACAAGAATTTCCCCGTGGGTGTAAAAGAAACTTCCCTATCAATGGACAAAGAAAAGAGCCCGTCTCCATAGCCCTCCGGGTGCCGCCGGTGCCACTCCCAGGCCGTGCGGACGATGGTTTCCAGGTTATTACCGTGTGGCTGCCGATGTAGCCGGCACCGCCGGTAACCAGAATGTGCATAAAAAGCCCCCTCTACGCCTGCAGGTTTTTGCTTTTTTTCGAAAAGAAAAAGGCCAGGACCGTGTAGCCAGCCAGGTCCACCAGCACGTCAACCGCCCGGCCGGTGCGGCCGGGAACAAAGGTCTGGTGCCACTCGTCCAGGGCGGCCACCAGAACCAGGATCACCCCCGGCCACAAACCAGCGTTTCCTGTTCAGCCCCTGCAGGGCGGCGGCCAGCGACAG
>NZ_JMLG01000048.1:0-1123 GCF_000686645.1 Desulfofundulus thermocisternus DSM 10259
AAAGGCACTTCCTTGCTGAAAGGGTTGAACTTCAACCCGTAGAACTGGGTGAACATCACTTCTCACCCGCCTCTTCACTTTTGAGCAGTTCGGCAAAGGAGACGGCTGGTACCGGAATCTCACTGATACTCGGGGTTAGAGGTTTATCTTCCGGGCCGGTATCGGTATTTTTGAGGGCCGGGCGGCCGCGGCCTCTCCTTTTCAGCTGCGCGTTGGCATAGAAATCAACCTGTCTGGCCTCGCCCACTTTCAGGCCGTCTTTGTAGAGCAGCACAGGGCGGGCGGGGTTTCCCAGCCACTCGGGTTCATACCTGACTTCCAGGCGTGTGCCGGCAAACTGCTGGTCCGTCTCGTAGAGTATGTTATCTAATGGGAAGGTAGCGTCGTGATTAATTTTGCGCGTTACCCGCAAAAGGAAGCTTTCGTCTAAAAAGACCGGGTTGGAAACCATTTTCACCGCATGTGCCTGGGACATAAAGTAATCCAGGGGGCTCATACCAAGTGCACTGTGCGTTTTGCGCTGGTAATCCGTCTCCAGCCACTGCCAGAAAGCAAGGTTCAACTCCTCTAAGGATTTAATCCTGTCCGGTTCCAGGCGGCTTAAAAAACGCATCCTGACGGTGCGGAAAAAACGTTCCACTTTACCCTTGGCCTGCGGAGCAAAAGGTTCGGTGTGCAGTAAAGTGCACCCCAGGCCGGCACAGATCATGGCCAGCTGACCGCAGCGGTAAACCTTTCCGTTATCGGTGTAAATCATTTTCGGTATGCCCCGTTTTAAAATTGCTTCTTTTAAAACGGTCCTTACCGCTGTAAAGTTCTGTTCCCAGCAGAACTGGGCTGCTGTAACCAGACGTGAAGCATCGTCGATGAAAGCAATGAGGTAAGTTTGCTTTTTGGCCCGGCCTGCCTTTAAACGGGGGCCGTACATGATATCCGTCTGCCAGAGTTCATTCACCCACTGGTGGGAAAACCGTTTGACCTCTTTTTCCTCCGCATCGGGGCGGCTATCAGCGGCCAGGTCCGGGTTTTGGGCCAGAAAACGGTAGAAGGTGGACAAAGAGAGCCTGTCCGGCGTGAACACACCGTCTTTGACCAGTTCCTCATAAAGCAGGGTGCCGAAAAG